>NZ_CP147247.1:4227500-4560000 GCF_002140975.2 Enterococcus sp. 9E7_DIV0242
CTTACTATTGATGGCATTTTTGAATGAGCAACAGATTGTTCCAAAGATATTTACTCGATTAGAACCAACCTTGGAATCGATTTTTATGGAGGTGACAGGTGCATGAGACATCTTGTTTTATTAAAAAAAGAAGCAGTTGAAGCGTTTCGAACCTATCGCTTATTCATTATACTTACCGTTTTTGTCCTTTTTGGACTAGCCAGCTCAGTTACAGCGAAACTACTTCCAGAAATCATTCAAGCTTTAGGCGGCACCGATGGAATTGAAATTCGTTTGCCTGATCCAAGTGTTTACGATAGTTGGCTGCAATTTTTTAGCAATCATAGTCAGATGACCTTGATCATTTTTCTGATTACTTTTGGGAATGCATTAGGGAAGGAAGTGACCGGTGGCACGCTTGTCCTGTTAGTAACCAAAGGGATCAATCGAAATTCGGCGATGTTTGCGAAGGTCATTTATCAAGCGCTTCTATGGGTGGGCGGCTTACTTCTTTCCTTTGCTATCACGTATCTATACAATCTCTGGCTGTTTCCTGGGGAGACTCAAAATTTTTCTGGTTTGATTTTTCAATTGCTTCAACTAGGTGTGTTCGGTATCCTGTTTCTCTCAATTGCCAACTTGGGACAGGTGTTACTTCCGAAAGCACAAGGCGGTTTATTACTCAGCTTTGTTTTATTGATTCTTTTATTTATAGTCAATATTTTCCCGTCTCTAGCTAAAACCAATCCATTACAGCTGATCGAAGTCAGTACAGAGGGGTTAAAAAATGGCGGTTTGTTTAATGGTGATCAGTTGCCGCTGTTTCTATCATTGGGATTGAGTGTCATCTTTTTGATAATTGCCGCTTTCCGATTCAAACGTGTTTCTATTTATTAGATCAGTTGGTAAAAATAACTATAGAGAATCATATTTTTTCAGAAGATCATTGGTGACTATCAATGGTCTTTTTTTGTTATAAAGACTGTTATAGAGGGATGCTTGAGATTCGAGCTTGCGTATTTCTGCTTCTGCAAGTATGATTAGCTTGATAATTGGATGTTATTTATTTAAGTTTGAGATGAGAGGGGATCATAGGAATGTCACTAGGAAAACAATTGAAAAATCGAAGAGAACAGTTGGGCTTGACGCAGCAGGAGGTAGCCGATCAGATCCATGTTTCCAGACAAACTATTTCAAATTGGGAGGTAGGAAGGAACTATCCGGATATTCCAACGATTATTCAGTTGAGTGATTACTATGAAATCTCTTTAGATGAACTACTTAAAGGAGATGAACATCTGATGAAAAAAATGAATGAAGATGCGGAATTGCTACGAAGAATAAAGAAACGAAAGGTTTTAGATGGGCTACTGATTGGAATCATCGGGCTGCTTTTTTTACTGGGGGTGATTGATAAAATCAATTTTACGGCAAATTGGTTACCAGTTATCTTGATTGCCGTTTTATACATTTTGACCGTCGTTCGATATTTCATCATCATTCCAAAGGATGCATTGAATAGCGGGTGGCATTCTCCAATAGTTGTCCCTAAGACACTTGGAGTTGGTTGGGCATTTAATCCAAGAAATCCAATCGGGCTGTTTTTGTACGTAGTGATTTTCATTGCTTTTCTGTGGTTGATGGTTACCAGCTGGTCAGATAGAGAGTTATTTACTGGAAATTAATTGTATAGAAGAAAGGTTATTAAAAGCTACCTATTACCTCTATTGGTCTAAATCAACATAAATAAACGGAACGACTCGAAGAGCAACCGCTTCGAGTCGTTCTGCGTATTTATTTTTCTTCTTTTGGACGTGCTTCAATCCAAGCGCGATAATACTCTGTGTATTCTGTGTTCTCATTTGCTGCGCTCATCAAGTATTGTCCGATGATTTTACCGGGAATCAGATTTTTATCAACAATCTCTTTTTTTATTGTTTCGATAGATGCGTGTTCTTCTTGATCGATGACCAATAAAAACTCATAATATAGAACGGCATTGGTATCTTTTTGCCAAAGCAGAGGCTCCTCTTCGTTGCTAGTTTCAGCAGCATAGCCATAGTCGATGCGTTGTCCAGCTTCATTTAAGAGGATGCCAAGTTTTGAAGAGTCCTCCAAGAGTTGATTACTGAGATGAGGATCATCGATATCTACCTTGATGATTTGGGAAATGACAGGTTCCGCTTTAGTTGGCTTCATTTTCTGCATACTCATCAAATGAATGAGTTGTTGTTTTCGTTGCTGCAGATGTACCTGTTTTTGCTGCAAGGCTTGAATTTCTTCAGCAAGCATGGTCTCTGTTTTTTCCAACAGCTGAAATCGTTCATCAATTGTTTTACTTTCAAGGTCCTTGATTTGCTTTATTGGTGCACCCAATTTTCTGTAGAAATCAATGTCATTGATCAGAATGATGTCTTCCAGTGAGAATAAACGGTACCCATTTTCAGGATGTCGTATAGCATGGATCAGTCCTTGGTCGTCCCAATAACGAATCATTGAACTGGGAAGATGCAACAATCCAGCCACTTGATTGACAGTATAAAGTGTTTGTTCTTCCATAATTTTTCTACTCCCTCTTGACCTTCAAGTGACTTGAAGGCTTATACTTTCAATTGAATAGAGAGGTGCGACCTACTCTATTATTTAGATGACGTACGTTTGCTGACAATAGAATAGCATGAACGCACCTGAAAGGAGAGTAGACAATGAAAAATATTCAGGACTACATTCAGCAAAGACTGCAGCAATCAACGAACAAAGAAACGGTAACGGATGTTTTATTAGGTTATCAATCGTCTGTCATCATTCATTTTATCACATGGAAAGAGCTTTTGAGCAATCCGGCTGCGAACATTGAAAAAGTCAAAAGGATAATGTCAAAGCATAAGGTAAAATTGATCATAAATGGGAATCTTAATGACAGACTGATTCAACTGTTTATGGGCGTTGCGGTCAAGCTGAAAAAGGTTTTTTCAATTGTTGTTTTGGATGGTTTTCGATCATTGAAAAGAGAGATGAAAAATAGTGGTCATATTGCGATCCTTTTGATAGATCCAGATGGAGAGCTTCATGATTGAGCTTATCGAAAAACAGGAGCTGTGTCAGAGTGAGGAGCGACTTTTAGTAGAGAAAAAAATAGTAAAGACTCTGGAATGGTTAGTCATTCGAAAGGATTTCTGGCATCTGTCTCAGGCGGAAATATTACTGCACGCTAAAGTTAGCAAACAAGATTTTTTAGGATGGTATAGGAATAAATATGACTTTTTAGATGGAATCAATCAAAGCTATCTGGCTACATTATTGAAAGATATTCCCAATGTTCTTGTGCGAAAGGACTATACTTGTTTCTTTCAGAGTATATCAAAGCTGATAAACATGGAATCAGCAACCGTACTTTCGTTACTTTTTT
Organism: Enterococcus sp. 9E7_DIV0242; assembly: GCF_002140975.2. Lineage (NCBI taxonomy): Bacteria > Bacillati > Bacillota > Bacilli > Lactobacillales > Enterococcaceae > Enterococcus > Candidatus Enterococcus clewellii. The sequence continues at coordinate 4,230,889 of NZ_CP147247.1, forward strand.
CAATCAATCGGGGGAAGCCGTTACCAAGCTTTTATACACTGGAAAAGAGAATAACCGATGTGTTTGTCAAAAGGACAGAACATTCACCGCTACTGACTGCCAGCTCAGCTACAAAAACAGTAGGGTATCTTTTGAGCGAAAGCTTAGCTACTGCAGCTGTAACAAAGGATTTTAGCGGCATTCGTTTATTAGTAGAGGCATTGAACGCATTGGTCTAAAATCGGTTGTTTATGCTTAATCAGTAGACTCAGTATCATCAGCCAAACATTCAGCATGAAAATCAATTTTTCTGATGGATTAAAAACAAAAGAAGATAAAATGGAATTTTCTTTAAGAAAGTATTTGACAATCTAAAAGAAGTTCTATAAAATACTAATCAACACTTAATAAAACATCTGTTGACGAGAAGAGTAAGCTTGGTTTATCTTTTTAGAGAGTCTCTGGTTGGTGAAAAGAGATAAGATAGAAAGGCTGAAGATGGTCTCTGAGGAAAAGTTGTTGATAGGTAAGCAACTTCGGGCGGCACCCGTTATCCATGCAGCAAGTTAAAACATGACTTGAGTAGAGAGAAGCAAGTGATTTGCTTCAAAAAAAGGTGGTACCGCGACTATTTCGCCCTTTTACTGATGAATCAGTAGAAGGGCTTTTTGTTTGTCTGAATAGGACAAGCGACGAAAATAAATCAAAGAATAACGCGTAGAGATGGAAAGTACATACGAAAAGCATCAGACAGAGAGCCTGTGAAAGCTGAGAACAGGCGGTGAAGGACGTATGGAAAATGGCCATTGAGCAGCGCTCCGAGTGGAGAAATCCATAAGGCGGCGACGGGGGCACCCGTTATCGTGCTAGAGTATAAACAGCGATTTAGCTGTCGTACTTGATAAGTGTATTTATGTGAATAAATACTGAAGTGAGGTGGTAACACGCAGAAGGCGTCCTCAAGTGTACAAATTTTTGTGCATTTGAGGATGCCTTTTTCTATTGAAAAAGCGCAACAAACAGTCAACAGTGAGCGGTGTATACGAACAGCTCTTGAATAAATCGTGGGGTGAAGAAATATGATCGAGTTAAAACAAGTAAATGTGACGTTTCAGGAAAAGCAAAAAAAGATAGAGGCAGTGAAGGATGTTTCTCTGACTGTCGAGAAAGGTGACGTATTCGGAATCGTTGGCTACTCTGGTGCGGGGAAAAGTACGTTGGTTCGTGTGATCAACTTGCTCCAACGGCCAAGTGGTGGTGAGGTCATTATCAATGGTCGAAATCTGCTAAGTTTTTCAGCAAAGCAATTGCGAGAGCAACGTAAAAAAATTGGCATGATCTTTCAACACTTCAATCTGATGAATGAACGAACAGTCTTTGACAATGTAGATTTTTCCCTGAAATATTCTGGGTTAAAAAAAGAAGAACGAAAGGGGAAAATCGAGAAGTTGCTGCAGCTGGTTGGGTTAGAGGAAAAACAGGAAGCCTATCCTAGCCAGCTGTCCGGTGGGCAGAAGCAGCGGGTAGCAATTGCCAGAGCCTTGGCAAATGATCCGGAAATATTGCTGTGTGATGAAGCGACCAGCGCGCTTGATCCAAAGACGACCAACCAAATCTTGGATCTGTTGAAAAAACTGAATCGAGAGTTGGGTCTGACGATTGTTTTGATTACTCATGAAATGCAGGTAGTCAAAGCAGTTTGTAACCGAGTTGCTGTGATGGAAGATGGAAAAGTCATTGAAGAAAACAATATTGTTGCAGTATTCAGCGATCCACAAAAAGAATTGACCAAAGACTTTATTCGGACGGCCGCTCATATCGATCAAGCGTTGGAAACGATTCTTGAACATCCGACACTAACGAATTTAACCGAGCATGAGGAGCTAGTGGAATTATCCTATGTGGGAGAGCAAACGAGTGAACCGTTGATTGCACAGCTATTCAGCAATTATCAAGTCGTAACAAACATCTTGTATGGGAATGTAGAAATTGTACAGCAAGTGCCTATCGGCCGTTTAATCGTCGTTCTTTCAGGAGAAGAAACACAACGGGAAAAAGCTAGAGCTTACCTCCTAGAACAACAAGTAAAGGTCACTATATTAAAACACGTACAAGAAAATCAAGTAGAACGAGCATTTCGGGTGATTTAAAAACAGGAAGAATAATCCGAAGTACCAAATTATAGAAAATAATAAAGGAGTAGTACACATATGCAAAAATTTTTAGAAACAACCTTTCCTAACGTTCTTCAGTTGAAACAAGAATTTATCGACAGTACATTGGAAACACTCTATATGGTTTTCTGGACAGCGTTGGGCGCAGGAATTTTAGGTATCCTCTTAGGCGTTATTCTAGTGACAACAGCACCTAAAGGAATATTTGCCAATCAAGCACTGTACAGCGTTTTAGAAAAGATCATCAATGTCTGCCGGTCTATTCCATTTATTATAATGCTAGCATTGATTCAACCAATCACACGTTTTCTAGCAGGAACAACGATTGGTACAACTGCTGCATTAGTACCACTAATCGTTGGGGTAACACCATTTTTTGCCAGACAGATAGAAAATGCTTTGTTGGAGGTCGATCAGGGCATCATTGAAGCGGCAGAAGCGATGGGAACGAGTCCTTTGGGGATTGTTTTCAGGGTTTATCTAGTTGAAGGTTTACCTAGTATTATCAGAGTTTCTGCAGTAACAGTAATCAATCTTATTGGTTTGACAGCTATGGCGGGAGCAATTGGGGCTGGCGGCCTCGGAAACTTGGCAATCACAAGAGGCTATAATCGATTTCAGACAGATGTTACGATTGCAGCCACAGCAATTATTTTAATTCTGGTTTTTCTAAGCCAATTTATCAGTAATCAATTAATCAAGCGAACATCTCATTAATTTAAAGAAAAGAGGAAAATAATATGAAAAAGACAGTGAAAATTTTAGCAGCAGTTGCATTAGCAGGATTGGTATTGGCGGGCTGTTCATCTGGAAGTGCAAAAAGTAATAAAACAGAAACAGTCAAATTAGGTGTTGTCGGAGCGAATAATGAGGTCTGGGAATCGGTAAAAGATCGCCTGAAGGATGAGGATATCAATTTAGAAATCATCGAATTCTCTGATTATACGCAACCAAATGCAGCCTTAGCTGAAAAGGAAATCGATTTAAACTCCTTCCAGCATCAGATATTTTTAGATAACTACAATACTGAGCATAAAACTGATCTCGTCTCCATTGGGAATACGGTCAGCGCACCATTAGGAATTTATTCAGACAAAATCAAAGATGTCAAAGAGCTTGAGGATGGAGCTGAAATCGCTATACCAAATGATACAACAAATGGAGGACGGGCATTGTTATTACTCCAAAGTGCTGGACTGATCAAGGTAGACCCTGAGAAACAGCAAATACCAACAGTCAACGATATCACAGAAAACAAACAGAACTTAAAAATCACTGAATTGGATGCAGCTCAAACTGCGCGAGCATTACAAGATGTAGCTGCTTCAGTCATCAATAGTGGAATGGCTGTAGATGCCGGCTTTGTTCCAACTGAGGATGCCATTTACTTGGAGCCAGTCGATGAAAAATCCAAGCCTTATGTTAACATCATTGTTGCAAGAAAAGAAGATGAAGAAAATGAGCTTTATCAAAAAGTCGTTGATGCTTATCAACAGGAGGAAACAAAGAAGGTTATCGAAGAGACATCAAAAGGATCAAGTGTTCCAGCATGGGAAACATTTGGACGTAACTAATCACAAATCAGGAGGAATCAGACAATGAGTATAGCTGTAGAAAAAAGTATCAGAGAAGATGTGTTAGCAGGAAAAGAAGAGGTCATTGCGTTACGCAGACATTTTCATCAATATCCGGAAGCAAGCCTGAAAGAATATGAAACAATCAAGAAAATAAAAGAAGAGCTGACTAAATTGGCTATCCCTTATGTAGCAGTTGGTGAAACAGGTGTGCTGGGCACAATCGAAGGAAATAAACCGGGAAAAACAATTTTGCTTCGTGCGGATATTGATGCATTGGAGCTAGAAGATCGAACAGGTAAAGAATATCAATCTAAAAATCCGGGCTTGAATCATGCCTGCGGACATGATGGGCATGCGGCCGCATTGTTAGGTGCTGCCAAAATTTTGAAGAGTCGTCAAGCGGATTTTTCGGGAAAAATTCTGTTGGCATTTCAACCTGCGGAAGAAATCGGTGCAGGGGCCTGTCAATTTGTGGATGGGGGATTTGTAGAAAATGTCGATCGAGTATTTGGGATTCATTTAGATTCTAGTGTAGAGGTTGGCAAGCTTGTCGCAACGCCGGGACCTACAAATGCGTCATGTGATATTTTCAAGATTGAAGTGGAAGGGTTCAGTAGCCATGTAGCTCAGCCAGATGTGGGACGAGATGCTGCATTAGCAGCAGCAAGTATTGTTGTGGAGTTACAAAAAATTGTGGCGCGTGAGGTTTCTCCGTTGGATACAGTAGTAGTCGGAATCGGTGTGATCAAAGCCGGGACGCGATACAATATTGTTGCAAGCCATGCAGAAATCGAAGGAACGGTGCGAACGTTTAGCCATGAAACACGGGCCTTTGTTTTGAAGCGTGTGGAGGAAATAGCCAATCAAATTGCTGAGGCTCATCGTACAAAGATTTCTAATTTCTCTGTTTATGATGCAGCAGGTCCATTGATTAATGAAGAAGAATCGACAGAGCTCGCGCAACTTGTGGCGGCTGATATCGTTGGAGCAGAAAATGTGATCAAGGCTCATCCGAAAAGTCTTGGAGCAGATGATTTTGCTGATTTCCTGAGTAAAGCACCGGGCGTTTATGGTCGTGTGGGTACGCGTAATTTAAAAAATGAAGACACACAGTTTGGCCATCATCATGAGCAATTTGATATTGATGAGGATGGGTTAGCGTATGCAACAGAGTACCATGTGCAATACGCGCTGCGCTATCTTTCGGAATAGAAAATGAAAAATCAGCCGCTACCCCTTGTTGCTTGGGTAGCGACTGATTTTTTATTCTTTGATGACCAGCACATTACATGGCGCATTTTGGACAACGTAATTGGTTGTGGTACCAATGGCATTTTCTGTAAGACGACCTTTTCCGGTAGCACCAATAACGATCAAATCAACATTTTCTTCCGTTGGGACAGAGGAAGAAATGTATTCTTTGGGATTTCCGATTTCAACGATTGGCTTGACTGCTGTCAGTCCTTGATCAATTGCATAATCGACATGATCCTCCATTTCTTTTCTGACCAGTTCTTTTTCTTCTGCTAGAACCTTTGAAAAGGCGAAAGAGCTATGACTGATGGCATTTTCATCAATAATTGATAGGATATACAGCTCGGCGTCATTTTTTACAGCAAGTGCAACGGCATGTCTCAAAGCTAGCTCGGCATTTTTCGATCCATCAACGGCGACTAAAATTTTTTCATACATATTCATGGTGAGATTCATCTCCTTCTGATCCATTCAAAATTTTCACAAATCAAACGACTGTAAGAAAGCTATTGCTTGAGAACATCAAACGCAAATGTAACCCTTTTCTTCTTTTGTACAAATCAAGTATAGCATGAAAAAAACAGAATGAGGAAATGAAACCTATCAGCCAGTACGAAAAAAAGGTTGATAGATGGGACTTTTTTTGATAATAAAAAAACTTAAAGTAATAGGTAATTTTAGCGGAACCGATAGAAGGATCGGTCTGGGACATAATTAAATTCCCAGATTTTTAGTACTTTTGAAACCGAATAAATGGTGTTCCAGTCTCTTTGTGTTTCGAGAATTTCAATGAAGTAAGAATCGTAAACACAAAAGCAACTTCTCTACGTGTTGCTCTGCATACAGTTTCACTAAAAAAATTGAAAGTGGAACTAGCATTCATAGGACCTAAGCTGTGCCGAGTAATCGCAGGCTACATCTTGAAAATAGACCGAATAATCCCAAAATAGCTCTTCCTATTTTTGAGATTATTCGGTCTATTTCTCGGGAAATGAACACTATTTTCAAAGCTTAGGTGTTATTTTTTAGTATATCCTTGTGCTTCGAAATCTGCTACGGTTTGCTCGAAGCTAATATTAGTTGAGTCAGAGCCTACAATAAGAGAACTGATTGCCGCATTATCTGCTTTTTTCAAGTCTAAAGACATTTCGATACGGAGCGCGTCTTCTGTAAAGGTTGTTTTTAGGGAAGTTCCTTCACCGCCATCGTATTCACCATACTGTGAAGTGATTTGTTCGTTTATTTGTTCTTTCATTTCATCTGTAAGCTCATCTTCAACACCAAAATAAGAGAGTGGATATTCCATTGTTTGATCTACTTTTGTTAGCTTATCTCCTACATGTGTGAATGTGGCTTCATGGTTCATTTCATCTTGATTCATTACATATGTTGCTGTTTCTGACTTACTGTTTGAGCTGCTGCAAGCTGCTAATCCAAAAGTAATAATCAGTGTAACAACCCCCAATAATAGTCCATTCTTTTTCATTTTTTTCTCCTTTGAATTTTTTCTCAAATTGACTATCCAGCTGAACATCTGTAAAATAATCAATTTGGAGGCACTTATGAATAATTTATTATCAAGTAATACAAAAGAAACCATTCAGGCTACGTTGTTGAAGCTTTTAGTTGATCGGCCAATAGAGCAGATTACTGTGACACAAATTGCTGCGCAAACATTTATCAGCCGTGTTCATTTTTATAATTGCTTTACTGATAAATATGATGTTTTAGAAACAATCAAGCAACAGTTTTTGTTGTCATTTAAACTAATTCTTGCTGAGAATACAGATTATTTGAAAAATTATAAATCATATTCAGATGCCAAGACACGTGAGTTGTTGTATCTGAATGCGTTGAAAAATATCAACTATATAAAGAAGCACCATATACATATCCAACTCTTGATAAAAAATGACCCAGTGTTTTTAGAAGAGTTTTATACTAGCTACTATGAACATTTCTTAACAGCTGTTCCTCAAGAGCTGACAGCTGAAGAGCATTTGATAGTGATCCATTATATGACACGGGGGATTTTTCATGCCGTGTTTGAAGTTTGGCTGGCTGATCAGTGTCAAGAAACTCCTGAAAAAGTAGCAGCTGACGTTATTGATTTGCTTATGGTATCCTTCAAAAATATTTGTGAAAAGACAACAAATAATCGGCGTTGAATTGGTCTCATGCATTACCTTCATTAGCATATCATACTGCTATTACCAATACAGTTTACAAATGATGTGAGAGTGTAAAGAGTTCCTGCTTTCTGCTTGATTCTGCATAATTTTCAAGAAGATTTTTCAGTCGTAAATATAGCGGAAATAGTAATACAAGTAGTGTAACCAGAGGAAAAAGGTTGGGACAGAAGCGGTTAGCTTCAAGCACCAAAAGTAGGTACTTTTCATCATCTGTTCTGCTCAAAAGAGCAATCACTGTGATTCTAAGCAATAAGGCGGAATTTACGAAAATGACAAGAGAAACACGGGATGTTCCATTCCGATGTTGATTGATTCCTACTTGGTGCCTCATCACAAATTTTTGTTGACCAAGTAGGTGTTGTTCATCATCTATTTTGCGTACAAACTAGTGATTCTCAACAATTTTGGCTTATTGTCGAAGAGCCTTGAAACACAGTGGTTTACCACTGATGCATTCTCGCTTGTGGCTCGTCGCAGTTTAGGGCCTACGAGTATTGAGCGGACATCGACGCAGTTCGCTGCTAGTAGTTGCTTCTGACCCACCATTTATTCGGATTTAGGCATGCTAAAAGTCCGAGAAATTATTTATGTCCTGGACTCTTTTTCTATTTGATGCAGATAAGGTATCCGAAAAATATCTCCAATAAGAACTGTGTCTATTTTTACTGGTATCTAATCATGCTACAATAATTGTATAAATTTTGTGTTGGTCCCTATACAAAGTATGAAGAAGAAGTGGAGGACGTGTATGATAAAACAAAACAGTCTTCATTCAATTAGTGCTGAAAGAGATGTTATTGATGGAAACGACAAATTTGCGTATGTATTACCAAATGAATCATTGAGGCAATGGATTTCCAACTTTACACTATCCTTTCCAGATAAAGAAAGTATTTCTGATAATTATACGATCCTGCCGCATGGAAGTGTGACTCTGGTTTATTACTATAATGACAGTGGTCTGCATAGCATGCTTTTCGGTGCAACTACGCAATCAAGAATTGTTGGTGAGCTGGCGAATAAGTGTGAGGTTATTTTCATTATTGAATTTCAACCGGCCGGCTTTTTCCCATTTAGCGGTGTGAAGCAAAAGGATTTACTAAATGAGATTCATTCGTTATCCGAGATGAATCCTCTCGTTGATTCAAAAATAAAAGAATTATTTTTAAAAGAAGAGTCAGCAGAGGCTCTATTTTTGAAGGTTGAAAAACTGTTATCTGAAAGTATTCAGACCAACTATCCGTCTGCATTGACTTCTGCCATCCATCTGATTATCCAAAAATCAGGCATGATTTCTTCAAAAGAAATTTCTACGGCTGTTTCATATAGCGACCGACATCTGAATCGATTTTTCAATGAGCATTTAGGCATCAGCATGAAAGCCTTTGCCCGCATTGTTAGGGTCAATCATGCCTTACGTCTGCTGAATGATCCTCAAAAATCACTGTCAGCAATTCTAAACGAGCTCGAGTATTACGACAGTTCTCATTTCATCAAGGATTTCAAAATAGTTTGTGGGATTACCCCGCAGGACTATCGAAAAAAGATGTCCGATTTTTACAGTGAAGTTGCTAAATTTCCGTTCTATACTTAGCTATAGAAGAAAGGAAGATGAACGATGAAATTTGGCGGTATACTACTTATTGTTGAGGATATGGAGAAGGCAAAAGACTTTTATCAAAATCTTTTGCAGCAGAAAATCACGATGGATATGGGCGAGCATGTGTCCTTTGAAAATGGACTTACTCTACAAGCGAATTATGAAAAAATTGTTGGTAAATCATTGAAAAGTTTGCAGGGAGCACACAACTTTCAGCTATATTTTGAAGTGGAAGATATTAGTGAGTGGGAAAAGAGAATGAGAGAAACGGACAGCGTTGTTTTCTTGCATGTGCTCAGAGAGTATCCATGGGGACAGCGTTCAATGAGAATTTATGATTTGGACAAAAATATTATCGAAATAGCAGAAACAATGGATTCTGTCATAAAAAACTACCTGGCACAAGGCATAGCTGTTGAAGAGATAGCGAAACGGACCATGTATCCAAAGGAGTATATTGAAAGCATTATATGAGAAGAGGACCGAAATTTTAAGAGATCGAGGTAGATAAAAATATCTTAAGAAGGCAGGAGAGCTATTCAATAGAAAGGATCGGGAATGAGTCTTTCATTTCGTTTCTTCGAAAATAGAAAGAGTGGAACACTTGTTACGTTTAAGAGATGAGACATGGAAATGTCACGTCTCTTTTTTATGTAGAATTTGAGGATGGCCACTATTGTTCCAACACAGAGGAGATGTTTGACAAAGAATGCGTGCGATGATAGTATTAATGCCGTTGCAAAGGTGGAATAATCAATGTATTTTCTTCTCCAATTTCAAGGAAATACCTTTAGTTCCTCCTCATTCAGCAGCCTGGGTTCATCAACCATCCCCAGTAAAAAAACTTGGAGAAAGAAGGAGATAGAATGCAAACATCTGCAACACCGAACAAAAAACTGAGAACATTGACACTTAATGCAATGATTATGGCTCTTTATTTGGCACTGACACTTTTTGTTGCTCCAGTGGCTTCCGGACCGATCCAATTCAGAATTTCGGAAAGCTTAAATCATTTAGTCGTTTTTAATCGTAAATTGATGTGGGGCGTACTAGGCGGTGTGATTTTTTATAACCTGGTCTTTGGCTATGGTGTAATCGATGCTCTTTATGGAGGCGCTCAGACTCTGGTCTCTTTAGGACTGACGGCGCTGCTCTATAATAAGGTGAAAAATGAAAAACTACGATTGGTATTGAACACCCTGTTCTTTACTGTATCGATGGTATTTATCGCTGTCATGTTGGTAAATACAGGTGGGACGACAGAAGGCTTCTGGCCAACGTATTTCTTTTTGGCTTTTAGTGAGTTTATTATCATGGCTTTATCTGCACCCTTGATGTATTTCTTGAACAAAGCAGTCCATTTTGAATCACGTATTTAATGAAAATCAAGCGCCGACAATGTGAGCAATTTAGCAGCATTGTTGGCGTTTTTGTATCTATTCTGAGTGGATTTCAGCGTGAACAAGTATAAGGAACCGATTTGATTTTCTTTTTCTGTGTTGTAATGTTTACAAATCAGGTAGGAAGGATTAGAATTAATGTTTGTGGAGAATATCAATTGATGAAGAAAACTGCCAGCCAAGATCTTTTTTGCTGTCAGAAAAATATACAGGATAGTTGAAGGGAAGGATATGGGAATGTACGAGTTTAAAATTGGCGTTTCGCCTGCAGAGCATGATGCCTTTGTGGAAAAACACCCGCTTTGTAATTTACTACAATCGTCTTCATGGGCGAAAGTCAAAGATAATTGGGGATCAGAAATCGTAGGTGTCTATCAAGAAGGGAAGCTGGTAGCTTCCAGTCTGGTTCTTATTCGACCATTGCCGGCAGGTTTTGCCTTCCTATACACGCCTCGTGGTCCAATCATGGATTATACGGATAAAGAGTTGGTTGATTTCTTTATGGAGCAACTGAAAAAGTTTGGGAAGAAAAAGCGTGCGGTTTTTGTAAAAATGGACCCAACCGTTATCTATAAGGACATTCTGATCGATCGTGAAGAAAGAAAGAATCCTGAAGCTCAAATGATTATAGACAATATCACGTCCTCTGGTGCTAAATACCAAGGCTTGACGATGGAAATGTCGGCGACGATCCAGCCTCGTTTTCAGGCGAATATCTATAAGGAAGACTTTAGCGAAGAACAGCTGTCGAAAAGCACGAAGAAGATGCTGAAACAAGCTCAGAAAAAGGGTGTTGTGGTACGTCAGGGCGGCAAGGAATTAGTTCCGGCATTTGCTGAAATGATCAAGCTGACAACTGAACGACAACAGATATTGCTTAGGAGTGCTGACTATTTTGAGAAACTGATGGATATTTATCCGGAACAGTCATTTATTATGTTGGCAGAAGTTGACTTAAAAGCCCGTTATGAAGAAACAAAGACTAGACATGAAAAGAACAAACAGGATATGGCGAATTTGAAAGAGAATCAAGTGAAGAAACGTCATAATTTGGAAGAGCTGGAATTTTCATTGACTAGAGAACTTGCAGAGTTAGAAGAAAGCATGAAAAAATCAGGAGACAAGGCAATCGTAGCTGGGGCCTTGGCGGTTACGTTTGGTACCACCAGTGAAATTCTTTATGCCGGAATGGATGAGCACTACAAGCGTTACATGCCAGCCTACCTTACCTGGTTTGAAGCTATCAATGAATGCTTTGAACGAGGCTGCGAGTCCTGTAATATGGGCGGCTTGGAAGGTAGTCTAAATGATGGATTGATTAAGTTCAAATCCAATTTCAATCCAACGATCAATGAGTTTATCGGTGAATTTGATTTGCCGGCTAACATGCTGCTGTTTAAACTAAGTGAGTTTGCATATAAGTTGAAAAAAGGAAAGTAATACGAGGTTGTGACAGAAGTGGTCAGATTCAAGCAATAAGGTGGAAATTCCGAAAATTGTTCCATAAATTTTTGCGGATTTCCACCTTATTGTCGAAGAATCTACTTCGGGAACACCGTTTTATCCGGTTTTAAGAGGCTAAGACATACTAATGTCACAGCCCCTTTTTTATTTTTGTTCGTACTCCTAATGTTCGTTCTGTTTTATAGCTTCTGGGTTGCGTTCGTCTTTGTTAATCGCAACAAGACAGCTGTAACTGCCGCAGTTGCAAAGCCTGCAACGATCGCTTCCACCAATCCACTAGTGAACACAACGCCTAGAATAACAGAGAAGACTGTTTCAAGTCCGATACCCGTTGCTTGGGCGTAAGCATCTTTGAAAAGCAGAAAAATCCCACCCATAACTAAGATTGTGTTTGTTGCTGCACCACTGAATCCGGCAATAAAAAGCCCGATAGATTTGACGCCGGCATTCTTTTCTGCTCGTTTACGAAACAGCTTATAGACAAAATAAGGAATGACACCGATTAGAATTCTTGGAATAACAGCGATCAAAATGGCTTTCCAGCTTCCTTGATCCGTTCCAATCACTGGAATGAACGGAGAGAAAAGGAACGAAGTAGGAGAAATGATCACTGTTGCTCGGATCATACTGATGATACCGAAAACGCCTCCTAGAAATCCTCCTAGCTTAGGACCAAGAATAATTGATGCAATGATAACAGGAATATGCATAGTCGTTGCATTGATTGGCCCAATCGGGATAAATCCTAAGAATGGTACGGAAGCCAGTAAAATAAGAATAGCTAAAAACATAGCTGTTAAAGTGAATTTTTTTGTGTTAGTCATTGATGAACTCCTTATGATATAGACTCGATGAAACAACTGGCTTTTTAAAAGGCTTTGTATAAGGAACGTGTTAATAGAACCTATAGAGATAAAATTTTGTTAGCTTCGTTAACGATTTGCTCTACATCAGCTAAAGCGCCTCGGCCAAAATCGCCACATGCTAACAAGGCTTCTCTAGGCTCAATTTCCTGATAGCCAACGCCTTTTAATGTATTCAGATTTTTTTGCATGATCGGATTTTGATACATGTATGTGTTCATGGCAGGAGCAATCAGCTTAGGAACCTCTTCTTTCAAGGCCATCGCCACAGTTGAAAGCATATCGTCAGCGATCCCATTTGCCAGCTTTCCGATGATATTTGCTGAAGCAGGTGCAACAAGAAAAAGATCAGCTCTTTTGGCCAGCTCAATATGATTGATTTGCTCAGGATAGAGCTCTTCCATAACTTCTGTATGCACGGGTTTCTTTGATAAGGATTGTAACGTAAGCGGCGTGATGAATTTCGTACTGTTGACTGTCATGATGACTTCGACTGCATAACCTAGCTTAACGAAACGACTGGTGATATCCGCTGATTTATATGCGGAGATGCTTCCGGAAACACCAAGTAAAATAGTTTTCATTCGTGATTTTCTCCTTTCGCTTCGACGTTTCTTACAATGAGTTGCGCGATGTCGTTCTTTGTTTCTGCTGATTCTGTTTGACCGTCTGCATGAATAAGGATGCCATGATGTGTTTCACCATGAATGGTCTCAAGATCATTAGCTAGAACAAAGTCACATTGATTTTTTTCCAATGTGGCACGACCGACCTTGATCAATTCTTCTTCAGAAACGCCTACGAGTAGTTTGAATCCAATCAAAACAGCTGTTGGCTGTTTTTCCCGAATCATAGAGATTATTTTAGGATTTTTCTTCAAGAAAAGCAAGAGGCGTTCTGTATTGGATGAAATTTTCTTCTCTTTTTGCAGTTGTCGGCCTAATTGATCAATTTCTGCTTTGATTGTTTTTTCTATACCTGCCGTGCTAAAATCCTGCTGCTGTGCTAGCGAAGCAGCTAATCCTTGAATCAGTGTTTCTTCTGTGATACTGGTTTCGCTGGAAAAATCGCTGACAGCCATACTGTGGACAATACCATCAAAGACTTGAGTGGCTAACAGCTGTGTCATTTTCGCCAGTAATTCTTCAGTAGTCTCAATTCCTTCTATGATTAATTGTTCTGTTGCTATCGGTCTGACTGCATAAGGTGTAGTCAGATAAGTGACATGATGTCCCTGAACTAGAAAAGTTTCGGCAATTGCCTTTCCTAAACGTCCGGTAGAGTGATTGGTAATTGAACGAACATTATCAATTTTTTCTGATGTTCCACCTGCTGTGATGAGGATATTCATAGTTCCAACTCCCTATTTAAAACTTGATGATCGTTCGACCAATGTGTTGACCTTGTTGTAGTGAGTCAAAGACTGCTGGCGCTTGATTCAGAGTGATTTCATGAATGAGCGCATGATCTGTGATGTTCAAATCGGTTGCCAGACGTGCCCAGATTAATTGACGCTTCTCCATTGGTACATTGACAGAATCAACACCGAGCAGAGCAACATTGCGTAGAATAAATGGTAGGACAGTTGTGTTTAGCCCAAGCCCGCCAGCATTCCCACATGCAGCAATAGCTCCACTATAATTAATCAAAGGTAAAACAGCTGCCAAAGTATCACCACCAACGGTATCAACTGCAAAATCAAACAGCTGTTTTCCTAGTGGGCGTATTTTCTCCGGCATAAACTCCTCATGTAAAAGAACATCTGAAGCACCTAACTGTTTCAACTCACTGATTGTCTCTCTTTTTCTGGTCAATGCAGTAATATTCTTATAGCCTAATCCTTTTAGCATAGCAATGCTTAATGATGCGACACCGCCAGATGCACCGGTCACGAGAATTCGAGCTTCTTTATTTTCTGAAAGACCTTGTTTTTCCAGGGCATCAATACATAACGCCGCAGTAAATCCAGCAGTTCCAATGATCATAGCTGATTTTTCTGTTAAGGATTCAGGAAGTGCAACTACCCATTCAGCTGGTACACGAACATATTCTGAAAATCCACCAGTATGAGTGACTCCTAGACCATAACCAGTGACTAATACTTTATCATTTATTGCGAAGCGAGGATCATCAGAAGAAACAACCGTTCCACTTACATCGATCCCGGGAATCATGGGGTAGCTTCTGATCACCCCACCATTTTTCATAACAGCCAGAGAATCTTTGAAGTTGATTGAAGAGTACTCTGTCTTGATTAGGACAGTCCCTTCTGATAGGTCGTCCAGCGAAATTTGTTGAATATCGTACGTGATTTCCCCATTATTTTCTTGAATAAGAAGTGCAGAAAACTTTTCCATAATGAACCTCCAAGTTATTATTGATTTATTGGTACTATCATATCACATTCTTGTTGGATTCTTCCTCATTTCTTCCTTATAGACCCTCTAAAAAAAAATCAGCGGTTTATTACAAAAAATGGTTGCTATTTCTTCAAAAGTCCGTATACTGGAAAAAGGTAAAATTAAACTCCTTGTTTAGTATTAGTAAACTTAGCGAGAGTTTAATGAATTTGAAGCAAGATGAGGTGACTGAATGGAGATTGGTGAGAAGCTAAAGAATCTTCGGATTCAAAAAAATCTGACACAGGAAGAGCTTGGTGAGCGGACGGACCTGACAAAAGGGTATATCTCCCAGCTTGAACGTGATTTAAGCTCCCCATCTATGGAGACCTTTTTCAATATCCTTGAGGTTCTAGGAATTACACCAGAGGACTTCTTTAGTGAAGATAGCGTAGAACAAAAAATTGTTTATGGCGAGCAAGACTGTACCTATTATCTTGATGAGGACAACGGGTACCAATTGAAATGGTTGATTCCGGAGTCGAATGAAAAGGAAATGGAGCCTGTTCTATTAACGTTTGATAAGGATGGCGAGTATAAGAATTTTGAACCGTCGCTTTCAGAAACCTTCGTTTTTGTTTTAGAAGGAACTGTCTCATTGGTTCTTGGAGAAGCCAGCCATACAGCAAAAAAAGGTGAGGCAATATATTACGAGGCAACAGAGCCTCATCAATTGAAAAACAAGTCAAAAGGGAAAAGCCGAGTGCTGATCGTGGCGACTGAATCTTATCTTTGATCAGGAGGAATGAAGAAGTGGGAAAAACGATTATTTCATTTGAAGATGTAGTAAAACAGTATGATGATGATGAGATGGTATTGAAAAACGTCAGCTTTGAGATAGAAGAAGGGAAATTCTATACATTACTTGGACCTTCCGGATGTGGAAAAACAACGATTTTACGAATTTTGGCGGGTTTTACAGATGTCAGCAAGGGAGACGTTTACTTTGACGGCGGTCGCATCAATGATGTGCCGGCCAATAAACGCCCGGTAAATACCGTATTTCAGGATTACGCGTTGTTTCCGCATATGAATGTCTTTGATAATGTGGCTTTCGGACTGAAAATCAAAAAAATGGCGAAAGCTGAAATCGAAAAAAAGGTCATGGATGCGTTGCGAATGGTTCAATTGCCTGGCTATGAAAAAAGAGAAATCAGCGAAATGTCCGGTGGTCAAAGACAACGAGTGGCGATTGCTCGAGCGATTGTTAATGAGCCAAAGGTATTATTACTGGATGAGCCGCTTTCGGCGCTGGATTTGAAACTGCGAACAGCTATGCAATATGAGCTGAGAGAGTTGCAGCAACGTTTGGGGATTACGTTTATTTTCGTGACGCATGATCAGGAAGAGGCCTTGGCGATGAGTGATGAGATTTTTGTTATGAATAAAGGCGAGATCGTTCAAAGCGGGACACCAGTAGATATTTATGATGAGCCGATCAACCATTTTGTCGCGGATTTTGTTGGAGAAAGTAATATCGTTGATGGACGAATGATCGAGGATAACTTGGTTGAATTCGTCGGTAAGCGATTTGAATGTGTGGATGGCGGGATGCGTCCGAATGAAGCGGTAGAGGTCGTTTTGCGTCCGGAGGATCTGACGATTTCAACGGTGGAAAAAGGCAAGCTGATCGTGACCGTAGATACCCAGCTTTTCCGTGGTGTTCATTATGAAATCGTCTGTCATGATGAACACCAAAATGAGTGGGTTGTACATTCCACAAGAAAAGCAGTTGAAGGCTCACAGGTCGGGCTGTTTTTTGAACCGGAGGATATCCACGTGATGCGTTTCAACGAGTCGGAAGAAGACTTTGATGCGCGTCTTGAAAGCTATGAAGAGTAGGAGGTAGGACATGAAAACAGTTCGTCGTATTTATTCCGTTCCTTATGCCCTGTGGTTGATGCTCTTTGTTATCGCACCGGTCTTGATGATTATTTATCAATCCTTTTTTGATATGAATGGGCAATTTACATTAGCAAATTATCAAACGTATTTTACTTCAGGCACGTATCTTGCCATGACCTTTAACTCTGTCTGGTATGCCTTTTTAATTACGTTGGTGACGTTGCTGATCAGCTATCCGACAGCGTATTTCCTGACAAAATTGCAGCATAAGCAGCTCTGGCTAATGCTGGTCATCTTGCCAACATGGGTAAATTTACTATTGAAGGCCTATGCCTTTATTGGGATTTTCAGTATGCACGGAACCATCAATCAGTTTTTGACTTTTATGGGTATCGGTTCACAGCAAATCCTGTTTACAGATTTTAGCTTTCTCTTTGTGGCAGCGTATATCGAATTGCCATTTATGATCATGCCGATTTTTAATGCGTTGGAGGAAATGAATCCATCCTTGATCAGTGCTAGTCGAGATTTGGGGGCAAACAGTGCTGAAACGTTTCGTCGTGTGATTTTTCCTTTGTCATTGAATGGCGTGAAAAGTGGGGTACAGGCAGTGTTTATCCCGTCTCTGTCTCTCTTTATGCTGACTCGTTTGATTGGTGGAAATCGAGTGATTACTTTAGGTACAGCGATCGAACAGCATTTTCTAGTAACGCAGAATTGGGGCATGGGTTCCACGATCGGTGTGGTATTGATCGTCGCTATGGTTGCTGTTATGATTCTGACAGGTGAAAAGAAAAAAGGAGGGAAGATCAAATGATCAGAAAAAAATTCAAATGGTCAAATGTTTATCTTATCCTTGTTTTTCTTCTGCTCTATGCACCGATTTTCTATTTGATCCTATTTTCTTTTAATGACGGAGAAACAATGAATTCATTTACCGGCTTTACATTAGCTAACTATTCTGCCGTATTCGAGGATACAAGGTTGTTGATCATCGTGTTGAATACATTCTTGCTGGCGTTTTTGTCAGCCTTGATTGCAACGATTATTGGAACCTTTGGGGCGATGGCGATTTATTACACAAAAGGTCGGCGAGGTCGAACGGCACTGTTGAGCTTCAACAATATTTTGTTGGTATCGCCAGATGTTATTATTGGTGCAAGCTTTTTGATTTTCTTTACAGCAGTCGGATTCATTAGCCTTGGTTTTACCAGTGTTCTCTTGTCTCATATTGCTTTCAGTATACCAATTGTCGTTCTGATGGTTCTGCCTAAATTGCAGGAAATGAACGATTCGATGGTTGATGCGGCAAGAGACTTGGGTGCAAATAATTTCCAAGTATTGAAAAATATCGTATTGCCGTATCTTTCTCCAGGAATCATTGCCGGGTATTTCATGGCGTTTACTTACTCTCTGGATGATTTTGCTGTGACATTTTTCGTGACAGGTAATGGGTTTACTACTCTTTCTGTTGAAATTTATTCTCGAGCAAGACAGGGGATCAGCTTGGAAATCAATGCGTTAAGCGCCTTGGTTTTTCTGTTCTCCATGATTCTTGTGATTGGCTATTACTTTATCAGTAAAGACAATACGTCGAAACGCATGAAGAAGCTGCGTCGCGAACAAAGAGAGGTGGCAAAACTTTCATGAGAAAGCTAAACTCTTTATTTTTAGGGATTATTTTGATTATTGTGGTCCTGTTTCTTGGCGTTGGCCAGCTAGAACGTGCCAGTGGAATGGCTGGAGCAGATACGCTGACTATTTATAACTGGGGTGATTACATTGACCCTCAGCTGATCAAAGAGTTCGAAAAGGAAACCGGCTATAAGGTGAACTATGAAACCTTTGACTCCAATGAAGCAATGTTCACTAAAATTCAACAGGGCGGAACAGCCTATGACATTACGATTCCATCTGAATATATGATTCAAAAGATGATTAGTGAAAATATGCTTTTACCAATTGATCATAAGAAGTTGACTGGCTTGGAAAATATTGATGAACGCTTCTTGAATCTTGACTTTGATCCCAACAATACTTATTCGATTCCTTATTTCTGGGGAACACTGGGGATTATTTACAATGATAAGTTTGTTGATGGAGAAAAGATTCAAGAGTGGGATGATTTGTGGCGGCCGGAGCTGAAGGATAATCTCATGCTGATCGACGGTGCTCGAGAAGTTATTGGCTTGTCGTTGAACAGTCTGGGATATTCTTTGAATAGCAAGAATGCCGAGGAACTGGCTGAGGCTTCTGACAAATTGAACAAGCTAACTGGGAATGTCAAAGCCATCGTTGCAGACGAAATCAAGATGTACATGATCAATGAAGAAAGTGCTGTGGCAGTTTCCTTTTCAGGTGAAGCAGCTGAAATGTTAGATGGCAATGAGCATCTACACTATGTGATCCCATCTCAAGGATCGAATCTATGGTTTGATAATATCGTGATTCCTAAGACGGCAAAAAATATTGATGGTGCGTATGCCTTCATCAATTTCATGCTACGTCCGGAAATCGCAGCCCAAAATGCCGAATATATTGGTTATTCAACACCAAACCGAAAAGCAGAGGCTTTACTTCCAAAGGAAATTTCAGAGGATGAGCAGTTTTACCCAAATGATGAAACCATCTCTCGCTTGGAGGTTTATGAGGATCTAGGGCATAAGTATCTGGAAATCTATAATGACCTGTTTTTAGAGTTTAAGATGTATCGGAAATAGTAGTGAAACTCAGCTAAAATGGCGTTAAATCAACCAAAAAATAGAGAAATGAGCCACCATTTTAGCTATCAGTTTTCCAATTTTCTACCAAAAGCGACGATTTTGTCGCTTTTTTTGTGTTTTCTACCAGAGATTTCTACCAGAGAAGAAACGGCTGTAATTACTGATAATACTGCGTTACATGGCTGTTAAGAATTTTGGTGAGAGATATGAGTTTTGAAAACCATTTTGATAATAACTGAAATTTGTAGATCAAAAACAAAAGAAAAAAGAAGCTTCAATTTTAGAAAAATCAAAGTTGAAAAATTGATTAGGAAATTCTACAATCAAGCGTTATTGTTCACTAAAAAGGGTCTTACTTTGGATAAAAACAATCTAGGCAGAGATGAAATTTGGTTTACAGATAAAGATAAATATAGAATTTCTGAACTATAATCATTGTGCTCAGATGTGGATGATGACAATAAAAAATAAGAAATGCTGATAGTTACAATGAAGATTGTATTTCAGAAAGATACAAAACGATTCTTTCTTTGAAAAGAAGGAAGGATCGGGTGGAAAAATTGGATTTGATTATAGGAAAATTAAGATAGAGAAGTTGATTAAGAATTTTAAGTAACTGAAAGATTGTTCACTTTAAGAAAAATCGATAAATAATGTTTTTTCTTTAAAAATAGTGTATACTAAATTTGTTGAATTAAAGAAGGGAGATTGAGTATGTCAGAGTTGAAGTTAGATAAAGAGATTAGTAAAATCATTGTTGACGGTACGCTTAAAGGCTATTTACAATATTTAGAAGAAAGAAAAGAGAAGAAGGATACCATGAATGTAAGTGGTGCCTATGCTTGGACCAAAGGAAACCATATAGATGATCAGGTTTCTAAATTGGGTGAAGAAAAAGGAGTTTCTTTTAATATTGATAAAGCAGGCTATACCTGGGAATATCTACAATTCAGTGTTAGTGAAAATTCTGAAGAATACATGGTTATTGTAAAAAACTCTAGAAGAGTGAAAAAAACATTTGAAGACCAGAAGAAAAAAGCGAATGATGATAATTATTTAGTAGAGTTAGCAGAGTATAACACACACTTATTTGATGGGAAACAAAGAAACTACAAAGAACAGCCAGAGCAGATTCAACTTGAATTAAGCGATCCTCATGAAGTTAAGGCAGTTATAGATGGAACTTCTTTGAAAGTTAACCAGAAATACTCTCGCTTCTATATTGTTACTTATGAAATTGATGATGAAACGAAAATCATTACTTCAATTAGACTTACCATGCCAAATCGTGCAACAATGAATTTAGAATTGATTGAAGATTTAAGCTATCTAATTGAAGCAAGTGAATTTGAAATTACAGCTGATGATGTTGAGCCAATACTAAGTGAAAATGCTTCTGATCAAACAATCTTTTCTGGCGACTCAGATTCATTCGGATATGCTATACCAGAAGAGGAAAAAGAAGCTAATAGCTAAATTTTTAAATAAGTCAGGATGTGATTTAAAATGTTTTTCGGAGAGAAATTACAAAGTCTCAGGGAATTAAATGGTCTCTCCAGAAAGGAATTTGCTGATAAAATTGGGGTTACGGAACAGGCGGTTTGGCAATACGAGAACCAATATACTGTGCCAAAGTTTGAAGTAGTTAACGAGGTTAAGAAAATGTTTTCTGTAAGATCTCAATTTTTCTATACCCAACCATTTGTAAAGCAAGTTTCTAAAATAGAAAGTATTGCCTATAGAGCTGAAGATAGGGATTCAAGAAAGAAAGCGAAAATGGAGACAGCATTTGTCGATTTTTCAAGTTATTTCTTAGATAAATTTGAAGAAAAACTAATTCCACCACTTAACACAATTTCTGCATTAAGAGAAGAAGTAATAAAGTTATCTAACGCGAATAGTGATTTTGACAATGATTCTGTCACTCTAGAGCAGATTGCTGAGCATGCTAGACAGAAATTGCATATACATGAAAATAAAGAACTTCTGTATAAGCTTGAAATGTCGGGTGTTTATATTCTAGAGAAGAATATGGGAGCATCTATTGATGCTTATAGCACATGGACAGAAAATGGGAAACCGTTTATTGTTTTGGGAAATAAGAAGAAATCTGCCGTACGTAGAAATTTTGATCTAGCACACGAGTTGGGTCATTTATTATTGCATTACAAGATTGACATGGATTCTTTATCTAAAGATGAACATAAAAAGATAGAAAAGGAAGCTAACGATTTTGCTTCATTTTTCTTGTTACCAAAAGAACAGTTTTTAGAAGATTTTTCAATGATTTCCAAAAAATCAAATCCAAAATCGTATTTAGATTTGAAATCAAAATACATGGTGTCTATAGGAGCTTTAGAATACAGGGCTTACAAATTAGGGTTACTCACATTTGAAGAAAATCGGTATTTCTATGCTTCCTTAAATAGGTATGGATATAGAAAAGAAGAACCTTTAGATGAAGATATTGCGATTGTTCGTCCAGGTAAGATAAGAGCTCTTCTAGATATGGTCTTTAAGAATAAAATGTATGTATTATCAGATATATTAGATGAGTACAAAATTGATCGTGATTTTTTAGAATCATTGTTTTGTTTAGAAAGAGATTTTCTTAGCAAATACGATAATGATATTGAAAGAGAATACTACTCAAATGACAAAATTGTATCTCTATTCCCAAATCTAGGCTAAATCTGAAAGTAAGACCTATAGTATGAAAAATTACTTAGGTCTTTTTTTATTAAGGAGCAAATTACTTGATAAGTACATGAATCACTTATTTCTGAAATGTTGCTTAAAAAGGCGTTTTTTTATAGCCATTTTCTATCATACGAATAGTAGATGAATCATTATTATCGTTGTACCACGTTATGAACTTGTAATAATCGAATATCCATCGTACGTAAAAATTACTTTTAAGAAATTTATTTATTAAGCGATTCCTTTATCCATATTTGTATATGCTGTTTACAAGCTTAATATAATCTATTACTATATAAGTATATACTAATATTTGTGGGAGTGGTGAGAATGCCTAAATATAAAGAAATTGCCATTGCTTTAAAGAAAAAAATTGTTGATGGAGAATATAGTGAAGGAGAGGTATTGCCAGATCAAGAAACCCTCGCAAAAATCTATACGACTAGTCGAGTAACGATTAGAAAAGCGATACAACTGTTGATTGATGAAGGGTTACTCTATACAAGACGGGGGTCCGGTACTTATGTCAGAACGAATATCAAAAAGAATGATAAGAATGTGACACAAATCAATAGTGTTTTTGGTACATCTGTTCAAGAAGGGGCAGAAGTGACAAGTAAAATCATCCGTTTTGATGTTCGTTTTCCTACGGTTGATGAGTGTGAGTCATTGAAAATAAAAAAAAATGACCCTGTTTATGACATCAAGCGTGTTAGATATGTACATGATGAAGCAAGAAGTATTGAAACATCGATCATGCCGTTGAAGTATATCCAGGATTTGGATGAAAATATTTTAAAAGGGTCTATTTATAATTATATAAGAGAGAAATTGGGCTATGTAATCAGCGCTGCCCAACGTGTGATTATTGCTTCCAAAGCAAATGAGTTAGATAGTGAAGAATTTAATGTTGCTATTGGTGCGCCTATATTAGAAACGAACCAAGTTGTTTTTTTTGATGATGGAACTCCTTTTGACTTTTCTAAAACAAGATACCCATTCATATCTGGAAAAGTATTTACGGATATCACTTAGGCTGCTTTTGATAAGTCTATTGCCGAATTTTACTGATTTACTGGAAGAGGTCTATCGAAATAAAACAATAGAAAGTACTACTAACTAAAACAGTAAATAATTTGTCTGCCTCTATGCATTTAACCACGACTGGTGGTAAAGAATAACAAGACTTTTACTTGGAATCATCAAGTAAGTCTTTTTTTTATCCATTTAATTAGTATATACTTATTTAAATAAGTGTTTACAAAAGTAGGATTAGATGATATTATGCTTTTAAAGCGAGCGCGCAGCTATAAAAATTGGGGGGCACAAGCAATGAATGAGGAAAAAAAGCAAAAAAGAGAAGCGTTGATGGGAAAGTTCGTTTTGATGGCTCAGAAAATCGGTCAACAAATTTATTTAAGAACATTACGTGATTCGTTTGCTACGATTATGCCGTTATTCATTTTAGCAGGGATAGCTATTTTAATTAATTCAGTGGTATTAGATTCTACAGGTTGGTTCAAAAATCTCATTAGTGCAGAGACGATGTCGACTTGGCAAAATTGGGGGAATATCATAACGAACGCCACGTTAAATATTACCGGCATTATTCTTGTCATAGCAATCGGCTATTTTTTAGCAAAAAATAGAGAATACGATAATCCAATTGGTGTTGTGATTGCAGTTGTTCCAGCCTTTTTGACTCTGCTTCCAATGATGATTGAAACCACACCAATTGATGCAGAGAACGCGGTGAAAATCAATGGTGTGATCAGCTATGGAAATATTGGTTCAAAAGGAGTCTTTGCCGCAATCATTACCGGATTACTGGCAACAGAATTGTACATTCGTCTGACTCGATCAGAGAAGCTAAAAATTAATTTAGGTGACAGTGTTCCTCCAGCAGTAGGAAAATCATTCAACACGATGGTTCCTTTAATCATTGTGGTTTCACTATTTGCTTTTGCTTCATTTTTGATCCAATTAACTGGAAATGATTTTATGTCGATTATCGAACGGTTTATCCAAGAACCCTTACGTGGTGTAGGAACGTCATATTTTGGCTATTTATTATTAGTTTGTTTTGGAAATTTGCTATTTTCTTTTGGTATTCATCAATCTGTGGTTACAGGACCGATCCTTGATCCGCTATTGATGGTAAACATGAATGAAAACATGGATGCTGCAGCAGCGGGGCAACAGGCTCCGCACATTATCAATTCAGCATTCCATCAAGTATATGGGGCGTTGATGGGTGGAACTGGTTCGACCATTGCGCTAGTTTTAGCAATCCTGATTTTCAGCCGTTATCGTGCGTATAGAGATTTGTCTAAGTTGGCTTTAGGTCCGAATCTTTTCAATATCAATGAACCCGTCATTTTTGGTTTACCAATTGTGTTCAACTTACCGATGATCATCCCGTTTGTTCTATCACCTATCGTAGGGACTAGCATTGGCTACTTGGCAACCACCGCAGGATTCGTAAATCGATGTGTTGTAACGATCCCTTGGACGACTCCGCCATTTTTAAGTGGTTTTCTAGCAACAGCTGGTGATTGGCGGGCAATGATTGTGCAGGCAATTATCATTGTGGCACTAATATTCTTTTATCTGCCATTCTTGAAAATCAGTGAAAGAGTTGCACGTGCAAGTGCTGAAAATGCAACATATTAGACAAACAAAAAGCTAGAAGGAACATAGAAAAAGATGAAGGATGATTGGAATGAGAACATGGTAAAGAAAAAATTTTTTTGGGGCGATTCTTCATCAAGCATGCAAACGGAAGGCGCGTGGAATGAAGATGGAAAAGGGCCTTCTGTTTACGATATTCGTGAAGCAACAGAAACGACATCGGATTGGAAGCACGGAATCGACCGATACAACAGATATGAAGAGGATCTTGATTTAATACAGGAAATGGGGATGAACTTCTATCGCTTTCAAACCTCCTGGTCACGTATTAATCCAATGGGGGATGGAGAATTTAATGAAGCCGGACTGTTGTTTTACGATCGATACATTGATGCTATGCTAGCGAGAGATATAGAGCCGATGCTATGCCTTTATCACTTCGATATGCCTCTCAACTTAGCTCAAAACTACGAGGGATTCATGAGTAAACATGTAGTAGATGCGTTTGTGGAATATGGGAAAAAAGTTGTAGACCGCTACAAAAGCAAAGTGAAATATTGGGTTACATTCAATGAACAAAATCTCTATTCAACACCTCTGGCATTTTTGTATGGAGGAACCCTGAAAACAGAAGATACGGCAGAAAACATCCATCAAATTGCTCATAATATCATGGTAGCCCATGCGAAGATCGCGAATTATATCCATGAAACGACAGATGGAGAAATTGGAGGGATGTTGGCTTATTCCAATATGTATCCTGCCACTAATGATCCTAAAGATATCTTGGTGGCAAGGGAATGGGATGAATTCATCAATCAGAATCTTCTTGATGCTTTTTGTGGACGGGGCTATTCCAAACAAGTTCGAACATTTGAGAATCAACATTTCCAGTTAGAAATATCAGAGGAAGAAATTGCAGAGATCGAGAAAGTAACAAGTGATTATCTTGCATTTAGTTATTATTGCACAGGATCACTAAGCCATAAAAATATTCCACCACATGTGGCTCCAAACTATTACTTGGCTTTTGGTGAGGTTGAAAATCCGTTTGTTTCACAAAATCAATGGAAGCTCGGGATCGATCCTTTGGGGTTTAGAGATATCATCAATAGAATGTATCAAAAATACCATGTTCCTATTTTCCCTGTAGAAAATGGAATTGGTACAAAAGAAGAGTGGGATGGGAAGAATTCAATCAAGGATGAGTATCGAATTTATTATCACGACCAACATATCAAAGCGATGAAGGATGCCATGGCTATCGATGGTTGTGAAGTCCTAGGATATCTTGGCTGGGGCTTGATCGATTTGCCAAGCTCGATGGGGGATATGGAAAAAAGGTACGGTATGGTTTATGTTAATCGCGGAAATCATGAGTTGCGCGATATGAAGCGTGTACCGAAAAAGAGCTTTTATTGGTTCAGAGACTTTCTTAAAAAAGAATGCAGTGAAAAAAGTAATTGAAGAAATGTGCAAATTATTGTGTATCTTTTTTTGAGGATTATTGCTGCATAGTTCATGTGTAAGAGGTTGGGACAGAAGTGTTCAGCTTCAAGCACCAAAAGTAGGTACTTTTCATCATCTGTTCTGCTCAAAAGAGCAATCACAGTGATTCTAAGCAATAAGGGGGAATTCACGAAAATGACAAGAAACACGGAATGTATCATTCCGATGTTGATTGATTCCTACTTGGTGCATCACAAATTTTTGTTGAATTTCCCCTTATTGTCGAAGGAGTTGCTTCTGTCCCACCGTTTATCTGGTTTTAGGTGTATAGAGGTGTGTGGGATTGAGTTATGACCCACACTCTTTTTTTGCGTCCGTTCAATGCGAATGAATACTAAAAGAAAAATTGACGTATGATAGATCGCTGCGATTATAGTTTAAAAAATCAACTACTTAGCGAAACAAAGTAGTTGATTTTTCTAATACTTAGTATTATTATGTAGTGGTACTAAATAATACTAAGTAGATAGGAGCGAAATCAGATGAGCTATGCAATCAAGGTCAATCACTTGAAAAAGTCATTTGTGACTGTTGATGTAATTAGAGATGTTAGTTTTACTGTACCTTACGGGAAGGTTTTCGCCTTGTTGGGAACCAATGGAGCTGGAAAGACGACGATTGTTAGGATGCTGACAACACTATTGAAAGCAGATAGCGGTCAAATCGAAATTGATGGTTATAATAATGAAACAGAAAGTAAACAGATACGCAAGAGCATTAGTTTAACAGGGCAAACTGCTTCTGTCGATGAAGTATTGACAGGAAGGGAAAATTTGACTCTAATTAGGAAATTGCGGCATCAAAATGAAACGCAAAAAATTCAAGAGTTGATAGAACGATTTGGTTTGGTCGATGCAGCAGATCGCTCAGTTCAGACTTATTCCGGTGGGATGAAACGGAAGCTTGACTTAGCTATGAGTTTACTAGGCGATCCGAAAGTTCTTTTTCTAGATGAACCAACTACTGGCTTAGATCCTCAAGCGAGGGCAACCATGTGGCAGGTTATTCAAGAGATTAAGGCAACGGGTGTGACTATCTTTTTGACAACTCAATATCTGGAGGAAGCGGATCAGTTAGCTGATCAAGTGGCGATTTTGAATCAGGGAAAAATTGCCGTGCAGGGAAGTCTTTCAGAGGTAAAGACACATCTACCTCAAGGTCAACTTGAATTGACATTTTTGCATAAAGAAGACATGCAACGTGCAAGAGCTTTGGTTGGTGGGGAAATGGATGAAGCAGGATTAAAGCTGACAGTTGTTACCGATAATCAAGTAGCAGAAACGACTAAGCTGTTAAACAAGTTACAAGAGGAAAAAATTCATATCAATCAGTTTGAACAGAAACAGCCAACGTTGAATGATGTATTTTTTGATGTCATTGAAAGAGAAAGGATGGGAGTCAAATGACAATTTTACAAGATTCATGGCTTTTGACAGGTCGGATGATGAAGCATATGACGCGAAGTATTGATACAATCATTTCAGTCGTTATCATGCCAATCATGGTTATGCTGGCTTTTGTCTATATTTTTGGTGGAGCGATGTCGATTCCTCAAGAATCATATAAAGGTTTTATTTTGCCGGCGATTTTGTTGTTTACAATTGCCAGTGGTGTGGGGTATACGGCTTTTCGCTTAAATGATGACGTGAAAAACGGTGTCTTTGATCGATTTAATTCAATGCCGATTTCTAGATTAGCTGTATTGAACGGTCATGTGTTTACGAGTGTATTCTTCAATTTTATTTCGACACTTGTTGTTTTGCTTGTAGGCATTTTAATTGGCTTTCGCCCTCAAGCAGACTTACTGGATTGGCTGGCCATAGTAGGCCTGATTCTACTGACAAATTATGCGTTGTCTTGGATTGCAGTATTTTTCGGTTTGATAGCTAAAAGTAATGAGTCTGCTAGTGTTTTCTCTTATTTGCTACTAGGTTTATTGTTTATCAGCTCTGGTTTTGTGCCAACAGGAACACTTCCGAAAGCCCTACAAGGCTTTGCGGACCATCAACCGATGACATCGATTATTAACAGCTTACGCATGCTTTTAACAGATGGAAAATTTTCTCAGGAGCTTCTGACAGCAGTGATTTGGTTGATTGGTGTTACCTTGATTTTCCAGTTCTTAGCTATTCGTTTTTATTACAAAAAAATGCTCAAATGATTGATTTGTAAAGAGAATATTGAGAGAATTGATAAAAATGATGAAGAAAGGTGATTGGTTAAGGTGGAAGGAATTACGGAGATGCTCAAAGGTGTTTTAGAGGGCATGATATTAGAAATCATCGAACAAGAGGAAACCTATGGATACGAAATCACAAAAAACTTACAAAGCTATGGCTTTGACGATATCGCAGAAGGAACAGTTTATACAATCTTGCTTAGACTGGAAAAGAAGGGCTTCGTTGATGTGACTAAGAAGAAATCAAGTGTGGGTCCTTTGAGAAAATTTTATACATTGAACGAGACTGGCAGAGCTGAGCTGGCTCTTTTTTGGAAACGTTGGGCATTTATTTCACAGCAGATTGAAAAGTTAAAGGAGACAAAACGAGATGAATCTTAATTTCATGGATTATTTTAAACAAGTCAAAGTAGATAAAAAGAAATACCGAGAAAAAATGGAGGAGATGAAGCAGCTGCCAAAGGATTATCAAGTTGTCTACGATGAAATCCAAAAATTTGTGTGGCAATTCTCGGCAGGAGACGGGATGGACATGCTGAATGCTCTTTATAATCTGATTGAATTCTTTGAAGAAGGTGCAGCAAACCAAGTTCCTGCTTTGGAGCTAGTTGGAAATGATGTTGGGGAGTTTGCAGAAACCATGCTACGGGAAGTGCAGGCCAAAACACAGATGAATGAATTAAAAAGAAAAGTCAATGAACGAGTAAAAAAACGTCTAGCTGAATAGAAAATTGAAACAGTAATTGCCTAGATAAAATTTCTGGGTAATTGCTGTTTTGTTTTTTCATGGTTATTGTCGAAACAAGTTCATGATTTTCCTTGTAGGTATATTTACAATTTTGACATTAGAAAAATTACAGTCTCCCTTCCAAAAATGCACTATTTTATCTTATGTGAATAATGCAAGTGTTATTGATCTTAGCTCTTGTATTTAGACAGGCTAGTCTTTGTTAATCTACGAAAGAGATAGCTAAATAAATTACACAACTTAAAAACTTTGAATGTGTAATCAAATTCTAATTTTCAATTTTGATCTATTGTTGTCATTATTTTGATTAATAGTTTTTCTATTAAAAAATACAATAAACCCGCTCAAACTCAAGATTGTTTTCTAAAAAAAAGAAGTGTTTTTTTCAATAAAAAAAACAAGTATAGCAAGAAATGAAAGCGCTTTTATGGTAAAATGAAGTATGGAGCTTATATATTTTTTATTTTTTTGCATTTATTTTATACTTAGGTGGAAAGAAAATGAAAATTTGATTATAAAAGCTCTGGGAATGGTCCTGAAACTGGGGTAGTTCTAAAAAAATTCAGCAGAGGAGGTTGGAAATGGACGAAACAAGTCAGTCAGGAAATGCGCTGGAAGAAGATCAGCTTCAACGGTTTCTTTCAGGGGAAAATTTCTATAGCCATCACTATTTTGGGTTTCACAACGAGACAAAAAATGGAGTGAAGGGCTATGTTTTTCGAGTCTGGGCTCCAAATGCTGAGCAAGTCTGGCTCGTTGGTGATTTTAATGGGTGGACGGATTCTTTACCTATGAACAAACGGGAATCATATGGAGTCTGGGAACTGTTTACTGAACTGCCGTCGGAAGGGGATTTCTATAAATTTAAGGTGCGACAAGCAGGAGGAAGGGAAATCTACAAAATCGATCCGTTTGCCGTACATTTTGAAAAGCGTCCCAACGATGCAGCTGTGGTCCACACGATTCCGGAGAAAAAATGGAAGGATGGTTTATGGCTGGGAAGAAAGAAACGATCAGATTATTTTAAACGACCCATGAATATTTACGAAGTTCATGCTAGCTCATGGAAACAGGAAGAAGATGGTTCTCCGTACAGCTTTAGTCGACTGACAGAAGAACTGATTCCTTATGTTAAAGAGATGGGGTATACCCATATTGAATTCATGCCATTGATGGAGCATCCGCTAGGCATGTCTTGGGGTTATCAGTTGATTGGCTATTTTGCTTTAAGCTCTTATTATGGAACGCCAGAGGAATTTCAGGACTTCGTGGAGGAATGCCATCTGAATAATATCGGCGTCCTCGTGGATTGGGTACCCGGACATTTTTGTATCAACGATGACACACTGCCCTACTATGATGGGACACCGCAATTTGAATATGAAGATTCAGATCGTGCGAAAAACATTCGCTGGGGTTCACTGAATTTCGATTTAGGAAAGCCTCAGGTGCAGAGCTTTCTAATTTCAAGTGCATTGTTTTGGCTGGAAATGTATCATTTGGATGGAATCAGAGTGGATGCTGTTTCAAATATGTTGTACAGAAACTATGATGAAGGTCCTTGGACGCCAAATCACGAAGGCGGCGTAAGAAATTTAGAAGGGTATTATTTCCTGCAGAAAATGAACGCAGTGATCAAGCTGGCCTATCCTGAAGCGCTGATGATTGCGGAAGAAAGCTCTTCTGAAACACAGATTACCGGACCGATTGAAACCGGAGCATTGGGCTTTGACTACAAATGGAATATGGGCTGGATGAATGACACTTTGCGTTTCTACGAAATGGACCCGGTGAGTAGAAAAGACCATTTCAATTTGCTGACCTTTTCCTTCATGTACATGATGGACGAGAACTTTATCTTGCCGTTGTCTCACGATGAGGTCGTTCATGGGAAGAAGAGCTTGATGCACAAGATGTGGGGGGATCGTTACAAACAGTTTTCCCAGCTTAGAAATCTTTATGTGTACATGATGACACATCCCGGGAAAAAATTGTTGTTCATGGGTAGTGAATGGGGACAATTTCTGGAATGGAAGTATGATGAAGGGCTAGAATGGCGCGATCTTAAGGATGAGATGAATGCCAACATGCAACGATTTACCAAACAGTTGAATCAATTTTACAAAGAGAACCGGGCATTATGGGAACTGGATCATAGCTACGATACTGTCGAAATAATCGATGCTGATAACAGTCAGGAAACGGTTTTGAGCTATATCCGCAAAGGAAAAGCTAAAAAGGATTTTTTGATTATTATATTGAATATGACTCCGGTCGAGCGGCAGGATTTTATGGTTGGTGTTCCTTACGAAGGAAGCTATGAAGAGGTTCTAAATACTGAAATGGACGTGTTTGGTGGTACTTGGACGAAACCTAATGCTCCTTGTGAGACCCTCAATGAGCCCTTTAAACAGTTTAAGTATCAGATTCGAACGATCGTTCCCGCGTTGGGTGCGATTATCTTAAAACCAAAGGATATCAATACACGGAAAAAGGGAGATAGTTGAGTGATTCAGGAGAGAGTGAACCGTTTGTCTATGTCGTAAATTTTTATGATGCATAGAATTTTTGAGGATGAAAGGAGGCAAGGGGATTTGGGACATGGCTGAAAAATGCACATTTAATGACAGGTTTCAGATAAGCCCAATCACCTATAAAAAAGATGAATAATGAAATGTTAGCAATGATCTTAGCCGGAGGGCAAGGAACGAGATTAGGGAAATTAACCAAAAACATCGCCAAGCCTGCTGTACCATTTGGGGGCAGATATCGCATTATTGACTTTACCTTAAGTAATTGTGTCAATTCAGGAATTACTGATGTTGCTGTAGTAACTCAGTATCAACCTTTGGCATTAAACAGCCATATTGGGAATGGTGCTAGCTGGGGATTAGACGGCATCAATTCCGGATTGACGATTTTACAGCCGTACTCAAGCTCGGACGGAGAGAAGTGGTTTCAAGGGACGGCCCATGCGATTTATCAAAATATTGCCTATATCAGCCAAATGAATCCTCAATATGTACTGGTGCTCTCGGGAGACCACATTTATAAAATGAACTATGAGACGATGCTGGAAGAACATAAGAAAAATAATGCGTCTCTTACTGTTGCGGTAATTGAAGTGCCTATTAAAGAAGCTTCCCGTTTTGGGATCATGAATACTGATGAAAATGACCGCATTATTGAATTTGAGGAAAAACCAGAGGAACCAAAGAACAATTTGGCTTCAATGGGTATTTACATTTTTAACTGGGCTCGTTTAAAAGAATTACTGGATAATAGCTATTCTAAAGACAGCCAGATGTTAGACTTTGGGAAAAATGTTATTCCTGCCTATTTGGATGCCGGCGACAATGTTTACGCCTATCGTTTCAGCGGCTACTGGAAAGATGTGGGAACCATCGATTCATTGTGGGAAGCGAATATGGAATTTATTGATCCGGAAAACGAGTTGAATATTCGTGATCGAACCTGGAAAATGTTCTCTAAAAATACTAGTTCGCCACCGCACTTTTTGACAGAGACAGCTTCAGTGAAAAATTCTTTGATCGTCGATGGTTGCTATGTTGCCGGAGAAATCAAAGATAGCATTCTTTCGACAGATGTTCAGGTGAAAGAAGGGACAACAATAGAGAAAAGTGTTGTTATGCCAGGTGCAAAAATAGGTCAGAATGTGACCATTAAAAATGCAATTATCGGCGAAGATGCTGTGATCGGTGACAATGCAGTAGTTTATGAGGAAGATGAAATCGTAGTAGTAGGATATTCTGAAGTAATTGGGGTGAAAAGCGATGAAGACTAACAGAATGTGTGCAATTATTGGAAACGTGGAAAGATTTGATGATTTAATGCCGCTGATTGAAAAACGTCCATTGGCCATGCTGCCGTTTGACTGTAAATATCGACTGATCGATTTCCAGTTATCCAGTGTAGTGAATGCGAATATTGGCAGCCTGTTCATGATTTTTAATGATGGGGAAACGCAATCAGTATTTGATCATATCGGTGGAGGAAAAGAATGGAACTTGGATTCGCTGAAAAATCGCTTCTTCACTTATTTTTATCAGGATTTCATTAAAAGAAAGAATGAAGGGAAACCTTATTTCAGCCCGATGATCGACTATCTTCAAAAATCTGAATCTGAGTATACTGTGATTATGAGCAGTCGGATGCTATGCAATTTGGATCTTCGAGCGATATTAAAAATCCATCAAGCGCAGCAAAATACGATGACCCTTGTTTATAAACGAGTGAATAAGGAAAGTGTATGCTCAGAAGATACATTATTGGATTTGGATGAAAATGGGCAAGTCAGCGGGTGTCATACCCTGCAGGACTACACCTCTGAAACTGGAAAAGAGAATCTTAGTATGGATGCCTTTATCGTTCAGACCGAATGGTTGATTCAGTCATTGGAGGAAGCTCAGACACAAGATGTTTCACCAAATTTAGTAGATTTTCTGAAAAGCCAGCTTGGGGCAGTGAAAAGCTCTATCTACGAATATACCGGCTATCTTAAGAATATTCATAGTCTCGAATCTTATTACAAAGCCAATATGGACATGCTTGAACCAGCTAAATTCAACTCCTTGATGTACACAAATCAAAAAATTTATACCAAATTAAAAAATGAAGTGCCAACCTATTACTCAGAGGACTCAATGGTTAACAGCAGTCAGTTTGCAACGGGCTGTGTGATTCAGGGGACGGTGGAACATTCATTAGTTTCTCGTCGAAGCAGAATCGATAAAGGGGCTTCAGTGAAGCATTCCATTATTAATGCAAGTGCTAAAATCGCATCTGATGCACAAGTTGAGTATGCTATACTGGATAAAAATGTCATTGTTGATCCTGGTGTGCAAATTAAAGGAACACCGGAAAAACCAGTGGTGATTCGAAAAGGAGAACATGTTACCGCAAACGTGTCTGAAGGAGAGGTTTGAATGGAATGAAAGTCTTATTTACTGCAGCTGAATGTGCACCATTTTTCAAAACTGGCGGCTTGGGCGATGTTGCCGGAGCTTTGCCAAAAGAACTGAAGGATAGAGGCGCTGATATTTGTATAGTTCTGCCTTATTACAAACAGATGCCGTTGAAATATCAGGAGCTTTGTGAAGATGTCTTGTACTTTTATGTGGATGTCGGTTGGCGCCACCAGTATTGCGGAGTAAAAAAACTAAAACTGGACGGTCTGACCTATTACTTTATCGACAATCAGTATTATTTTGATCGGGATGGCTTGTATGGCTATTATGATGATGGCGAACGATTTGCCTATTTTCAGCTTGCTGTGATCGAGATGCTGGAAAAAATTGATTTTATTCCGGACATCATCCATGTAAATGATTATCATACTGCGATGATCCCGTTTCTACTCAGAGAAAAATATCATTGGATTCAAGCCTATCAAGCGATTGAAACAGTTTTGACCATTCATAATATTGAATTTCAGGGTATTTTTGGTGAAGAAGTCTTACCTGATCTTTTTGGAATGGGAAAAGAACGGTATTATGATGGTACTGTTCGCTTTGATGATAATGTCAATTTTCTTAAAACAGGCATTTTATATGCTGGACGGGTCAATACAGTCAGTCCTTCCTATGCGGAAGAAATTCAGACACCCGAATTTGGTTCAGGGCTCGACGGGGTATTGCGAATGGCTAAAGATAAGTTAAGTGGTATTCTGAACGGCATAAATTATGAAATCAATGATCCGGAGACAGATCCCTTGATTCCAGCCAATTTTTCAAAGGAAGATTTATCAGGAAAAGCAATAAATAAAGCAGCTCTTCAAAGAAAAATGGGCTTACCGGTCCGAGAGGTTCCATTAATGGCCATTGTCAGTCGTTTGACACATCAAAAAGGTTTTCAACTGATGATGGATGAGATGGAATACCTTATGCAGGAAGATGTGCAGCTCGTTGTTTTAGGAACTGGGGAAGCTGGGTTTGAACAAGGCTTCAAAGACTTTACCCATCGCTTTCCGGAAAAATGCTCGGTCAGTATTTCTTTCGATATTAAGTTAGCGCAGTTGTTTTATGCTGGGGCCGATTTGTTTTTAATGCCTTCTGCGTTTGAGCCTTGCGGACTATCACAGATGATTTCCATGCGCTATGGCACATTGCCTCTCGTACATGAAATAGGAGGCTTGAAAGATAGTGTTATTCCTTATAATCCAATAACAAAAGAGGGAACCGGTTTTGGTTTTTCTGAGTTTCGCTCTATTTATCTAATGGAGACGATCCGAATGGCATCTGGTGTTTATAGAGAGGAACCGGAAGTTTGGCAGCAGTTGATTCAACAAGCTATGGCAAAAGATTTTAGCTGGGATTCCCCGGCACGAGAATATATAGGTCTTTACCAATTACTAACAAAGCCTTAAGAAATCATTCATTTTTCGTACTTGTTTCAAAAACGAGGTATAGTTAAAAGGGATATTTTCATAATCAGCTTTGGTAATAAATGATAAGAGCGTGTGAGATAGCAACTCTCACTCCTCTCAACAAGTATAAAGGATGGGACAGAAGTAACTCTTTCAGAAATAGGTTAGAATATCTTGAAAATATAAGAAATTCCAAATAGATGCTGTTCAACAACTCTTTATTGCGTGCATAGTGTCTCTTGGCAATTTTCAGATGCTCTTTCTTATTGTCATAAATCACTGCGATTGCCTGGTCAAAGCAGCTGATACATGATGCCTAATTGGCTCTCAGAGTGAAGTACTTCTGTCCCAACCTCTTGTTTTACAAATAATTAAGGGAGTCAGTGAACGATGAAGATTACAAAGGAACAGTTTAAAAAGGATTTTAAGCGACGTGTGCGAGAAAAATTTGCCAATGAGGTGGAGGAATCTTCAAGCGATGAACTATTCGCCTCACTGGGATCCGTGATTCAAGCATACTATTCGAATGCTTGGAAGGACACTCGTAAGGATACTCGTGCCTCGCAATGTAAGCAGGCCTATTATTTTTCGATCGAATTTTTACCTGGTAAAATGCTGAAAAGCAATTTACTGAATATGGGGTTGCTGGATACTGTTCGTGACAGCTTAAAGGAAATGAATATCGATCTGGAAGAGCTTTGCAACGTAGAGAAGGATATGGCGTTGGGAAACGGTGGACTTGGTCGTCTGGCTTCCTGTTTCATGGACTCTATTGCTTCTTGCGGATTACCGGGAAACGGGAATGGGATTCGCTACGATTATGGTCTATTTAAGCAGAAATTTGTTGATGGCAATCAAGTAGAACTGCCAGACGAATGGCTTCGTGAAGGGAATGTCTGGGAAGTCCGTAAAGCCAGCAAGGCTGTTAATGTGAATTACGGCGGACATGTCTACCTAAAAGAAAATGAACGTGGGCAACTGAAGCCAGTCTATGAAAACCAGCAGGTTCTGAGAGCTGTTCCATATGATACCGGAATGCTGGGCTACCATAATAATATGGTGAATACCTTGCGACTCTGGTCAGCTGAGATTCCTGAATTTGAAGAGAACAGATATCAGAGTATTGAAGAACGTCGAGATTTTCGTGATTTGACCTCAGTACTTTATCCGGATGATTCCAATTATGAAGGACGTTTGATGCGTTTGGTTCAGGAATACTTTTTTGTTTCAGCAGGAATTCAAAGCATCATTCTATCACAGAAAAAAACAGGTGTTGCCATGCTTGATTTGGCGAATTATGTGGCTATCCATATCAATGATACCCATCCAGCGCTGTGTGTTGCAGAAATGATGCGTATTCTGGTTGATGAAGAAGACTTAAGTTGGGAAAAAGCCTGGAATGTTACTGTTAAAACAATGAGCTATACCAACCATACGATCATGGCAGAAGCTCTGGAGAAATGGCCGGTATCTATGTTGCAGGAAGTTATCCCGAGACTGTATCAGATTATTGAAGAAATCGATCGTCGCTTTGTAGAGGAAATGTCCTTATTGGTTGATTCCGAGCTCGTTGAACGGACAAGAATCATTAAAGACGGCCAAGTACATATGGCACATTTGGCAATTATTGGCAGCCACAGTACAAATGGCGTAGCGAAGCTTCATTCGGATTTGTTGAAAGGTGTTGTCCTTCATGATTTCTATCTGCTTTATCCGGAACGGTTTAACAACAAGACGAATGGTATTGCTCAAAGACGTTGGCTGCAACTAGCGAATGAACCTTTGGCCAATCTCCTGGATCAGACGATTGGCACATCATGGCGGAAAGAAGCCAATGATCTGCATTTATTGATGAACTATAAGGATGATTCAAAAGTATTGCAACAGATAGCAGATACTAAATATACGAATAAAGTACGATTGGCAGAGTATATTCTCAAAACAACGGGAATTGACGTTTCACCGGATGCGATATTTGATGTTCAGATTAAACGACTTCATGCGTATAAGCGGCAGCTGTTAAACCTGCTGCATATTCTAAAACTGTATTTTGAATTGAAGGATAATCCGGAAGCTGACATTTATCCGCGTGTCTTCATTTTTGGTGCAAAAGCCGCACCAAGCTATACGTATGCAAAGCACATTATTAAATGTATCAATGAAGTAGCTAACATGATCAACGCTGATGAAGCGATACAAGGAAAGTTAAAAATAGTCTTTTTGGAAAACTACAATGTTTCCTTGGCAGAACTGATTATTCCGGCAGCAGATGTCAGTGAACAGATATCACTAGCTTCTAAAGAAGCATCTGGAACTAGCAATATGAAATTAATGCTAGATGGGGCAGTGACGATTGCAACACTTGACGGAGCTAATATTGAGATTCGAGATATTGTTGGAGATGACAATATAGCCATTTTTGGTTTGACTGAAGAAGAAGTGTATCGTTATTATGAAACACAAAACTATTCAGCGCTAAAAATTTATGAGAACGATCCGGTTATTCAGCGCATACTGAATGCTTTTATTGATGGAACGATCCCAAATATAAAAGTAGAGGGTCAGGAAATTTTTGATTCTCTGATTCGATACAACGATGAATACTTCGTTTTACGTGATTTTCAGTCCTATGTGGATGCACAAAAGTCGATTGAAACTCTTTATCGAGATAAACCACGCTGGCAGAAAGTCAGTTTGATCAATACAGCGCACGCCGGGCATTTTTCTTCGGATTATACTGTGCAGCGTTACGCAGAGGATATCTGGCAGATTGAACCGATAAGAAAAGTGGGAAACGATTCTGAACAATAGGGGAGACAGTAATGACGGCAATTTATTTTAATTCCTGGCTGGAAGAGTATAAACAGCCTTTCGGAGCAATTGAAAAAGGCGACACAGTAACGTTTTCAATTGCTGTTCAGGAATCAGTAGTTGAACAGGTTTTGTTGGTGATGCGCAAAGAGGATGGAGAACAGGGTGTTGAAAAAATCAATATGTCTCCGCAAGAGGAGCTTCGATATACTTGCGCCTATTCTTTAGAACAGAGAGCAGGACTTTACTTCTACTATTTTGAGATCTTAAAAAAGGAAGCAGGGCAAGAGGCAGAAATCCTGTACTTCGGATCGAATCAAGGAAAAGGTGGAGCAGGTGTTCTCACTCCAGCTTTAGGCGATCTGCATCCTTACCAACTGACTTGCTATGAAAAGACAGATCCTGCACCTGACTGGTATCGAAAGGGAATCGTGTATCAAATTTTTCCAGACCGATTTTATAATGGCAATCCTCATAAAGAAATTTCTCAGCCTAAAAAGAATACGTTTATTTATGGTACTTGGGAAGATGAGCCAATGTATATTAAAGACGAGCAAGGAGAGATTATTCGCTGGGATTTTTATGGCGGTAATTTGCAGGGAATCATAGAAAAAATTCCTTATTTGAAAGAGCTGGGTGTTACTGTACTCTATTTAAATCCTATTTTTGAGGCTGCAAGCAATCATCGGTATGATACTGGTGATTATCTGGCAATCGACGGAATGTTGGGGGATGAGAAAATTTTTCAACAGCTACTTGACTGTCTTCATGAGAATGATATGCAGCTTATTCTGGATGGAGTGTTCAGTCATGTGGGAAGAAACAGCCGCTACTTTAATTATGATGGACGCTATGGTGAATACGAAGGTGCTTACCGCAAGCCAGAAAGCCGCTATCGACAATGGTTCAAATTCTCTGACTATCCACAGGAATATAAGTCTTGGTGGGGTGTGAAGGATCTACCGGAAGCAGATAAGGAGAATCATGATTTTCAACAGTTTATTTATGGTGAAAAGGATAGTGTCATTGAGAAGTGGACAGCTATGGGCGTGGACGGTTGGCGTTTAGACGTGGCGGATGAATTGCCGGACTTCTTTATAGATGGGATTCGACAAACGCTAGATCAACACCCCAAAAAAGTATTGATTGGTGAAGTTTGGGAGGATGCTTCTAACAAGATATCTTACGGACAGCGACGCCAGTATGTCTTCGGTGGTGGTCTTCATGGTGTGATGAACTACCCGTTTCGTGAGAACATTCTTGGTCTCCTTCAAGAAAAGCAATCAGCAAAAGATACAGCAGAAAAGCTGACTGTCCTACAGGAAAATTATCCCGCAGACATTTTTGCCAATAATTTGAATAATATTGGGACCCATGATAGCGAAAGAATTGCGACTTTATTGGAAAATAACTTTTCCAAGCTATCTTTGGCAGTAGGGTTAATGTTCGCCTTGCCAGGCGTCCCTACGATTTATTATGGAGATGAGGCAGGTCTGACTGGAGGGAAAGATCCTGAAAATCGTAAGTTTTTCCCATGGCATTCCATTGATTCTGATACCTATACCTGCTATCAGGAATGGACAATGAAACGTAAAGAAACAGAAGCCTTGGTTC
Source organism: Enterococcus sp. 9E7_DIV0242 (assembly GCF_002140975.2). NCBI lineage: Bacteria > Bacillati > Bacillota > Bacilli > Lactobacillales > Enterococcaceae > Enterococcus > Candidatus Enterococcus clewellii. The sequence goes on from NZ_CP147247.1 coordinate 4,270,936, forward strand.
AGGGGGAGCTCTATTCGTTTTATTCAAATGGTCTCTTGGGTTTATTGCGATACAGCAAGCCTGCTCAGCTTGCTCTTTATCTTGTTAATCCACAGAATCAGGACGCTTCTATCAAAGAGCTGAACTTTACCAGAAAACCGCCAATTTCAACAGATATTTTAGAAGAGTTGTTGTCGGGAGTAGTAGTCCTTGCGTGGGACGACTATTTTGTAACGAAGGATTTTGGATGAAAAATTAGTAATAACTGTTAACGAAGCATAGAAAGCATACGACTCATTTTGAATGAGTTGCTTTCTATGCTTTTTGCATACTTTTATAGTTGATTTTAAAAACTATTTTTAGGAGAATAGTTCAACGGAACTTTTAATATATATCTATGTCTATAGAGGAGCAGTTTTAGGAAGAGGATCGAGACAGAAATGATGAGCTACTCAAAGCTACTTGTACAGCTACGGTTCTCGCTACGCTCCGATCCTCGAAGTAGGGAGAGATTTACTTGGTTTTAAAAGGGTAGGAAAGTCTAATAGCCTAGCTTTGCTTACAGTCATGTTTTTATAACTACCACATTAATGTGGCAATTAGATATTATTTACGGGGAACAAACCATCCGTTAAGATAATAAATAAGGAAGCGCTTCCGGAGGTGAGAAGATGGCACTAAATAAAAGAGAGCAAGCTTTGTTGCAACTATTATTGGACCAGACGGATTTTCTGCCAGCTGCATTTTTTAAGAATAAATTGTATGTTTCAGCTAAAACAGTTTATACAGATCTCGCACGTTTAGAAGAAAAATTAACAGACACTGGGTTGCATATTTCACGTTTGCCTAGAAAGGGAGTCCGAGTTGAAGGAACAGAAGCAGCAAGAAAGAAGGCAACAGCTTTATTGATTGAGAAGACAAAAAAGATTGATAAATTTTCACCGGAGTATCGTAAAATTTTTATTTTTGCCAACTATCTTTTTTCAGAAAAGCCTATGCACTATCAAGAATTTGCTGACTATTTTTATGTCAGTTATCAATCCATAAAGAAGGATGTCGATGAGATTCTTGAGTATTGCCGAAAAGAAAACGTTCAGGGCCGAATGACTGATAGAGGGGTAGTGCTTGATACTACAGAATCTGTCCGACAGAGAGTATTTAAATCCATGCTGGATTTCTTTATTGAATCATCTAGTATTGACACGAAAGCAATTCAATCTGTTTTTGATGAGAATAATGTCCGATTAGTCACATGCTTTGTTTCTGACTTAAGTGTTGCTCTAGATCATCAGCTTAACAGTTATTTTGTAGATTCATTGAAGATATCTTTAGAGATACTTCTTGGTAGAGTACAGAAAGGAGCCCATATTGAACCACAAAAGGAACTTGTTTTCGATGAGTTGAAACGTATGCAGCTTTATATGCAAGGCGTCGCTTTTTCAGAAATGGTTGCTAAAGAGCAAAGGTTTCAGTTAACTGATGAGGATATTCACTATGTTTGTTCCTTACTGTTGGCTCATGGCATCGAGCCCTATTTAAAAATGACAGCTAATAGCCAGAAAATGATCACAGTGACTAAAAAAATGATAGTAAATATGTCGGATTTACTGAGTATTGATTTAACAGATGATGAGTTGTTGATGCAGGCCTTATTATCTCATGTTGTTCCAATGATTCATCGACTGAAAAATCATATTGCTATCAAAAACCCTTTGAGGGAAAGTATCAAGAAACAGTATTCGACAATGTTCACACTGACAAAATTTGTTATTGGAGACTTGGAAAAGAAATATGATGTGGCGCTAACAGAAGATGAAGTGACCTTTTTAACGATTCATTTCCAGCTGGCGTTTGAAAAAATTCGAGTAACGAAACATATTCTGATTGTGTGTAATTCAGGAATGGCAACGTCGGAGCTGATTTTTAATCGTATTAAGCAGAATATCGCAGCGGATGTCATTTTAGAAATTACCAGCTTTGATAAATTGAGCCATATCTCACTTGAGACTGTAGATTTGATTATTTCAACAATACAGTTAGAAGAGACAACAACGGAAGTCATGTATGTATCTGCCTTACCGACACCGGAAGAAATAGGGAAGATTTCTGCTTATGTTTCAAACTTAAGTGAGCATAAAAAAAGCTTTCATTCAAAAGAATACAAAAACACTCATTTGTTGAGCAAGTATTTAGATAGAGATTTTCTCTATGTAAAGCAAGAGTTCAAAACGAAAGAAGCTATTTTAACTTATTTAGCAGATGATTATCAGGAAAAAGGACTGGTTACAGGAGATTTTAAAAAGACATTATTCATACGTGAAGAGCTGGGGAGTACCGGGTTGAAAACCGGTGTGGCAATTCCTCACGCCGAGCCGGAAACAGTCAATCAGACAAAACTGTCCTTTATGGCTTTAGCTTCACCAATCAAATGGGGCTCAAGTCAGATTCAACTGGTTGTTTTATTGGCAATTGCTGAAGAGGATATGGCAGAAGCCAAAGAATTGATCGCATCCATTTATGATCTGTTCAACTCACCGAAAGAAATTAAATGGGTAGTAGACAGTCAGAGTAAAGAGGAGTTGTATCAGCGACTTCTAAGAGGAGGAAATGGGCATGTTTTTTAACCATCAAATTGCTTTGTTAAAAAAGAATGTGTCTTCTAAGGAAGTTGCATTTGAATTATTGGCAAATGAATTAATGGAGAAGCAATGCGTTAATCAGGATTTTTTAGCGAATGTTATTAAACGGGAACTTGTTTTTCCAACTGGGTTGGAAATCAACGGAATTGGCGTGGCAATTCCCCATACAGATAGTGAGTATGTAAAGGAGTCGCAAGTGGCATTTATGTCGCTCACAACGCCGATACAATTTAAATCTATGGGGTCAAAGGATAAAGAAGTCAATGTATCTATATTGTTTATGCTGGCACTTAAGGAACCGCATGAACAGCTTGAGATGCTGCAGCGTTTAATTGAAATGTTTCAGCAGGAAGGTGTCTTACAAGCATTGATGACTGCTGAAACGATGGAAGCATATCAGAAAATTATCCGAACGAACGGATTAAGCTAGGAGGAAGAGAGATGTTAAACGCATTACAGTGGTTTGTAGATTTAGGATCGATTGTTGTATTACCCATTTTAATATTTATCTTTGGTCTGATTTTAGGGACTAAACCGGGTAAAGCTTTTACCTCTGCATTAACAGTGGGCGTTGGATTTGTCGGACTGAATTTGGTTATTGATTTGTTGAGTAATAGCCTTGGACCTGCTGCGCAGGAAATGGTCGAGCGTTTTGGACTGAATCTGACAACAATTGATGTCGGGTGGCCGGCAGCTGCTGCGATCTCCTATGGAACAATTTTGGGAAGTCTAGCCATTCCAATCGGGGTGTTACTAAATATTGTTTTGATTATTTTAGGACTGACAAAGACATTGAATGTTGATATCTGGAATATTTGGCATGCAGCATTTATCTCTTCTTTGATTTATGCACTTACAGGAAACTTTGCAATGGGAATTGCTGCAACCGTTATTTATCTGATGATGATTCTACTGATGGGAGATATACTAGGGCCGATCATCAATAAATTTTACGGGTTTCCTAATATTACATTTCCACACGGAACTGCAGCGCCAGGCTTTGTTTTTGCGATTCCAATGAATTGGCTTTTTGATCGTATTCCGGGACTGAAAGATTGGAAGGCTGATCCCGAAACCATTCAAAAGAAATTTGGAGTGTTTGGTGATTCTACAGTAATGGGCTTTATGATTGGTCTGGTCATCGGAGTTCTGGCGGGCTATGATGTAGCCGGAGTGGGTCAGCTTGCAGTTAAAACAGGTGCGGTAATGGTTATCATGCCTAAAATGGTTGCACTTTTGATGGAAGGTCTGACACCTATTTCGGAAGCTGCCAATGAATTTGTAAAACGTCGTTTCCCAGGGCGAGAGCTTTATATTGGGATGGATGCAGCCTTGTCTGTGGGGCATCCGGCAGTTCTTTCTTCATCGCTGTTGCTTGTTCCTATTACCATTTTACTATCAGTTATTTTACCCGGAAATACAACTTTACCCTTCGGGGATTTAGCAACGATTCCATTTCTGGTTTGTTTGATGGCAGCAGTTTTCGGAGGAAATATTATTCGAACTGTAATTGCCGGTTCTGTATATATGGTCGGAATTCTATATATCACCTCATGGGTAGCACCATTAGTGACAACGGCCGCCAAAGCAGCAAATTTTGATTTGCAAGGGAATTCCATGATTACAGCGTTAGCAGAAGGCGGACTCTGGACAACCTGGCTATATATTGGGTTAACGAAGGTCTTGAGTTGGGGTGGTTTGGCAATTATCGGAACGATCGTAGTTGCCGGCCTAATTTATGTAAATAAAATAGCACCAAAAAAACATACAGCTGAGTAAGACATGATCAAATTGAAATCAAAAAGTAAAACCTTGAAGTCAAGCATAAGAGTTGAAAAGAGTCGTCTAGACACTAAAGTACAGGAGACTGAAAGATTTTTTAGCTTGATGTCATTTATCCAGAGAGGAGAACAGATAATGAAAAAATTATTGATTATGTGCGGAACGGGTATAGCAACTTCGACAGTGGTTACAAACAAAGTAAAGGAGTGGCTTGGTAGTAAAGGCTTATCGGATCAGGTAAGGCTATACCAATCCAAAGTGGCAGATGAAATGAATCGCATTGATGATTACGATATTGTAGTCAGTACAACAGTTGTGCCGGACTCAATAAAGGATAAAGTAATCATGGGACTGCCTCTATTGACTGGCATTGGAACAGAGGAAATGTATGCTGAAATTGAAAAGAAAATCAGAGAGTAGGGGATAGGATTATGCTGGTAACGACGAAAGAAATGTTTCAATTTGCAGAAGCGAACAATTTTGCGATTCCCGCAGCTAACTTTTTTGATTTGGATAGCGCTCGAGTATATGTAACGACAGCTGAAAAACTAAAAAAACCATTGATTTTAGCCTTTGCTCAATCTCATATACCACTATTGCGTCTTGATGAGGCTGCATTAATTGGGAAATATTTAGCAGAGAAAAGCAAGGTTCCGGTAGCTCTTCATTTGGATCATGGTCAGGATGAAGAAGTGATCAAAGAAGCGATCAAGCTTGGCTTTACTTCAGTAATGATTGATGCTTCAGAAGATTCCTTTGAGGACAATGTCCGACGTTCCAAGGCCATCGCTACATACGCTCATGCGTATGGTGTGACAGTAGAAGCTGAAATCGGTCATGTTGGTTCAGGAAATAGTTTAGAATCTACAGGCATAAGTGATTCTATCTATACAGATGTTCAGGAAGCCGTAAAATTTGCACAGCAGACACAGGTCGATTCATTGGCCGTTTCGATTGGAACGGCTCATGGCCATTATACAGGGGTGCCCAAAATAGACTTTTCTGTATTGAAAAGCATTTATGAAGCTATTGATATTCCGCTGGTATTGCACGGTGGTTCCTCTTCCGGAGACGCAAATTTGGAGGCCTGTGCTCAGGGAGGGATTCGTAAAATAAACATTTTTACAGATTTTGTTACTGCTGCAATGAACAGTATTGAAAAGAAACAGCCAAAAGATTATTTCGCTTTAAAAGAAGCCGCGAATCAAGGGATAGCTGAAACATTAACTCACTACTTTGATGTATTTCATACAAAAACGTATTAGGGAGGAATTTTCAAAATGAAGCGAAAACTTAGAAGCCCATTCTTTGTTGTAAATCCTAAAGCTTATTTATACGGGAAAGAAGCACTTGAACTGGCAAAAGTAGCAGATGAAGTTTCCGAGCGAACCGGTATTGATGTGCTATTTACAGTACAACATATAGATGCCGCAGCTGTTCGAGAGTCAACAAAGCATTTGTTTATTACCGTACAGCATTTGGATGGAATAGAAGTTGGCAGAGGAATGGGGTACATTTTGCCTGAAGCCTTAGCCGAAGCGGCCGTGGACGCAACCTTTTTAAATCATGCAGAACATCAAATGGAGCTAGGTGAACTGGTTCAAGCAATTCGACGAGCAAACGAGGTAGGGATTTTAACGATCGCCTGTGCAGATTCGATCGAAGAAGCTAAAGCGATTGCGACACTGGGGCCGGATGTGATGGTTTGTGAACCGACTGCTTTGATCGGTACTGGAGAAGCGAGTGATGATACGTATAAAGAAGCAACGAATAAGGCCGTACGTGCTATTGATTCGACAATCCTGTTGCTGCAGGCTGCGGGGATATCCACAGTGAAGGATGTTGAAAATGCATTACTGTCAGGAGCAGACGGAACAGGTGGAACGAGCGGAATTGTCTGTGCTGAAGATCCGGCAGGAATTATGGTAGAGATGATTGAGAAAGTGGCTGAGTTTAAAGGAAAGCAGGGAGAAGAATGAAATTTGTTAAGGAACAGCTGACGTTAAGCTCTAACGGTAATCGGGTGAGCTATCACAATATTACAGACAAAGTAAAACAAGTTGTTGCCGACAGTGGGATTTCAAACGGTCTTTGTGTGATTCAATCTCCTCATACGACTTGTTCGGTAATTTTTGAAGAGTATGTGCATGATACTGATTTTAATGGAGATGAATTTTTACAAGTAGATTTAAATCGTATTTTGGATCGAATCATTCCAAGAGAGCTTTCTGAAAACACAGATTATCGTTATCCAGGACCAAAACATCTTGATTTTTTAATGGGGTTGGACGATCCAAACTATCCAGCTGATCCCGGTACTATTCTTAACGGTGACGCACATATCCGAGCATCCTTCTTTGGTGCAAGTGAGACGTTTATTTTAAACGCTGGAAAGCTTGAAATTGGCTCTGTTGGCTATATCTATTTTATTGATTTTGACCAAAACCGAATCCGAAACCGTACCTGCCATCTTTTAGTAATCGGTGAGTAAGGACCGAAGAGAATGGAGTGAAAAACAATAGTCAACTTATCCTTTCAAATTTTAAAGCTACTTTATAAGTCTTTTGTAACTGTCTTAGCTTGATTGGTAAGGAAACAACCTTGCTTAAATAATGAGGAGGTTTTAGGTGTATAGAGGAGTGTGGATCGAGTTGTGTCCCACACTCCTTGAAACACAGTGGGTTACCACTGATGTATCCGCGTTTGTGGCTCGTCGCAGTTTAGGGCTTACGAGTGTTGAGCGGACATTGACGCAGCTCGCTGTTAGTAGCTACTTCTGGAATACCGGTTATCTGCTTTTAAAGTGCTGAGGCAAATTTAAGTCACAGCTTTTTTTGCGTTACAATACAGAAATCTCAGCAAATCGAGTAGTATCTCTGTTTCAGTTTTTTGATAAGTTTAGAGTTAGTCGAATCGAAACCATCGCTGAGTAAAAGATGGGGAGAAGAGACGCTTAAGAGATTAAGGCCTGCTGAATGGTACTGCTCTTTGTTAATTGTGAACAATTTTAAACTAGTAATAGACAATGGATTGTTAAATCTGTTAACATATATTAGTAAACACTAAACAAAGGGTGGCGCTGGAAATGGCAAGTATTCGTGATATAGCAAAAATGGCAGGTGTATCTGCAGCAAGTGTATCAAGGATTTTGAATAATGATGAGACATTTAGTATCAATGAGAACACGAGAAAGCGTGTGATCGATATTGCCAATAAAATGAACTATTCCAAGTCTAAAAATAAACATGGCAGTCGAAGCTCAGGGGATGAATTGACAATTGCACTGATTGTGCGTCATAGTGCAGAATCTGAATTAGATGATCCCTATTTTCGCTTTATCAGAAGAGGGATTGAAAAAGAAGCAGAAAAATGGCGGTTGCGTGTTTTAAGAGTTTTTCGAATGAGAGATAAAGAAAAAGATTGGGAGCAACTGGGAAAATATGGAGCAGTTGTAATGGTAGGTGAAATGACCGATGATGCGGTAGAAAAGGCCTACAGCTATAATCAGAAATTGATTTTAGTTGACAATTATACGAAGCAGCCAAAATATGATTGTATCCAAACAGATTTTGCTGAAAAAACACATGAGATTTTAGATACGTTGTTTCGTTATGGGCATCGTCGATTTGCCTTTATCGGGGGATTGGCGAGTAAAGTGACATCGGATGGCGAAGCGGTTCATTATAAAGAAGAAATACGAGCTGAAAACTTTCGTGAGTGGATAAAGATAAACAATTTAGAGCATTCTGCTGAGGTCTATCAAGGCGATTGGTCAACGGAATCCGGTGTGGTGTTAGGAAAAAAAATGCTTGAAGCCAAAGAACTGCCAACAGCTGTAGTTGTCGCTAGTGATCCGATGGCTGTCGGGGTCTACCGCGCTATCAATGATGCAGGCCTGAAAATTCCTGATGATTTATCAATTGTTAGTTTTGATGATATTGATATCGCTCAGTACATGACACCGGCCCTATCCACTGTCAGTATGAACGCAGAAGAGATGGGCTGTTTGGCTGTACGGTTAGCGAAAGAACGGATTTTAGAAGATCGGGTGATGCCGATTCGCGTGATTTGTTCCACAGAGTTGAAGCTTAGAGAATCAGTAAGGGATATCACGTAATAAAATAGATAAGCAGAAAAGGCCATTTAATGGGGTTCTTTTCTGCTTTTTTAGTCTTTAAAAATTTTTTTTGAAAAAAATGAGAATAATAGTTGTGTAAACATTAACTAAACATTTATACTGTTTTTAGTAAACGTTTGCAAAAAATACGAATTGAAGGAGAACAAAAATGAAATTTGTTGATAAGCTCGCAGAAAAAATGGTGCCCTTTGCAACCATCGTTGCAAATAATCGGTATCTGTTAAGTTTACGTGACGGTTTTATGATGGCATTTCCAGCAACTATGTTTGCATCCATTATGATTATTATTCAGAATTTGCCTACGACATTTGGTTTTGCTGAAGCTTTACCTGAAGGAATAAACACGTTCTTGAATGACTTTTTTGGCCCTGTAGGAAATGCAACGATGAGCATTTCTGCTGTTTTTATTGTTTTTGGTATTGGTTATCAGCTGGCAGGTCACTATAAACAGCCGCAAATATTTGCTGGTGCAATTTCACTTTCCTCATTTATTATGCTGTTACCATTCGGACAGGATGACGCTGCCGGATCATTTATCCCATTGTCTAAGCTTGGCGCAGAAGGAATGTTCGTGGGGATCCTCTCTGCAATCGTTGCTACAGAGATCTATTGTCGAATCAGTAAAACAGGTTTCACAATCAAAATGCCTGACTCTGTTCCGCCGATGATTGCTGAATCTTTTGTAGCAATTATTCCAGGAGCCGCGCCCTTGTTCCTATTTAATGTGATTCGTTATCTGTTCACCTTTACCCAATGGGGCAATGCAGTGGATTTCGTTTATGAAATTCTACAGCAACCATTAATGGGATTAGGGGGCACCTTGCCGGCTGTCTTGATTGCTGTATTCTTTACACAGCTGTTTTGGTGGTTTGGGATTCATGGCACACTGGTTGTCAATGCGGTAATCGATCCAATCATGAGTGCTTTGGCGATTGAAAATTATGAGGCCTATAAAGCAGGAGCAGAAGAGCTTCCCCATATTATCAACACAACATTTATGGGTGTTTTTGTAACACAAGGAATGCAGTTGGGTGTCTCAATTGCGATGGCATTTTTTATTGCAAAATCTATTCGGATGAAGCAAACAATGAAGACCATCATTGCACCGGCGATTTTCAATGTTTCTGAGCCGATGACATTTGGGTTACCGATTGTATTAAATCCAATTGCTTTTATTCCATGGATAGTAGGGCCTCTGGTTTGTACGACGATTTCCTATTTTGCTATTGCAATCGGACTGGTTCCCCGTCCAATCGGAGCAACCGTGGTTTGGACAACACCGGTCATTCTTTCCGGCTGGCTTGGAACCGGCTCGATCGCTGGCGCGATTCTGCAAGTAGTAACAGTTATTATCATGACTTTAATTTGGATTCCATTTTTACTGGCAATGGACAATGAATATTTAAAAGAAGAACAAGCAGAGCTTGCATCTGAGTAATTCACTATGAGCAATTCTGTGAGGAGGAGTGGGAACGATGAGAGTAGATACGCTAAGTTATAGCTTTTTTATGAAACCAAATATAGCGGCTGTTTATCAAGCTGTATTGAATGAACAATTGAGTTATTTCAAAAGACAAAATTCGGCTGTTTCTTGTTTAAAAGAAGGAACGACTGTCCATTGTCAATTACGAACCAAAACGCAAAAAATCGGTGTGAGCAGTACCATGACTGTAACAAAAATTGAGACCAACCACTATTTTCAAATGCAAACCTCCTCCTCAACAGGAGGAATCACTCAAACGTATCAATTTGATGAAAAAGACGGGCGAGTATTAGTTACTTACTCTGAGAGAAATACCTTTGAAAAGACCCGTCATCAGTATGGGTTTATGGTTGTCGGATTCTTCTATAAATATTTCTTTAATCGAGGCGTTCGCCAACGTATGAAATACTTGGAAAATCTGGCGGAAATGTCTAATTAAAATAATCGTACCTATCACACATAGAGCGTTAGTAAGGAGTTAACAATGATTGAAATTGTTTCAGAAAAATACTTTCATTTAATGAATGAACATAGCAGTTATCTGTTTTATATAATGGAGAACCAGCAATTAGGCCATTTATACTATGGCAAGCCTTTAGGAAAATTGACAGAAGCAGATTTGAGCTATCTTGTTGAACGGACTAATAAGTCTGCCGGAACAGTGAAATACTCCAGTGAAAACGGCTTGTTTACCTTAGCTGATAGACAGCAGGAATACCCAGTCTATGGGTCCAGTGATTTTAAAACAGGAGCAATCGATATTTTCATAGATGAAACACCTCTGTATTTGGATTTCAAAGTAAAAGGCTATGACATAATCAATGAGAAAAAACGTTCTTTGGACCGACCAAGAACCTATGGTACATCTGAAAAGGTGGAAACACTCTCCATTTTATTGGAGGATGAGCCACATCAAATCGCCCTAACGCTGAACTATTCAATCTTTGAAGATTCTGCTGCTATTGTGCAAAGTCAACGCCTTGAAAATTTGGGAAAGACACCTGTGAAGATTCAAAAAATGTTAAGTGGGATTTTAGAGCTTCCTACGGCTGACTATGAATTTATCCATCTATCTGGCGCTTGGCTGAAAGAACGTCACGTGAAGCGTCGATCTCTTGAGCAAGGAACTGTTTCGGTGGGGTCCTTAAAAGGTGCATCTGGTCATCAGCATAACCCGTTTATTGCACTACAGGCAAAAAATGGTTCTGTAACTACTGGTGAAGTCTATGGTCTTAATTTTCTGTATTCAGGAAATTTTACTGGACAGGTAGAGGTTGATGAATGGGACAAGACACGTATGATGCTTGGGATCAACCCTGAGTATTTTTCGTGGGAATTAAAAGAAAAGGAAGTATTTGAAACGCCGGAAGCTGTTTTATTGTATAGCTCAAACGGATTGGATGAGCTTTCTAGAAGATACGCTGAATTTATCGAAACGCATATCATTGATAAAAAGTGGCAGAAAAAAGAGCGCCCGATTGTTTTCAATAACTGGGAAGCAACTTACTTTGATTTTACGCATGAAAAGCTGCTTGGGTTAGCCGAGACAGGAAAGCAGCTAGGAATGGAATGCTTTGTCTTGGATGATGGCTGGTTTGGCAAGAGAAATGCTGACAGAGGGTCACTGGGTGATTGGTGGTACGATGAAGAAAAATTTCCTAACGGTATTGGCGCATTTGCCAAAGATATCCATCAGCTGGATTTACAGTTGGGTATCTGGTTTGAGCCGGAAATGGTTTCACCAGATAGCGGCATTTATAGAGAGCATCCCGACTGGGTCGTTCGTCATCGAGGAGAACGAGTTTCTGTTGGTCGGGGACAATATGTTTTAGATTTTGCCAATCCCAAAGTTGTAGATCATGTTTATCAGCAGATGAGAAAAATCATTGTTGAAACGAAGTTGGAATATATCAAATGGGATATGAATCGCAATATAACAGAAGCTTACTCTGAGTATCTAAGACAACAAAACATTTCCCAAACGGAATTTTTCCATCGCTATATTTTAGGCGTGTATTCGTTGTATGAGAAAATCTTGACGGACTTCCCTGATCTCTTGATTGAGGGCTGTGCAGGTGGCGGAGGTCGGTATGATTTAGGGATTTTGTTCTATAGTCCGCAAATCTGGCCAAGTGATGACAGCGACGCAGTGGAACGTCTAGCTATTCAGACAGGCACGTTGCTGGCTTATCCATTATCAAGCTTTAGCAATCACGTTTCAGCTAGTCCAAATCATCAGGTCGATCGTGTGACAAGCTTAACGATGCGGCAAAATGTGGCGATATTTGGCCCATTGGGGTATGAATTGGACATTTCTGCATTGACTACTCAAGAAAGGAAAACGATAAAAGAAAAGATTTCCTTTTATAAAAAACATCGTCAGTTGCTTACGCAAGGTTCTTTTTACCAATTGATCGAAGCAGGCAGTAATGAAGTAGCATGGGGTGTGGTCGATGAAGCAAAAGAAGAAGCAATTATTGGTTTTTATAGAATTTTAGCTAAACCCAATAATCCTGCATTGGAATACTTCAAAATCCCTTTTCTTTCTGAAGACAAAACATACCGAATCAATGAAAGAGAGCAAGCAAATGGCCGAATATTGAAACAGCTTGGACTCAGAAAGCCTTATCAGTTCAATGGTGCGAATCATGAACAGGCGCAAGTCACTGGTGACTTTCAATCCTATATCTATCATCTTCAAGCAGTCGAAGAATAAAAGGGAGAATAACTATGACAAAATTGGATAAAGAACAGCGGTTTTTACACGGTGGTGATTATAATCCAGATCAATGGCTCGCTGATCCGGATGTTCTTCAAGAGGATATTGAGCTAATGGAGGAAGCTAAGATAAACACAGTCACTGTTGGCGTATTTTCATGGTATGCATTGGAGCCAAGCGAAGGCGAGTTTGTGTTCGATTGGTTGGATGATGTCTTTGAAAAAGTAGATAAAATGGGTGGCAAGATTATTTTAGCAACACCAAGCGGAGGTAGACCACAATGGTTAAGTGAAAAATATCCGGAGGTCAATCGCACGGATGCTTATGGTCAAAAGCATCATCATGGCTTTCGTCACAATCATTGCTACTCTTCACCAATTTATAGAGAAAAAGTTCAGCGGATCAATCGAAAGCTGGCAGAACGCTATGGGAAGCATCCTGCATTATTGATGTGGCATATTTCCAATGAATATTCTGGTGAATGCTGGTGCGACTATTGCCAAGAAAATTGGCAAAAATGGGTGAAGAATAAATATCAGCATTTGGACAAAGTAAACGAAGCTTGGTGGATGAATTTCTGGGGCAGTCGTTACAGTGATTGGTCCCAAGTAACACCGCCCAGCCCTTTAGGAGAAACGAAGGTTCATGGGATGGACCTGGATTGGAAACGATTCGTAACAGATCGAACGATCGATTTTTATCAAGCAGAAATTGAGCCATTGCGAGAGCTGACACCTGATATTCCAGTGACGACCAATTTTATGGCAGAAGGACATGATAACCATGATTTTATTCCTTTAGAAGGCTTGGATTATGGTAAATTTGCAAAATATGTAGATATCGTCAGCTGGGATAGCTATCCTGATTGGCATAATAATTATGAGTCACTGGCGGAAACGGCGATGAAATCTGCCTATGTTCACGATCAATATTGGTCTTTAAAGCATAAGCCGTTTTTAGTTATGGAATCAACGCCTAGTGAAGTCAACTGGCATCAGTTTAATAAATCGAAACGGCCAGGTGTTCATATGCTGACCTCATTTCAGCAATTGGCACATGGATCAGATAGTACATTGTATTTTCAATGGCGCAAGTCTCGCGGCAATTCAGAAAAATTTCATGGTGCAGTAATTGGCCATGATCAGTCAGCAGAAAATCGAGTATTTAAAGAGGTGGCAGAATATGGAGCACGTCTGGAAAACCTCACAGAAATCAAAGGGAGTGGGAAAGATGTTCGGGTAGCAATCCTTTTTGATTGGGAGAGCAATTGGGCGTTAAAACGAGGCGGAGGATTTGGGCGTCCAACGCGAAAGTATCCTCAGACACTTCAAGAACATTATGCCGTTTTTTGGGAAAAAGATATTGCTGTAGATATTGTTCCCTCTAGTCATTCACTGGAAAATTATGATCTGGTGATCGCTCCTATGCTCTATTTGATGACCGAAGAAACCATGGCGAAACTGGAAGAATATGTAAAAGCTGGCGGGTGCTTGATTTCCAGCTACTTTACAGGAATGGTGAACGAAAACGACCTATTGTATTTGGGAGGATTGCCAGAGCCGTTACAAAAAATCTTTGGCTTAGATGTAAAAGAACTAGATACTTTATATCCGGAAGAAACGAATTCCTTTGTATACAACGAGGAACAGTTTTCAATTCATGATTATTCAGCAGTTGTTTCGGTTGAACGAGGAGAAGTACTCGCCTCTTATCAGGAGGAATTTTATTCAGGCTCTCCGGTAGTTGTGAGAAATACGCTTGAACAAGGGGAAGCCTATTTCCTTGCGGCAAGAACGGAACGTGACTTTTTACGGGTCTTTTATTCTGAGCTGATTGAAAAATTGGAATTGGCTAATACACTTATTGATAATCATGATCCGGAGGTATCCGTTCAAAAAAGAAGAACGAAGGACACCGAATACTACTTCATAATGAATTTTTCTGATAAAGAAAAGAGTGTTGGCATAAAAAGTGCTGTGAAGGATATGGAAAGCAACGAAATGCTTGAAGGGCTACTTGCGCTAAAGGGGTATGAGGTTCGGATTGTTGCAAAGAATGTTCAGATATAGCTAATCAGACAGAATTTCAGAGAGTTGGTCAAGCTTTTTTAGTCAAATAGCTTTCTATAAATTAGATATAAAGTAGAAAAAGGTTTAGAAGATCGATGTCATCATTTATCTGTCTTCTGAACCTGTTTGACTACAATAGTAACTCTCGCCGGTTGCTGCCAATCCTGTTGTTGCTAGATAAAGTCGGATTATTTACTAAGTGAATAACCAAATCTGCCATGTTTTTTCGAGGAGCATCATGTTCATAGGAAGCTCTTTTTTGAGGTCATTTTGAATGAAAAGGCTATTATTCGTTTGCCTATAGAAAAGTGGCTGCACCATGCATAATTCACTTAGAGTAACTTTTTATTTTAATTATGTCACGGGCATCTTCAGTTAGTTTTGTCGATCGTTGAAATTCCACTTGACTTTCATGAAAATCTCTAGTAGTTTATATATAATATTGAAAATCAATGAGGGAACGAGTAATTTTCTTGTTTGTGTTAAAAGAGAGAGAGGCCTTGGCTGAAAGCAGCTCCGCAAAAGAAAGCGAAAGACATTCCTGAGATGAGTGGAAGAAAAGCCATTCCGTTACGAGCGTTAATCGTTGAGATGAAAGAGTAATCTTTCAAATTAGGTGGTACCGCGTATGAATGATTCATTCGCCCTTGTAGATGATACAAGGGCGAATTTTTTTGTTTATCAGAAACAGTAGAGAATATTTACGGCTTCTGATTAAATAACGATCAGTGACCAAGAATTTGGTAAAGAATACAAAGCTCGTCAGCTATTGTCACCATCGATTAGAGGATTCAGTGAGAAAGAAATGGAGGAAGATCAAATGAATTATGAAAAACCAAAAGGCACTTATGATCTACTGCCAGGCACTACAGAAAAATGGCAATTTATTGAAGAAACAGCACGTCTAATTTTCAGAGACTACCAATACCAAGAAATGCGGACACCGATTTTTGAGCATTATGAAGTGATTGCGCGAAGTGTTGGTGATACGACGGATATCGTTTCTAAAGAGATGTACGATTTTTATGATAAAAAAAATAGACATGTGACCTTGCGTCCGGAAGGAACTGCACCGGTCGTTCGGGCTTTTGTTGAGAACAAGCTGTTTGGCCCTGAATATGCAAAGCCATATAAAACATATTACGTGGGACCAATGTTCCGTTATGAACAACCACAAGCAGGACGGCAACGTCAATTCCACCAAATCGGTGTTGAAGCATTTGGTAGTGATAATCCTGCAGTGGATGTGGAAAGCATGGCAATGGCAATGGATTTCTTTAAGCAATTGGGCATCAGTGAAATCAAGCTGGTTATCAATTCTCTAGGAGATAAGGAAAGTCGTGCTGCATACCGTCAAGCGTTGATTGATTACCTTGAGCCAAAAGCTGAAGAGCTTAGTGAGGATTCAAAACGTCGCTTACACGAGAACCCATTACGTGTATTAGACAGCAAGGATAGAAAGGACAAAGCAATCGTTGCCGATGCACCGTCTATTCTAGATTACTTGAATGAACCATCCAAAGCACATTTTGATGCTGTCATGCAAATGCTCGATGAATTGGAAATCCCTTATGTTATCGATCAAAACATGGTTCGTGGACTGGATTACTATACACACACGATTTTTGAAATCATGAGTGAGGCGAAAAAGATGGGCTCCCAGTCAACTATTTGCGCCGGTGGACGTTACGATGGGCTGGTTGAAGAACTAGGCGGACCAGAAACACCTGGTTTTGGTTTTGCGATGGGGATCGAGCGGATTCTGCTTACATTGGAAGCAGAAGAAATCATCATCCCTGAAATCAACGAGATTGATGCCTATGTCGTAGGGATAGGAGCAGATACGAATCTTGCCTCATTGAAATTAGTACAGGCAATCAGAAATTTTGGCTTCTCTGCGGATCGTGATTTCATGAATCGGAAACCAAAGGCACAGTTTAAAACGGCTGCGAAGCTAAATGCGAAGCTAGTGTTAACGATCGGTGAAAGTGAATTGCTTGAGGGAATCGTTAATGTGAAAAATATGGCTAGTCGCGAAGAAAAAGCGTTTAAGCTGACAGATATTTATGAACGCTTCAGCGAAGTATATGATGAGATGACAACAATCATGTTTGACTAATGATTCAGTAGGTACTAGGTACGATGAAAAAACCAAAGCAAAGTAACAGAAGCTAGAGTAAACAGAGGAAATCTGTTTAGAAAAAAGCAGAAACTAAAAAATGAATGGTGTCAAAGAAGAAAGGGTGGCTATTTTATGGCAGAACGTACAATATATTGTGGCGAAGTAACAAAAGAGTTTGTAGGCAAGGAGGTTGTTCTTAAAGGGTGGGTGCAAAAGCGTCGTGACCTTGGGGGCGTAATCTTTATTGACTTGAGAGATAGAGAAGGAATTGTTCAGGTGGTATTTAACCCAGAACGCTCGAAAGAAGCGTGGGAAATTGCGGATACATGCCGTAGCGAATATGTGATTGAGATTGTTGGTGAAGTAGTATTGCGGGATGCAGAAGCAATCAATCCTAAGATGCCTACTGGTGAATTTGAAGTGATGGCTTCTGATATCACTATTCTGAATAAGGCAAAAACACCACCGTTTATCATTGAAGATGACAACAACGTGAGTGATGACATTCGTATGAAATATCGTTATTTGGATCTACGTCGTCCGGCGATGACAGAGAATTTCAAGCTGCGTCATCAAGTGACAAAATCGATTCGTCATTACCTTGACGATCAAGCGTTTATGGATGTAGAGACACCGTACCTTGGGAAATCTTCTCCAGAAGGTGCTAGAGATTATTTGGTGCCGTCTCGTGTGCATGCAGGGCATTTTTATGCATTACCTCAATCGCCACAAATCTTTAAACAACTATTAATGGGTGCTGGTTTTGACCGATATTATCAAATTGTTCGCTGTTTCCGTGATGAAGACCTTCGTGGTGATCGTCAGCCTGAATTTACACAGGTGGATATTGAAACGACATTCCTAACTGCAGAAGAAATCCAGACAATGACAGAAGAAATGCTGGCGAAGGTGATGAAAGAAGCGAAAGGTATTGATTTGCCGTTACCATTCCCACGCATCAGCTATGATGAAGCAATGGCCCGCTACGGAAGCGATAAACCTGATACTCGTTTTGATATGGAATTGATCGATATTGCTACGGTTGTGAAAGACGTAGAATTTAAAGTATTCCAAATGGCTCTGCAAAGCGGCGGACAGGTAAAAGCACTGAATGCAAAAGGTGCTGCTGCTAAATATTCACGTAAAGATATGGATAATTTGGGTCAGTATGTCAGCCAATTTGGTGCGAAAGGCTTGGCTTGGCTGAAAGTGGAAGAAGATGGCTTGAAAGGCCCAATCGCTAAATTCTTGACGGATGTAACCGATGAGCTGATCAAAGTGACGAATGCTGAAGTTGGCGATTTACTCATGTTTGGTGCGGATACAGCAGCAATTGTTGCTGCTTCTCTAGGAGCGATCCGTTCACGTATGGGGAAAGAGCTTGGTTTGATTGACGAATCGAAATTCAATTTCTTATGGGTGGTAGACTGGCCGCTATTTGAATATGATGAAGAATCCAATCGTTATGTTTCTGCCCATCATCCATTCACATTACCAAGAGAAGACCACATCGAACTATTAGCGACAGCACCGGAAAAAGTCTATGCGCAAGCCTACGATGTTGTGCTGAACGGATACGAGTTAGGTGGCGGTTCGTTACGTATTTACCAACGTGACTTACAGGAAAAAATGTTTGAGACACTAGGATTGGATGCAGAGCTAGTGCAGGATCAATTCGGTTATCTGTTGGATGCGTTGTCGTATGGCTTCCCTCCACATGGTGGAATTGCTTTGGGCTTGGATCGTCTGGTCATGTTACTTGCCGGGGAAGAAAATATTCGTGAGGTCATCGCTTTCCCTAAAAACGGAAAAGCGGCTGATCCAATGAATAACGCACCAAGTACAGTTTCTCCGTTGCAGTTGTTTGAATTGAATCTTGATGTTACAGCAATAGAAGAATAAACAATTTTCCATATAATAAAACAGCGACTCGCTTCTTATCCCGAAAAGGATAAGAAGCAAGTCGCTGTTTGTGTTTATAAAATAGCATTTCGGAGTTCGTTCATCAGAAATTCGATGGACTGATCAATCTGCAGCTCTTTTCGATGGACCATAATTACCTTGTTTTTTAATGGAAAGTTTCTGATTGCTTTAACGACCATCGAAGCTGGTATTTCCTTTACAAAGGATTCGACAGTTAAAACGATGCCTAATTGAGCTTTGCCATACTCTAGACAAGCATAATGATTGCTTAGCTCACAAATAATGTTTGGAACAATGTGACGCCTCTTCATTTCTTCATCGATCCTCGTACGTAAATACATTTCCTTTTCAAGCAAGATCAATGGTTGGTTTTCAAGATCCTCCAAGACGATTTCGTCTTTGTCAGCAAGTTCATGTGAACAGGGAATCGCTGCGACAAATTGTTCTTCGAAGAGAAGTTCAGTGGTTAGTTCTCCAATTTCTTCTGTTTGATAAACAATACCGATATCGATTTGGTGATCGAGCACTTTTTTTATAGTTCGATGAGTGGAGAATTCGCTGACATGGAGAGAAACATCTGGAAACATATCAGTGAAGGTTTTGAATACTTCTAATAGCAGGTGGCTGCCGGAAACGCCTAAATGAATCGATTCTCTTTCAAGTCCTTGAAAATAACGCATTTCTTCTCTTGTTAAAACCAATTCATCATAGATTTTGGTCGCTCGTTGAAGAAAAACAAGACCTGCTTTAGTCAAGAAGATGCGTCGCCCTCTTTTTTGAAAGAGGATGACACCGAGTCTCTGCTCAAGCGCTTTGATTTGCTGGCTCAATGAGGGTTGAGAGATTCCAAGACGCTCAGCGGCTTTACTGTAATGTAGCTCTTCACTCAGAATGATAAATGATTCGATTTGTTTTGTATTCATCACAATCTCCATATCCATAAGATTTTCCTATAGGAATGATATGTTTTTCCTTATTGTTAGTCAACGCTTTTCTGACTATTATAACACTTGTGAAATACTTAACATAGGAGGAGAACAAATGACTATCAAAGTGAATCGATGGGCAATGCTTGCAGCACATGTCTGTATCAATTTTATTTTAGGTGGTGTCTATGCATTCAGCTTTTTCAAAAATCCACTGATGGATGCTTACCACTGGGACCCGGCATTATTAGCCTTGGCTTTTTCAATTAACATGGGGATTATTCCAATTCCAATGATTCTTGGCGGAAAAATGATCGACAACGGAAAAGGAAAATGGGCAATTGTTATCGGGTGTTTATTATTTTCATTAGGGTTCATTTTATCTGGATTTGTAACAACTTTACCAATGCTCTTATTAACGTATGGATTAATCACTGGTTTTGGCTCTGGACTGGCATTTACAGGTAATCTGAATAATATTTTGAAATTCTTCCCGGATAAACGTGGCTTAGCAAGTGGAATCGTGCTGTCCGGTGTTGGTGTGGGAACATTATTGTGTACACAGTTGGCTGAATTTTTCTTGAATAAAACAAATGATATCAGTCAATCATTGCTTTATCTTGGGATCGTGTACTTAGTTGTTGTCTTTGTCGTTCAATTCTTTATTCAAAGCGCTCCGGCAAAGGATAGTGGACAAATTCCAGACTCACCAATGGACAAGGATTACAAAGAAATGCTGAAAGACAATCGCTTCTGGGTATTATTCCTGATTCTTTCATTGGGTGTATTTGCAGGAATGGTTATCAGCTCAAGCTCTGCTCAGATAGGAATGGGGCAATATGGTTTAACAAGCGGCGCTCTAATTGTAAGCTTGGTGTCGATTTTCAATTCTGCGGGTCGCCTATTTTGGGGTGGAGTCTCAGATAAGCTTGGTAGTTATCGTGCATTGACTTTGGTTTATGTTGTATTAGGAATTTGCATGGTATTCCTGTTGATTTTCTCAGGGAATACAGCGGTTTTTTATGTGTCAGCTTTAGGAATTGGTTTTGCCTATGCTGGTGTATTAACAATTTTCCCAGGATTAACAAGTCAAAACTTCGGAATGAAGAATCAAGGGATGAACTATGGCTTCATGTATTTTGGTTTTGCAGTAGGAGCGATTGTAGCACCGTATGTTACAGCGGCTATAGCAAAAAGTACAGGTTCATATAACGCATCATTCATCTTATCCATTGTATTGTTATTAGCTGGAATCGTATTGATTCGTATGATGGAAGTTGGTTTTGCGAAAGCCATGAAAAAAGAAACAGAAGCATAGAAGGAGAGAAGAAGGAATGAAAATCGCAATTGCAGGTGCAGGTGCAATGGGGAGCCGTTTTGGCTTTATGTTGACAGAAGCCGGCCATTCAGTTACATTTATCGATCCGTGGAACGAGCATGTAGAGAAAATCAATCAAGAAGGCTTGCTGGTAGAAACTGACGCTGGCTCAAGGAAGTACAAGATATCAGCAGTACTACCTGATCAAGTAGGTAGTAGCTATGAACTGATCATTCTATTTACAAAAGCGATGCAGCTGGAAGGGATGCTTAAACAAATTCAAAGTATACTATCAGAAGATACTGCATTGTTGGTTTTATCCAATGGGTTGGGCAACATTGAAACGATCGAGGAGTATGCCGGACAATCTGCTATCTATGCTGGTGTGACATTGTGGTCTTGTGAGCTGGAGGGACCAGGTCATATCCGTGCAACAGGATCTGGCAACATCGAGTTTCAACCAATCAAAGAAAAAGATGCCGCAGTAACTACTGAAATTCTAAATGTATTGAATCAAGCAAAATTAAATGCAGAAATCAGTCAGAATGTATTACTATCTATCTGGAAAAAGGCTGCATTCAACAGTGTGTTGAATACGTACTGTGCGTTACTTGACTGTAATGTTGGTCAATTTGGCAGTAGCAATCAAGCAATGGCATTAAGCAAGGCGGTTGTTTACGAGTTTGTTCAAATTGCTGAAGCAAAAGGCATTGCACTAACTGCTGAAATGGTTCTTGCTACTGTTGAGAAAGTATTTGATCCGGATCAAAGTGGGGATCATTTCCCTTCAATGCATCAAGATATTGCTAAACGCAGAAAGACGGAGATTGATTATTTAAATGGTGCCGTAGTGAAGATGGGCGAAGCCTTGAATATCCCAGTACCAGTGAATCATCTTTTGACTGCATTAATGCATGAAAAGGAAGATATTCTGAAGATAAAATAGAATCAGAGAGCATTTCTGCAGCTGTTAGCGCGTGTAACTAACAGCTGCAGTTTTTAGTATTCACTCATAGGTAAAATAAAGTTCTGCTGAAAAAGGTATTAATTATATAGTAGGAAAAGCCGGTTTCTACTTTAAATTATATGACTTATGCTTACACTCTGGAAAAAGTAAATAAAGTAGTGTAGTATACAATAGCATATAAAGAAATGCTTGAAGAGGTAGGTTACAGACCATATGAAAAAGGCAATTGAAAGTATCCCTGTCAACGACTATACAACAAAACTATCTGTTTCTATTGTTTATGCCATTTTGGCATCCATTGCGATGAACTTTTTTTATCAGCCTGGAAATATTTATTCTAGTGGGATCACAGGACTGGCTCAAATTTTAACAACACTTTCGACGAGAACTTTAGGCTTCAATGTTCCGGTTTCTGTCACATTGTTTGCGTTGAATGTGCCGCTGTTCTTTCTTGCTTGGAAGAAAATTGGAAAGAAGTTTACGATTTTTACTTTTATTACAGTTGCATTGACTTCTGTGTTTATGCAGATCGTCCCAGAAACTACCCTGTCAGATGACCCGATTATCTGTGCGATTTTTGGTGGTGGTGTCATGGGTGCTGGGATTGGCTTTGCATTGAAAAATGGACTGTCATCTGGTGGCCTGGATATTTTCAGCATTACGATCCGCAAAAAAACAGGACGGTCCATTGGCTCGATTTCTATCTATTTTAATGCACTGATTGTATTTGTTGCCGGGTATCTATTTGGTTGGCAGTACATGTTTTATAGTGCGTTATCGATCTTTGTCAGTGGTAAGGTAACCGATGCAGTCTACACGAAACAAAAGAAAATGCAGGTCATGATCATTACAAAAAATCCAGAGGTTGTGATCGATGCCATCCAAGAAAAGATGCGTCGTGGTATCACGATTATTCATGAAGCTGAGGGTGCTTATAACCATGACAAGCAGACAGTGTTAATAACAATCGTTACGCGCTTTGAATTGCCATCGCTTGAAGCTGCGATGAAGAAGGCTGATCCATCGGCTTTTGTCAGTATTTCAGATAACGTAAAAATTCTCGGTCGTTTTTACGAAGAAGAGCTATGAAGAAGAAAAACACCGACTTTCAAGAAAAAGGAAGCCGGTTTTTTTATACAAATTTTGAAAGAAAATTGTGTTTACAAATACAAAGGAATCCAGTGAGGAAAAAGTGACACCTCCTCTTTTGGTCCCTAGAAAAAAACTGAACGCTTTTCCTTGAAAAGAAGCATGAAAACTGCTAGAATATCCTTGTGAGGTTAAAAAAGTCTTTTAACTGAAAATCACAGTGAGAAAGGCTTCATTATTTTTTTACCATTCATAGGTCGTTTTTAGTCATACTTGGACGTTTTATGACCAACGGAGGAGTCAATCATGCTGGAAGAATTGAAAATGATCGAAGCAGTTGCTCCGGATATGCTTGATGTGATGCAGGAAAGATATCATATTTTACGGAATATCTATTGGATGCAGCCAATCGGAAGAAGAAGTCTCTCAGAAAGCATGGGACTGACAGAACGTGTCTTACGTACTGAGACCGATATGCTCAAGCAGCTTCAGTTGATCAAAACATCAAAAAGCGGTATGACATTAACCGAAAAAGGTCTTGAAGTGTATCAAGGACTTGAGAAAATGATGAATTTACTTTTCGGCATTCAGAAGATTGAAATTGAGATTGCACAACTATTTGGGATTCAACGTTGCATCGTTGTTTCAGGAAATAGTGACAATCAGAGAAAGATTCTGGATGAGTTTGGTGAGGTATTGACCCATTCGTTAGATATGCTTCTACCGGAGGATAACAATATCATTGCTGTGATGGGCGGAACTACAATGGCTCAGGCAGCAGAACACATGGGAACTCTTGAATCAGAAAGACGACATAATCTTTTCGTACCGGCAAGAGGCGGTATCGGTGAGGCTTTAACTGTTCAAGCAAACTCGGTAAGTGCTGTGATGGCACATAATACCGGAGGACAGCATAGAGCATTATATATCCCGGAACAGCTGAGTAAAGAAACCTATGACTCCTTATTACAGGAGCCGTCCATTCAGGAGGTTTTAGAGCTGATCAGCCATTCGAACGCAGTTGTTCATAGTATTGGACGAGCATTGCATATGGCAGCCAGAAGAAAGATGTCGGATGAAGAGTTGATTATGCTGAAGCAGAAGAATGCAGTAGCAGAGTCATTTGGTTATTTCTTCAATGAGCAAGGTGAAGTAGTATATAAAGTACCGCGAATCGGTTTGCAATTGAAGGATTTACAGAACATCCCATACGTGATAGCATTAGCTGGAGGAAAGACAAAGGCTAAAGCAATACGCGCATACATGAAAAATGCACCTGAACAAACGTGGCTCATCACTGATGAAGCTGCCGCAAATGAGATTTTAAAAGGGGCAACCCTTTAAAATAAAAATTTTTGATTTTCATAAGGAGGAAATCTTTAATGACAGTTAAAGTAGGTATTAATGGATTTGGACGTATCGGACGCTTAGCATTCCGTCGTATCCAAGATGTAGCAGGAATCGAAGTAGTGGCAATCAATGACTTGACAGACTCAAAAATGTTGGCTCATTTGCTGAAATATGATACAACTCAAGGACGTTTCAACGGAACAGTTGAAGTTCACGAAGGATCTTTCAACGTAAACGGCAAAGAAGTTAAAGTTCTTGCTAACCGTAACCCTGAAGAATTACCATGGGGCGACTTAGGTGTAGATATCGTTCTTGAATGTACAGGTTTCTTTACTTCAAAAGAAAAAGCTGAATTACACTTAAAAGCTGGCGCTAAACGCGTTGTTATCTCTGCTCCTGGTGGTAACGATGTACCAACAGTTGTTTACAACACAAACCATGATATTTTAACTGGTAAAGAAACAGTTATCTCTGGTGCTTCTTGTACAACGAACTGTTTAGCTCCTATGGCTAAAGCTTTACAAGACAACTTTGGTGTTGTTGAAGGTCTTATGACTACAATCCACGCTTATACAGGTGACCAAATGACTCTTGACGGACCACACCCTGGTGGAGACTTCCGCCGTGCGCGTGCTGCTGCTGAAAACATCGTTCCTAACACAACTGGTGCTGCTAAAGCAATCGGTTTGGTTATCCCAGAATTGAACGGTAAATTAGACGGAGCTGCTCAACGTGTTCCTGTAGCAACTGGTTCATTAACTGAATTAGTTTCTATTCTTGACAAAAAAGTAACTGTTGAAGAAGTAAACGCAGTTATGGAAAAAGCAGCAAACGAATCTTATGGTTACAACACTGACCAAATCGTTTCTTCTGATATCGTGGGTATGACTTTCGGATCATTATTCGATGCTACTCAAACAAAAGTTATGACAGTTGGCGATCAACAATTGGTTAAAACAGTTGCTTGGTACGATAACGAAATGTCTTACACTGCACAATTAGTTCGTACTTTAGAGTACTTCGCTAACCTATAATTTCTACATCAAGTTAGAAATTGATAAAATAGCGTAATAATAAGCGGGGAAGCAACGCGCTTCTCCGCTTATCTTTTTATGAAATACCCACAAAGTGGTAGAATAGACAGCGACAGAGGAATTCTCTATGAGAGTTTTCTGCCGCGATCAATTATATAAATCGTGTTAAATTATTCCTTACTTGGGGAACAACCTTAGTTTTAATACAAGCATAGGGATAGTAATTGCAGTTTATTGATTTAACAGAATTTATATAATATACAGGAGGGAAATTTACGAATGGCTAAAAAGACAATCAAGGATGTAGATTTAAAAGACAAAAAAGTATTAGTTCGTGTGGATTTCAATGTACCGTTGAAAGATGGCGTCATTACGAATGACAACCGTATCGTTGCGGCTTTACCAACAATCAAGTATGTGATCGAAAACGGCGGAAAGGCAATCCTTTTCTCTCATTTAGGTCGTGTAAAAACAGAAGAAGACAAAGCGGGCAAATCATTAAAACCAGTTGCTGAACGTTTAGGCGAGCTACTTGGCAAACCTGTAACATTTGTACCTGAAACTCGTGGTGCGGAATTAGAAGCTGCTGTTAATAATATGAAAGACGGCGACGTTTTAGTATTTGAAAACACTCGTTTTGAAGATATTGATGGGAAGAAAGAAAGCGGAAATGATGCTGAGCTTGGTAAATACTGGGCTTCATTAGGCGATGTATTCGTGAACGATGCTTTCGGTACAGCTCACCGTGCGCATGCTTCTAACGTAGGGATTGCGTCTACTGGTATTACAACAGTAGCTGGTTTCCTTATGGATAAAGAAATCCAATTTATCGGTGAAGCTGTTGAAGCACCAAAACGCCCATTTGTAGCGATTCTTGGTGGAGCAAAAGTTTCTGATAAAATCGGTGTTATTGAAAATCTGATTGCTAAAGCTGATAAAATTTTAATCGGTGGCGGAATGACTTATACATTCTACAAAGCAAAAGGAATCGAAATCGGAAATTCTCTAGTTGAAGAAGATAAAGTAGCTTTGGCAAAAGAATTGATCGAAAAAGCTGGCGACAAATTAGTATTACCTGTCGACTCTGTATGTGCAAAAGAATTCAGCAACGATGTTGAAACAGTTGTAACTGACGGAGAAGCTGTTCCAGAAGGATACATGGGCTTAGATATCGGACCTAAATCAATTGAGCTGTTCACAAAAGAATTAGCAGGCGCTAAAACTGTTGTATGGAATGGACCAATGGGTGTATTTGAAATGAGCAACTTCGCTAAAGGAACAATCGGTGTATGTGAAGCAATCGCTAATCTTGAAGATGCAACGACAATCATTGGTGGTGGCGATTCAGCAGCTGCAGCAATCCAATTAGGCTTTGCCGACAAATTCACGCACATCTCAACAGGTGGCGGCGCAAGCTTAGAATTACTTGAAGGTAAAACATTACCAGGACTAGCAGCGATTAACGATAAATAATAAAAGCTTAGCGATTCGGTAAGCTCCAAGCAAATTAGGAAATTTATATAAAGGTGCCCTTTGCCTTTACTATAAATTTATCTATTTGTCGAAGAGATTGAATCGAGAAGCTAGATAATAGTAAAAGTGGAATGAGCTCGATCAGCTTTCAAGCAAATTAGGAAAATATTCAAGAATTCAAAAAAATTCTTAGAAAATTTTGTCTATTTGTCGAAGGAAGCTAGCTCATACAGCTAGATAATAATAAAAGCTTAACGATTCGGTAATCTTGAAAATCGAGGTATGGAATCATCAGAGCCTCTTTGTAACAACACAAAAGAAAAGGACGTGTTCTAATGCGTAAACCAATTATTGCCGGTAACTGGAAAATGAACAAAACTGCTAAAGAAGCGAAAGAATTTGCTGAAGCAGTAAAAACAAAAATTCCTGCTAATGATAAAGTGGATTCAGTGATTGGTTCTCCAGCACTCTTCTTACAAGAGCTAGTTGAAGCAGCTAAAGGAACTGAATTGAAAATTTCAGCTCAAAACTGCTACTGGGAAAATAGTGGTGCATTCACTGGAGAAACTTCTCCGGCAGCACTTTCTGACTTAGGTTTGGACTATGTAATCATTGGTCACTCTGAACGTCGTGAGTATTTCCATGAAACAGATGCGGATATCAACAAAAAAGCAAAAGCAATTTTTGCTAACGGTATGATCCCAATCTTCTGTTGTGGTGAATCTTTAGAAACATACGAAGCTGGTAAAACAGCTGAATGGATCGAAGGACAAATCACTGCTGGTTTAGAAGGCTTAACAGATGGACAAGTAAGTAATCTTGTTATTGCTTATGAACCAATCTGGGCAATCGGAACTGGTAAATCTGCGGATGCAACGATCGCTGATGAAATCTGTGGTGTTGTTCGTAAAACCGTTGAAAAATTATATGGCAAAGAAGTATCTGAAAGCGTACGTATCCAATACGGCGGTTCAGTGAAGCCAGAAAACATTGCTGAATATATGGCGAAAGAAAATGTTGATGGTGCATTGGTCGGCGGAGCAAGCCTTGAAGCAGATTCATTCTTAGCATTATTGGATGCTGTGAAATAATTCAGCATAATTCCTCTGCAAAAACTGCACAAAATGAATTTATTTCATAAAGATAGAAGAAATTCATTGCTAACTTGCGGAAAATTAACTACAATCGTAATTAAGGGAGAATCCCCTTAGTATAAAAACATTTTAAAGGAGAGACAAAACATGTCAATTATTACTGATGTATATGCTCGCGAAGTCCTTGACTCACGCGGTAACCCAACAATCGAAGTAGAAGTATACACTGAAAGCGGAGCTTTTGGCCGCGGAATGGTTCCTTCAGGAGCTTCAACTGGTGAATACGAAGCGGTTGAATTACGCGACGGCGACAAATCTCGTTACCTAGGTAAAGGGGTTACTAAAGCAGTTGACAACGTAAACAACATCATCGCTGAAGCAATCATTGGTTACGATGTTCGTGATCAAATGGCTATCGACAAAGCTATGATCGATTTAGATGGAACTCCTAACAAAGGTAAATTAGGTGCGAACGCTATTCTTGGTGTTTCTATCGCCGTAGCTCGTGCTGCTGCTGACTACCTTGAAGTACCTTTATACCACTACTTGGGCGGATTCAATACAAAAGTATTGCCAACTCCAATGATGAACATCATCAACGGTGGATCTCATGCTGACAACAGTATCGACTTCCAAGAATTCATGATCATGCCTGTAGGCGCTCCTTCATTCAAAGAAGGTTTACGTATGGGTGCAGAAGTATTCCACGCTTTGGCTGCTATCTTAAAAGCTAAAGGTTTAGCTACTTCAGTAGGTGACGAAGGTGGTTTCGCTCCTAACTTAGGTTCTAACGAAGAAGGCTTTGAAGTAATCATCGAAGCTATCGAAAAAGCTGGTTATGTACCTGGTAAAGATATCGTTCTTGCTATGGATGCTGCAGCTTCTGAATTCTACGACAAAGAAAAAGGTGTTTACGTTTTAGCTGATTCAGGTGAAGGCGAAAAAACAACCGAAGAAATGATCCAATTCTACAGTGACTTAGTTGCTAAATACCCAATCATCTCTATCGAAGATGGATTAGATGAAAACGACTGGGATGGCTTCAAGAAAATGACTGAAGTTATGGGCGATAAAGTTCAATTAGTTGGTGACGACTTGTTCGTAACAAACACAACTAAATTGGCTGAAGGTATCGAAAAAGGTATCGCTAACTCAATCCTTATCAAAGTGAACCAAATTGGTACTTTGACTGAAACATTCGAAGCGATTGAAATGGCTAAAGAAGCTGGCTACACTGCAGTTGTATCTCACCGTTCAGGTGAAACAGAAGATTCTACAATCTCTGATATCGCTGTTGCAACAAACGCTGGACAAATCAAAACTGGTTCTCTTTCACGTACTGACCGTATTGCAAAATACAACCAATTACTACGTATCGAAGACCAACTTGGTGAAGTTGCTCAATACAAAGGGTTGAAATCTTTCTATAACCTTAAAAACAAATAATTATTTATAAATGATTCACCCCTCGGAAATTTTTTTCGGGGGGTGTTTTTTGCTGTGAAAGATACGATAAAAATTTAGTTTTCTTGATACAAGATCTCTGTTTATTTAAATGCTGGTCAGATTCATTGCAACTTTCAGACAGTACCTTTTATAGAAGAAGCGAAGTGAGACTTTCTTAAATTAGTTTATCATCATGCACAAAAGCAGAGACTGCTAGAGAACTTTCAACAGTCAAAAAAATATAAGGTTGAAATAGCTTGATGAAATCTCAGTTTCGTTGAAGAAGTTCGCTTTTTTGGTTGGCTAAATTTTTGATGGTTTTTACAAGCAGTTGAAGATCGATTTTATGGATATCATTTGGGATATAGATCCGTGGGATATTCTCTTTAGAAAATGCATTATCCTGTACAACGCTATTACCCACAATCATATCTACAGACAATTGGTGTTCAAATCGATGAACAAATTGAACATGTAAATAAGGTGACAGCAAGTTTGTTAGGTTCTTTATATAAATTTCTTCTGTTACAGTAGATAAATCCATTTCTGAGCGGATTAAAATAAGCGGCTCAAAATCAGTCGGCTGATTGAGCAAGGCGTAAGCTTCGCATAGTCTTAAGAGAAGAACCCTGTTTCTTGTCAGAGTATTCTTTGTAGCAAGCTGCTTTAATCGATTTTTGATAGCTGGAATCAGGTTTGGATAGGTTTGACCAATATAACTGAGATAGTCAAAACCTTTTGCCGTTGTTCCAAAATTTTTAAATATATCTTCCGTAAGAAAACCAATTAGGATTGTTCCAAAATACAATTTTTTTGAGAACTCAAAGGTAAGTTTTGTGCTAACATTCAATTGATCAAAGGCAATATATTCCTCATATAGTGGATAAATACTAGTATTCATTTTCTTATGGCCGATAATACTTTTTTCCAAAAAGCGATCGATTGTATAAAATTGGGGTTTTGTTTGTAAAATAAGTGCAAAATAATGACATTCATCCTCTGAGAGATAAAACTGATTTTTTAAACTAGCAACACTCTTTTCGAAATCAGTAAATATGGATTTATTAAGCTGTTCTGTATATATGGGAAGATCAGAAAGCCTGACTGTTTTAGATAAATGAAATCTTGTCAAATTGAGAGCTAATACATAGGTCAGTTCAATAATTGTCGTCTCATTTAATGTTAGAAAAGGAAGCATATGTTCATTTACATAGCTGCGGATTTTTTGCTCGTTCACAAAGGGAAACGGCCAGCCTAATCCGCGGTACAGCTTCCAAAAAAAGATATAGCCCAGATACCTTATTTGTGGTTCCGGACCTTGTAACGATAGGAATCCTTTTGATAAAGCTATTGAAATATTTAATCTTGAAAATACATGATTGAGTTTACGTATTCTTCTCAGAAGGGTGTACTCACTGATAAATTGCTTTGTAGTGAATTTTTTTAAAGAAATTTCCGGTTCGAAAAATAATTTCTCCATTAAAGCGTAAATATAAGAATTTTTAATAACCAAGTAGACGCATTTCTGAAAACTATTGCCATCTCCTGAGAAAGAGTAACCTTTTCCTTTAGAAAAAATAAGGAGCTCTTGAAGCTCTGGGTCAGTACTGTTCTTAAGTAAAACTTGCCAGTCTTTCATATATTTTTGAACGGTTTTTCTTTCCAATGACGTATGATCAGAAAGCTCGCTTATGGTCAACCAATCTTGCCTGTTTTGAAGCTGTTCCAACAAGATGAGCATCGAGTTTGTTGGTGTATCAAAGATACGATAATAATCCATCGGAATCCCCCCATTTTCAGTATAGACTCAAAGTAGAGATTCTTCAAAATAATTAACCATAAGAACTGAAAGAAAAGGAATTATTTTTTAATATAAGTGTAATTTTTTTTATAGCACAGCTATGAATGATATAAAATTACAAAATAAAATAAATTGTAAACTTCTTTTTTCTATTTTTCCACTATTGTATTTACAAGAAGCGAGTTTGCAACAGTAATAGAAATTGGAAGTAAAGTAATTTTCTAACATTTTTAGGTAATAGAAACAATGAAAGAAGAATGTGGTGATTTGTCCTATTCTATGCAATAAGGAGGAGAACAATGATTGAGGAATTTTGGCAAGCGTATCTTGCAACGGTAGATGAAAAGAGCGGTATAGCAGATCAACTGTATCAATCCTGGCATTTTATGACGGATGATCCAAAGGATGAAGCGTTTGCGGATGAATTGACAGAACTTGTAAAAAATGGTGAGAAAACGGCTACGGCTACTCTTGCGTACATCTATGAAAGGAATCAGGAGCCCATGCCGCAAGTTGGCAGTTATCACATCCTAACAACATTTGCTGGAAGACCAACAAATGTTGTCCGAGTGACAAAAACCTCTTGCGTTCCCTTTTCCGAGGTATCTGCTGAACATGCTTATTTGGAAGGCGAAGGTGATCGTTCTCTTGCCTATTGGCGAGCGATTCACCACTGTTTTTTTACAGAGCTTATGGAGAGTTTTGATAAAGAATTTTCCGAGGATTTAATGGTTCTTTGTTTTGAATTTATCGTCGTTTATTAAGGAGAATTTGTAAGGACTAGCATAGTAAAATAATAGAACTTGATTACGTAGTAAATCTGAGAGGATGCTTTATGAGCATCTGTATAACGAACGTTTTTCGCTATACAGGTCACTAAGTGCAGGTGCCAACATATTGAGAATTGCGTGAGAAATCATTTCAGTTGAACTTTTGAACCCGGACTGGAACCAAGTCTCTACTAACGCAGCGACACCTTTTGTCATATAAGTGGCATAGAATTCAATAATATCGGGTGCAAATTTGATAAAAAATACTTGTGGAAGTGCTGTTAGAAAATGTTGATAGTATTGATCATAAAGAATGTCCATAAATTGTATACCACTGTTTTCAGAAAGAAGCCCTGTGATCAGCGCTTCTTTTTCTTTAAAGAAAGCAGCAATTTCAAGCGTATTTGGAAAGAGAGTATTTTTTATTTGATCAGTATCTGACATGTCGATACCATTCAAAAAAGAACTATTTCTTTTTTGAATAGTGCTGAAGCCTTCTATGATTTCTGATACCAAAGAATCAATGATTTCTTCTTTATTTTGAAAGTAATTATAGAAAGTTACTCGACTGATATAAGATTTATTGGCAATTTCTGTAATCGTAATCGATCCGATATGTTTTGTTTGGAGTAGGGTTAACGTACTCATTTTTATGAGGTTCGTAATATCATGATTTTCCATTTATAGCCCTCCTTATTTTTTGTAGGTTCTCTTGCGCTACGAGAAAGAAGAGGATTTAAGCTTATCGATTTTCGAAGAGAGAGAAGTGTTTTCTAATAAATCCGTATTTTTTTGATATATATAATAAAATAACTTAAAAAAATAGAATATATCTACCGAAAATCGGATGATAATTGTCCGTTTTTTGTGAATTCTGGCTGTTGAACTGTTCAAACAAGTATTTAGAGAATAAAAGAAAACAATTATACCTTTAAATGAAAGCTTCTATTGACTTGTCACTAAAAGAAAAAAACATACTATATTATTAATATCACAGCATTTCATGTTAGAAGTTTACAAAAACGTTAGAAATGTAAATTTATTTTTGAAAAAAATTTTATATTATTTGTTTGAAGAGGAGAATTAGTGCAAAGGGAAAATTATTCATACATAGATACACATGAATTTGCTTATTGTCAAAACTCTTATCAACTTAAAATAATAATTAGAGTTATAAGTGCATTAGGATCAGGAGGATTTGGGAGATGAAAAAAAAGAAGTTTCTATATGCAAGTCTGTTATTGTTGCTCAATTTAGCTGCGGTAAAAAATGGTTATGCAGTAGAACAATCAACAACGGAACAAGCAGTAATGAACAACAGGTTTGCGAATAGTGAGAGAAGTGACATAAATGCTTTGACAGATACCTTACTTTCAGGAAATTATGGGAGTGGTGTCGAAGAGGGGGAATGGACCTTTGATAGCGATACTGGCATATTGGTTTTGTCAGGCGGAAGGTTACCAACTGGAAGTAATAAGACTTGGGAAAAAACTATAAATAAATCAATTGTAAAAACGATCCGCTTTGAGAATGGGGTGAAAGCGAGTCGTGACATGGGCAGCTACTTCTCTATGTATAGAGAATTGGTTACAGTTGAAGGAGTACTGGATACAAGTGATACAACTAGCTTTGATTCTTTATTCTATTATTGCACAAAACTATCAAGTGTCGATTTAAGCAGCTTTGATACTGCAAAAGTAACGAATTTTAGATGGATGTTCATGTATTGTAGTGCTTTAACAACTTTGGATGTTACGGGTTTTGATACTGGAAATGCCGAAAATATGGCACAAATGTTTTATGGGTGCAGCAGTTTGACTGCTCTTGATATCAGTAGTTTTGATACTGGAAAAGTAACCAACATGACAGAGATGTTTAGGGATTGCAGTAACCTAATATCGCTTGATGTGAGCCATTTCACAACTGACAATGTGACTGGTATGGGTGGGATGTTTTTTAATTGTAGTTCTTTAAGTAGTCTAGATATTACGAATTTCAAAACAAGCAAAGTAACGAGTATGGCACAAATGTTTTATGGCTGTAATAAAATTATGAGCCTTGATGCCAGCGGCTTTGATACGTCACAGGTCGTTAACATGTCTGGCATGTTTATAGCTTGCCGAGAACTTACAGTATTAGATGTTTCAAATTTTTCTACCAATAAAGTGACAAACATGAGTAGTATGTTCTACAACTGTTCGAAATTGGAAAAGTTGGAAATTGGTGGCTTTGATACCAGTAATGTGACAACTATGAGTAGTATGTTTTTTGAATGTGCAAGCCTGACTGAAGTGAATACTGCAAATTTTGATACATCAAATGTGGTGGATATGAGTCAGATGTTTCGCGGGTGTAAAAGTCTATCAAAAATAGAAGTAGCCTCGTTTAATACAAACAAAGTGACAGATATGGCTTCTATGTTTCAGGACTGTTCCAGTGTTACTGCTTTGGCAATTGAAGGATTCAATACAGAAAATGTCATAACAATGACCAATATGTTTTACAATTGTCAAAACGTGAAAAATTTAGATGTTACTGCGTTTAATACGGCAAAGACAACTGCAATGGACGGGCTGTTTGCCTTGTGCAGCAAGCTCGAAGCGATTGATGTCAGTCATTTTAATACTGAGAATGTGACGAATTTAAGTTATATGTTTGATAGCTGTAGTAGTTTGACAGAACTTGACATATTAAATTTTAATACTTCAAAGGCTGAAGGAATGAGAGGGATGTTTCGCAATTTGACCGTAGAAGAATTAGAGGTAGGGCATTTTGATACTGCGAATGTAAAGATGATGGACAGTATGTTCGAGGGGTGTATCAATGTGAAACAGTTAAACATCAGTGGCTTTAATACCGCAAAAGTTGAGAGAATGAATAAGATGTTTCTAAATTGTAAAAGCATAACCGAATTGGATGTCACTAATTTTGAAATGGGCCAAGTACGGTATGCTGAATATATGTTTGCTGGATGTGAAGCATTGACAACACTGGATTTCTCTAATAAAAATTGCGAGAATATTTTAAATGCGCAAGTAATGTTTGCTTCACTAACGGATTGTCTTGAACTAAATCTAACAAATACAAGATTTGAGAAAAATAGAGATTTTTCTTATATGTTCTCATTTAATCCTAAAATTACTGAATTAGATTTGGCTGGTTTTTCTACAAGCTATGCAACGAATATGGATAATATGTTCCAGCATAATCAGAGCTTGAAAACATTAGATCTTGCCTCTTTTGATACAAGCTCAGTCGTTACAATGAGGTATATGTTTAGGTATTGTACAGCATTGACGGATTTAAATGTTACTTCGTTTGATACACGAAAAACGACACAAATGCCGGCTATCTTTGCAAATTGTTCTAGTTTGAAACAATTGGATGTCAGTTCTTTTGATACAACTAATACGACAAACATGGACTATATGTTTCAAGGATGTAAGAGTTTAACTAGTTTAGATGTCGATCACTTCAATACAGAAAAAACATTGTATATGAGCTATATGTTTGCTGATCTTGATTTGAAAGAGCTGAAATTGCCCAACCTTAATAATAGAAATTCTAGATCTAATACTGGTGTATTTTCTAAAAGTGATTTTATAGAAGTAATAACTTTAGGAAAAGACATCCTCATGTATGATTATATGTACTTGCGAGAGTTGCCTATTTCAGTTGACTATACTGCGTATTGGTATGATCAAGACAATGTTCAACTTTCTTCAACATCAGAGCTGGTTGCTTATCACAATGCAAATGGAAAAGAAAATACGTATCGAATTGGTTATATCTATACGTTGAATTTTGAGACCTATGGCGGAACGACGATACCAAGTCAAGATATTTTAAATGATCCGAATATTGCTCAATATTGGACAGAACCGGCTGGGTCAGTGAAGGAGAATCATCAATTCCTTGGTTGGTACACCAGTCCGGAATACACAGAAGTATTTGATTTTTCAAAGGAAGCAGTAAGATCTATGACAGCATATGCTAAATGGATCGAGGCCTATACAGTAGAAATTCCAGCAACGCTTTCCTTAAACGATGACACTGCGATTACTATTAAGGGAACCAATAGAGGGCTTGAAAAAACGTTGAAGGTTGTGTTGTCTAAAACTGAAAATGAGTTATCTGATGCCAATGAGTTTATGCTAATGAATGAAGAAGATCCGGCAGTGACCTGTACGACACAATTGACTTGGGCTGACACTGGAGAATCTGAGACAGTGTTGATTGTGGAACCAACGCAATTATTAGGTAGTGAGGTCGAAAAAACAGCGGCTATCGATTTCACTCTGCCAGTGAATCCTCAAGCTGGAAGATACAGCAATACACTGACATTTAAGGTTACGTATAATTAAGGAGGTCACTATGAAAAGAGGACGAATCATCCAAATACTGCTTATGGCTATTCTTATTTCCGGTGCGTCCATCTTCTATTTTGGAAATGTGGGGGCGCAAGAAAAGGATATAGCCGCTTTGGAGACCGAAGGAGAAGCTTGGACTGGGAAAAAGGAGCAGGGAGCTAAGAAGGCTGCTGATCGAATTGCTATCCCTGGTTTTGAATCTCTGACGCTTAAAGCAGATACAAAAGAACAAGCGGTGAATTTTTATAATCCGGAGCAAAACGTCTGTTATTTCAAATTAACATTATCTGTGGGTGAAACAACCTTATGGGAGTCAAAGCTAATAGAGCCTGGCTACGGTATCTATAACATTGAGTTGAATCAACCCCTTTCAGCAGGTGAATACCCTGAAGCTGTACTGAAATATGAATGTTACACCATAGAAGAGACGCCTTCACCGCTTAACGGCTCTGAAATAGAATGCTTACTTTTAGTCATCTGAGCGATTGAGGAGGATAGAGATGAAGAAGATATGGATAAAAAGAATAATTATAGCATTAGTAATGACTGTAGTATGCTGCTGTTTTGGTCAGGAAGCGCTGGCTAATAGACAGACAAAGGTGAGCTATGATCATGCTAGTAGCTATACATTGATTATTCCAGCAAAAGTGCAATTAAGCTTCTCAGAAACTACAGAATTAGTACTTAGTACGGTCAATCGGAATCTGTCACCAAGCAGTGAAGTAGAGGTCAGACTGATCGATGGATTAACAGCGGATGGAGAAATAACCCTTAGTCGAGAGAATGCATCAGAAGGGAAGCTAGTGAGTTCGATCAAAACAGCAGGCAATGATGTAACAAGTGCTAATCGAGTAGTGGGAAGCTTCAAGGGCTTTGTTGCGGAGGAAACACCGATAAGTGTCATTGATCTGGGGATTCCTCAAGGAAACAAATTAGCGGGTGACTATAAAACAGAACTTGTTTTTTCCGCATCCTACAAATAGAAAACAGAGAGCGAAGGGGAAGAGCTTACATGAAGAAGAAGGTAATCGCAAGCAGCATTCTGCTGTTCGGCATGCTTGCTTTCCAACCGACTACAGTGGCGGCTGAAACGACAGAAGTTTCAGCTAACTGTCCGAGTGATTACGTAGTGATGATTCCGCCTGATCAAGTAATTACGGAACGACAAGCAGAGATTGGGGAAGTTTCTATCTACGGAACAATCGAGCCTGGAAAGATAATTCGACTGACAACAACATCGGACGAATTTATACATGAAAATGGAGTGAATAAAGTCCCTTTTATAGTCAAAAGTAATAATGTACTTTGGACAGAGGACACTTGGAATGAGGCTGAGCTGATACAAGGGCAGGAAAAATCAGTTACCTTAGGGATTGAAATCGGGGAAATGAATTGGCTATTTGCTAAACCAGGCAGCTATAGAGCGAAAATCATTTATAAAACAAAAATTGAATAGATGGGCCCACTTTTTTGTATAAGGGGTGAAAGCTTTGGTAATCGTTTAGA
This sequence comes from Enterococcus sp. 9E7_DIV0242, assembly GCF_002140975.2. NCBI lineage: Bacteria > Bacillati > Bacillota > Bacilli > Lactobacillales > Enterococcaceae > Enterococcus > Candidatus Enterococcus clewellii. The sequence continues at coordinate 4,308,934 of NZ_CP147247.1, forward strand.
AGATTCCAAAGCTTTTTTTTCGGTTAAAGGATCGTAAAAATTCTGTGGGAGAAATTCACCAGTACGAATACAGGCAAGGGCTTCTAAAGCGAAATCAGCTAACTGGAAAAGCTGGCTTCTTCCTAAAAGGAGCTTAATAGCTTTGTATGTACTGTTCCGTCAAAAAGGTCAGATAATCTGTAGAAGGCGTTTGTATCTTTCCATTTTTCTTTTTAAAGGTTTGGAAAAAAGAAACTCAAAAATATTTATAATAATAAATGACTTCTTAAAGAAAGTGTTCTTTGAGTCTTGAAAAATGAATAAAAATGGAGGGAACTATAGTGAAAAAATGGTGCGGATTGTGGAATTCTATGGCTTTTGAGCAGAACGATAGCCGCTCAGAAGCTGGGAATCCCTTATCAGACTATGCGAAAGAGCTTTGTCAAAAAGCGAATGAACTCGTTCTTACAATCAACGGAGAAAATTTTTACGAGATATTGCCTCAACTAATGAGACTTGATGCCAAACTTCGTCTGGTAAAGTTTTATATTTCCAGTCGTGGGTTACTTAATGAGCTTTCCGATCAAGAAATCGTTGCACTTATCGATAAAGAGTACAAGACGGCTCATTTTGAAAAAATACTAAATTTCAATCGGATGGCAGAAGCCGAAGATTCTGTTCTTTTTCAAATTAGCTAGCTGGGAAAAAGGCTGTTGCAGAAAAAATGCAACAGCTTTTTTTCTATTTTCTATCAAAGAAATGTGCAGGCTAAAAGCTTTTGCAGCTCTTTTGTTTCAGGAGGGAAATCGATGAACAGAGAACGGATCGCTACTTGACACTCTTTTGGTAGATAAGCATTTTTGTCAATAACGAATAAGGTTTCGTTTATTTTTTCGTTCTCTTTTTTTGCCTCCAATAGATTGGAATGGATAGAGAAACGGATCGTTTGAGGAAGAAAATCCTGAATCATCATCTTTGTGATATGGCTGTCCATGCTATTTTCTGAGATCAAGGCAATCGTTGAGACCTGTTTTTTGAGTATAAACGGGCTGAGACGACAGCACAGAACCTGGATATGCTTTGTTGTGATATGCAGGCCGTAAGTGTTCCACTTTTGGATGATGCACGCCACTTTACTGTAGATGCCGGTATCTGTTCTGCCAACACGTAAGTATTCTGTTGAAATCAAAGGATGTAAATCTAAGGTTATGTCTTTCAAAAAAATAAAAATGGCAGACAGAAACCACTCTTTTTCTGTAAGCTTTATAGAGAACGATTCTTCGAATAAATCTGTTAGACGGTGAACACTTGGATCATTCAAAAAATTCTCTTGATATGCTGCTAATGTTTCAGGTGCCATGGTCTGATCGAAGACGTGCGTATTAATGATCATTAAAGATAGCAGTGAAAATAAATACTCTACATCAAACTGATCTCCCCAAACAGGCTGGAAATGCTCTTTGATTGCCTCTTCAAAAGCAACAGGTCGCAAATAACTACGAATAGATTCTAGGGTTTCAGATGGGAAATACAAACATCCTTTAGGCATATTTTGAGCAGTGGTTGTTTGAAGCAAAGCGGTGAAAAATTGCTTTTCACTATTGGAAAAAGTAATTGATAGACTGGTTTCTACAGCTTGAAGAGCGATTAACGACTTTTCTGTAATTGTTTTGTCAAAAGCAATTAGATCTAAACCGAATTGTCTGGTTAGAACGGAGACTAAAAAACGAATCTTGATTAAATCTCCTGTTATTTGATTATCTGAAATCGTTAAACCAAGCTCTTTTAGAAATTTTTCTACGGTTGCTCTGAGAAGATACCCTTTTGATACAGAGATAAATTGCTCATCGATGAACTCAATGTACTTTTTTTCAAAAGGTTGTAGAAAGTAAGTCAGGGCTTTTAAAAAGAGTGATTGTGCATATATCTTTTTGCCGAGAATTTCTCGATTTCCTTCAGTAAATGGATCGATTCGAAAATCTCCGGAGCTGTTTTCTAAAATGGTTATATGTAAGGTATTACGCAGATAATTGATATCATTTGCGACTGTGACAGGTGTGCACTTTAGATGAGCGGCGATGCTCATAGGACTAACATATTCTTCGCCTAATAACAGATCAGTTAGTTCGACTGCCCTTAACAGATTTTTTTCTATGTAGGTATAGATCATTCGCGGCTCACCCGCTCCATAAGTGGGTTACTCCATTGCAGCCACTGAAAAAGAGAAGGGCTAGCCGTTATGTGAGCTAACTGTTTTAGCTTTTGCTTTATGGTAATCCCGTACGGGTAAACATCAGTCATATGGTAATCGTCCTTTCCGTTCTATTTTTTGACTCAAAAAAGATTTTAATGGAAAAGCTAGGTAATTGTAAAGCAATTATCTGTAAAGGGATTTTGAATTTATCCTTTTTTAATAAACGATCAATTTCTGAAAAAACAATGAAAGAATCAGAAGTATTTGTTGTGTGGCTCAAATACTTCTGATTCTTTATAAATGGCGGTTTTCATAAGTAATGACTGAGTGTATAAAATGCTGATAAACGGATTGATACAGCTGAACCTGCTCATTATCTTTTTTTATAAGTTTAAAGGAAGGGGTGGATGATGTCTTAAGATCAGTCTCTTGCAATCCTAATAATCCGAATCCCGGTTCGTTATGCGCAGAGAGCAAGCAATCTTTTCCAAGAATATTTGCAGTTAGCTGTGTCAGCTCCGTGTGTCTGAAAACACCGCCGTTGATTGAGACCTCTTCATCTGAAATTTCAACAGTCTCCATAATCATTTTCAGATTCAAAATCATCCCTTCGACAGCTGCGCGAATGAACTCTGAGCGGCGATGCGTCATGGTGATTCCTTGATAAGAGCCTTTAACAAAAGGATTCCACATAGGTGCTCGTTCTCCGTTAATAAAAGGCAGGAACTGTAATCCATTCGCTCCTGGTGAGGTGCTGCTCAGTACGTTGCCTAGCTGGTCGAAAAGCGTGGTCGAATCATCAAAGAATAGGTTACTGACCCATTCTAAAACAGCACCACCATTATTCGTAGGTCCCCCGCAGACCCAAAGATTTTCAGCCAAATAATAGCAGAAGGTTTTTCCATTCGGGTCCAATTCACGCTTTGTTGAAAGCTTTCGAACGGCGCCGCTTGTACCAAGTGTAACACTGGTATGAAGGCCAGTATTCAAATATCCTGCTAAAGCGGCAAGACACCCATCGCTTGCACCAATCAATAATTGGGTGTGGCTGTTTAAACCAAGTGCTTGTTTGCGGTGCTCTTCAATAGGGAGAACCGCATCGGTATCTACCAGTTGAGCAAGCTGGGTCCTGTTTACAGCTAAGAATGCTAGGATTTCGTCATCCCAATCAAGTGTAGAGCTATTAAACAAGCCTGTTGCAGAAGCTGTAGAATAATCCAAGATGTATTCTCCTGTGAAATAATCAGCAATCAATTCTTTCAAGCCGATCCATTGTTTGACTGGTAAAGGAAAGGGATGTGTTTCTTTGATCCATAAAAGCTTGGAAAAAGGTGACATATAATGGATCGGGGTTCCAGTCTTTTCATAAACCAGAGAGCTGAAAGCTGTTTTTCTAAAAGTGTCGATGGTACTTGCTGCTTGCTGATCTGACCATATCAGAATATCCCCATAGCCTTGGTCAAATACAGGGAGTAGACTGTGCATTGCAGTGCTCAAGGCAATAAAATCGATTGTCCTTTTTGTCTCTTCATTTAGAGCAAGTAGGACGGTATGCAATGTTTCTAGCAATTCCTCAGGCTTTTGATACACTTTTCCATTGGCTTCCGTATAAGTTTTAATTCGGTGCTCCTGTCGGTGGATCAGCTGGGCACCTTGGTAGAGGAACAGCTTGATTGCAGTCGTTCCGACATCAATGGTCAACGTTGTATGAGTTGTCATTGCGCGTTCTCCTTTACCGCAGCGTGTCCACCAAATTGGTTTCTAAGTAAGGCGACAACCTTTTCAGCAGTCCGATCTTTGCTTTCAGAGGAATAACGGAAGAGAAGTGACTGTGTGATAACAGGAGCAGCTATTTTCAAGCGTAAGGCTTCTTCGATTGTCCATTGACCTTCACCAGAGGAAGGGATGACACCTTCGATTGCATCAAGCTGCTCCGGAGCACGAAAGATATTTTCTGTCAGCTCCATCAGCCAGCTGCGAATGACAGAGCCGTGATTGAAAACATTGGCTGTTTTTTCCAAATCATAATCAAAGGGTGCGTGAGCAAGGATATCAAAACCTTCAGCAATGGACTGCATCATGCCATATTCGATACCGTTATGAATCATTTTTAAGTAATGTCCGCTACCGGAAGGACCACAATAGAGTGCGCCATCAGGTACGCAAAGGTCCATAATAAGTGGCTCGATTGTTTGATAGTGCTTCGGATCACCACCAACCATCATGCAAGCACCGTTTGTCGCACCTTCGACACCTCCAGATGTACCTACATCTAAAAAGAAAACGCCGTGCGCACGACACGCTTGCTCATTTTCTTGGCTATCCGTATATTTTGAATTACCGGCATCGATGATCGTGTCGCCTTCTTTGAGAAAAGGGAGGCATTCACGAACCATTTGATTGGTTAGCTTTCCGGCCGGAAGCATTAACCAAATCAATCGTTTTTCTCCTTCTCGTGCTGTCAGCAGCTCAGATAATGTGGGATAGAAGGTAGCGCCCAGTTCTTCAGAAGGTTGCTTTAAATCACGGTTGATGTCTGTGCAGTGAATCGAATAGCTGCTATTTTGAGATAAATTTGTTAGAATGCCCATGCCCATTTTTCCTAAGCCAATCATTTCGATATTCATTTGCCGTCTTCTCCTGTCTATAGTAATCTTCTGTCAGTCAAAAACTCCCCTTAAACAAGTCGACTTCATTTTCAAAATAGGGAAGTCTATCTGAATAAGGAGAGTTTTTGGGAAAGGGAAAGTTAGTCCGGAAGAATCAGCTGACGTTCAGTAACTAACTGTTTATACCAAAATCCGGATTTCTTCAATGTTCGTGTTCGCTCTTCATTCAGCTCGATTCGGACTAAACCATAGCGATTCTTGAAGGCGTTCATTGGGGATACACAGTCGGTAAATGCCCATAGCATGTAGCCTTCACAATTTGCGCCTTCCTCTATGGCACGAAGCAACCAGCTTAGGTGCTGTGAAATAAAATCGATACGGTAATCGTCCTGCACCTGTCCAGCTTCATCCATGTATTGCTCTTCCTGTTCACGGCCCATGCCGTTTTCAGTAACAAGCCACGGGATGTTGCTGTAATTCTCCTTCAAATACACAGCCATATCATACATGACTTTAGGATAAATTTCCCAACCACGCGAGTTGTTCATCTTTCTGCCTGGAAGATCGAAGGTTTCGTAGAACATCTCCGGATGGAAAGGTGTCTCAGCATTCCATTGATAGCGTGGCGCTCGTACTCGTTTTGGATAGTATTGGTTGATCCCAAGAAAATCTACTGTATTATTTTTGATGATCGCCAATTCTTCTTTGGTTGATGGGAACATAATATCATGTGTATGGCATAAATCAAGTAGCTCTTTAGGGTACTCACCAAGAATCATCGGATCAAAAAAGACTTTATTGAAGAATAAATCGTACATGTGCGCTGCTTTTTGATCGTGTGCAGCACTTGAACGCGAGTAAACCATTTCTGGGTTCAGAATGCAGCCGATCCGTCCAGCGTATTCATTTTCATGAAACAGCTTGACTACTTTTGCTGTAGCCAATGCTTTGTGGTAATTCCAAGTCATCCATTTTTTTGTATCCTGTTCGTGAGGCCAACGGACAGCATCCAGATAACAGCGTGTTTGTGGAACGATAGGCTCGTTGAAGGTAAACCATTGTGTGACCCGATCGCCATAACGCTTGAAAGCAATTTCGGCATAGCGAGTGTATAAGTCGACAACCTCCTTTGAGCTCCAGCCGTCATATTTATCCAATAGGACAGCAGGTACTTCGTAATGCTCCAGACAGAGCATTGGTTCCACATTCGCAGCTATCAGGCTGTCTACAACAGCATCGATATGAGTAGCGTAATCTTCATCAACGATCAGTTTTTCATGATCTGTAAAGAAGCGAGCCCAGTTGATAGATGTTCGATAATGGGTTAGCTTAATTTCTTTCATTAAATCAATGTCTTTTTGGTAATTTTCCATAAAGTTTGTTGCAACATCCGGTCCATAGCCGTCATGCCAGACAAACGTTTCATTTTTGAACCACAAATCGAGGAAGGAATCCTGATTGTCCTTTTTTCCTTTCCAGCCTTCTGTCTGCCAAGCAGATGAAGCCGCTCCAATAACGAAGTTTTCTGGAATAGTTAATTTCATGATAGTACCTCCGAAAGAGAATTTATTCAGCTGATTGCAGCTGTTGACGATTGGATACTTTTACAAATGGCAGATAAATCAAGACGGAAACAATGATACAGACCAGCTGTGTGATTACCGCACCGAAATCACCGGCAGTTGCCAGATAGCCATTGACTAGTGGTGGCATTGGCCAAGGGACCATAACAACTGCTTTGGCTGCAAAACCAAGATAGGTCGCAACATAGCCGATTGTTCCTGTAACTAAAGGTGTTAAGATGAACGGAATAGCTAGAATTGGATTGAGCATGATTGGCAATCCGAAAATCAATGGTTCATTGATATTGAAAATGCCTGGAGCTGCAGACAGCTTGGAAATTTCTTTCATGTCGTCTCGTTTTCCTACTAAGAATATAGCAATCAACAGCCCGATTGTCACCCCGGAACCGCCCATGCTCATGTACATATCCCAAAATGGCATAGTGATAATGTTCGGTATTTCTTTTCCGGCTTCAAAGGCTTCTGTGTTGACAGCAATTGCAGCTAAAAGCAATGGTTCTCTGACTGGTTTGACCATTTGATTTCCGTGAATCCCAATAACCCAAAATACTTGGGCGATAAACATTAATAATAGAATACCGGGTAGGCCCTGTACCACATTTTCCAGAGGTTTTTGTACAAGATTGTAGATGATGTCATACATATACATGCCAGTCATTGCTTTGACTGCAAAACCAAGCGTAGCGATTCCCGAAACGGTTAGAATCGTTGGAAATAGAGCAGAGAAGCTTACAGAAACATTTGTCGGTACAGTATCCGGCATCTTTAGCTTCAGTCGATCTTGTTTGCCTAACCAGCAATATAGCTCAATAGATAGGATAGCGATGAACATGCCTAGAAATAGCCCTTTTGTATCTGTAAATTGCTTAGCCAATACATTTTCTGCGATGACGGATTTCTCTTCAAAAAGAAATTCAAAGGTGGTCGGGTTGACAGAAAGATAAGACATAACCGCTACAATACCAGGAAAAACACCCTTGACCTGATTTAATTTTGCCAGCTCAATACCTATTAGAAAAACGGCGTAAATTGTCAGAAAGCTGAGTGTCACATAAGAAATGCTGTTTGCAATGGGCTTTAATGCGCCAAGAAATTGGAGCGGACCAAGCTGAGCCAGTCCATTTTCCGTATCAAAAACCATGGCAGAAAACAAGGTTCCAAAAGCACCGGTAATGATGACCGGTATCAGTGCGGCGAATGCTTCTTTAATTACTTTGATGTAACGAAGGCTATTGATTTTTGTTGCGACATTGCCTAGAACATCAGCGAACTTGTCCATAAAACTTCGATTTTCCATTAATAGTTCCCCCTTAATAATGTAAAGCTTCCCAAATACCATTTAAGTAACTTGCGCCAAGTGCCCGATCGTACAACCCATATCCCGGACGTCCATTTTCTCCCCAAATCATCCTTCCGTGGTCTGGCCTTACATAGCCATTGTAGTGGTATTGCTTCAATAGAGAGAAAACTTTGACCATGTCGACGGAACCATATTTAGACATATGGGCCGTTTCTTCAAAGCTGTTATCTGCATGAAGTAGGATGTTGCGTGTATGCATGAAGTGAACTTTTCCTTTTTTTAAATAATCCTCAAGCATAGCATAGATATCATTATCATTTCTTGCGCCCAATGATCCGGTACAGAAAGTCACGCCGTTAGCTGAACTCGGATTGAGCTCAAATAATCGTTGAAATGCCGCATTATCTGTAATGATCCTAGGTAAACCAAAAATGGGGTAGGGCGGGTCATCGGGATGAATCGCCATGTTGATCCCAACTTCTTCAGCAACTGGAATGATTTCATTTAAAAAATAGCCCAGATTTTCCCAAAGGTCATCTTCTGTTACAGACTGATACGCTTCGAATAACGCTTTCAATTCGTGTTTTGAATAAGATTCGTCCCAACCGGGAAGTGAAAAGTCTTCTGTTAACGGATCAAGAGAAGTGATTTCCTTTAGGTCAAGTGCCAATGAGGAAGAAGAATCCTCGTTGATGAAGTTCAAATCTGTTCGTGTCCAGTCAAAGACCGGCATAAAATTATAGCAAATCGTCTTGACACCAACTTGGGCTAATCGTCTGATGTTTTCCTTGTAATTCTCGATATATTTGCTTCTTGTCGCTTTTCCTAACTTGATATCCTCATGTACGGGTACACTTTCTACCACTTCAAAGTGCATTCCATGTGCTTCGACGTCGGATTTTAGTGATTGGATATCTTTTTCCGGCCATAATTCTCCGACTGGAACAGAGTATATAGCGCTGACGATTCCCGTCATATTAGGGATTTGTCGAATGTAACCAAGAGGAATCGGATCAGATGGACCATACCATCTAAAACTAAATTTCATAGTTGTTCTCCTTTCTTAATCATCTGATGAATTTAATATAAAATACATCGGATGATTTGTCAATAGAAAACGTTTACTTTTTGGTTGACGAATAAAATTTATTAGGTGGAGCAGATTGAAGGTTAGGAAAGTGGTCTAAAAATAAGAGGGAATTTACGTATAAAAATGGAAAAAAGGACCGAGGAAAATAGCTCCCCAGCCCTTTTGATTCCATTCATATAGTTATAGATGAGATTGCTTCGTTTTTGCTTGCTCGAAGTGATTCAGATTCATTCGATTATAAGCCATATGGACGGTCATAGCATCGAAAGCTGCATCGCTGTCATGCTTTTTGATGGCTGCAACAATTTCTCTATGCAGTAAAATTGTTTCTTCCTTGACTCGTTGATTGGTGTAGCTATCACTATAGAGGAACATCGATTCGTTGATAACTGGAATCAGATGATGCATGGCTACGTTATTACTGGCTTTCGCAATCAAAGAATGGAATTCAACGTCAAGGTTTAATTGACGTTCGGTATCTGTATCCATAGCTTCCTCAATGGCGATGCGCACATGGTCGATTGCTTGAATTTCTTCTTCTGTAGCATTAGCTGCAGCTAATGCAGCTACACGAGGTTCTAAGATATAGCGGATTTCAAACAGATCCTTGGTCAGCTTGAATGTGTCCTTTACAAGACCGAAGCCCAATGGATCGTCCGCTATTCCCTTTTTCTTACTGATGAAGGTTCCAGCACCCTGTTTGACTTCCAACACATTACGAGAAGCAAGGGAACGAACGGCTTCTCTGATGGTGCTCCGTCCCACGGCTAACTCTTTTGCCAGTTCGTATTCGTTCGGCAGTCTGTCGCCAATCTGCAACTCGTGTGCATGTATGTAATTGATAATTGAATCTGCTACTTGTTCAGGTAGTTTTTTTCCTATGTTTTCCATCTTGATCCCTCACTTGTCTGATGAATGTATTGTATCTCACTTTTTTAGTAGTTGCAAATCGCTCAAATAGATCAGAAAGGTAGGATGACTTTGTGAGGGCATCGCTGAGTCAGAAGAAATAATAAAAATCCCAAGACTTTCTCTGAATTATTCTTTGGAGAGTGGTCTTGGGACCATGATCAATAGTTAAAATGTTCGATAAACATATTCGTTTTTAGGGGGTGCAATTTTTGTTGCTGTAGATACGGTAACGATCGGAAGTGTCCGTTTGAACGGATGATAGTAATCCGTTGTAATCGTACCTTTGATTTCCACCCAGTCGTTATTGTTGAATGATACGTCTTGAGGTAACTGGGTAAGGAGTCCAAAGACACCTGCATCAGCAACACAATGGATAATCCCAAAGCGGAAAACAAACGCATTGGCTGCTGTATCATCCTTTGAATGAAAAACAAAGCCCTTGAAGGAGACTGTTTTTCCGAGAAAGTCACTTGGGTAGTTGTAAATCAGCTCCATGACCTCCAGATAATTCTCATCAGTGATTGTAAGAACCTCTTTATCTTCATATTCGCTCATCAAATCTTTCATCTGCTGTTCGTAGTCAGATTTTTCAAAGAAGATACTTGTGTCCGGCTTCAGATACTGTGTTTGAACATCAGGATCGCCAGTTGATTCTTTGCTTAAAGGAAATTGAAACCCTTTCGCTTCAACGATGGTTGTATCTAAGCTGACCGTTGGAAATGCAAAGCCGACAATTAGGGGCAATGCTAAAAGAATATAGGCACTTAACTGTTGAATAGGTTTTTGCTTGTGGTGATGGTGTCCTTCTCTATGGGTGTGCTCCTGTTCTTCGTCCTTGTCATTGTTCATCCAAAGGAACAACTGAAAAACAGCGAGAATCAAAGATAATGCCATTGATAAAACAGCTAAATAACGATAATGAACATTGATATATTGATTGAGTTTTCCGGAAATCTGTAAGGACATCATAAGTAGAGCGTAACCGGCGAAAATAATAAAGCGAACCATGTGTCTTCCTCCTTAAACAAAATAGGCATATGCTGCTGTCAGAACAGTGATTAAACCAACAAATTTGAGCATAAAGGAACCTTTAAAATAGCGTTTCATCATCAATAGATTTTTGATATCCACCATCGGACCGAAAATGAGGAAACCGACAACAGGGCCGGTACCGAATAAGCTGAGCAAGGAGGAACCGATAAACGCATCTGCCTCTGAGCAGAGGGACAAGACGAACGCCATCAAAATCATCACTGCAATTGCCAGCAGCTTTGTTTGTCCAAATTGAAGGATGGCGGCAGTTGGTAGATAGGTCTGCATAGCTGAAGCAAGTAATGCGCCGATAATCAGATAACGTCCGGTGTCGAAGAATTCATCAATGCCGTGAGTGATCACTTCTTTTGATTTAGAGAGAAAAGACGTGGTGGATTCATGAGGAGCATCAGTCGAGCAAGCTGCTGCTTCATCAGCTGTCTCTTGTGTTTCCTCTTTTATTAGAATGGGCTCTTTATTGATAAAAGCCAGCCAGAAGCCAACCGCAAAGGCAATCAGCATACTGCCGCCAACACGCCAAAAGACAAATTGCCATGAATTACTAAAAGCAATATAGGTAGAAAATAATACGATTGGATTGATGATTGGTGCAGTCAACATGAAAGCGAATGCGGTATAGGAAGGCACCCCTTTTTTCAGAAACTGATGAACGATCGGTACGATCCCGCACTCGCAGGAAGGAAAGAAGAAGCCTAAGATGCTGCCGAAAAAAATGGAGAGAAATTTATTTTCAGGTAGCAATCGAATGACTCGTTCGGGTGTCAGAAAAACATGGATAGCGCCTGATATCAGACAGCCGAGTAAAACAAAAGGGAAAGCTTCAATAACGATGGATAAAAAAATAGTACTCATCTGTAAAATAGAATTGGGAAAGATTTGTTCCATTAGTCGTGTCTCCTTACGTATAAATTGCTGTGTGTATATAAAAATGAATAAATACTTAAAACTCCTCATTCATTTAACTCCTTTTTTCTTCATAAAACAAGTTTCTTCGAATAAATTTAAAAGAAAATTCACTCAGCGCTCGCCATAAAAAGGTTTGCTAGAATGGTTGGTGTTCTATGATACAGGTCTACCATTGGACGAATAGGGAAGCAGTTGAATAGCTATGCCTAGAGAGAAGGGTCAAAATTTACTGAATGTCAAACAAATATAGGATCAGCTACTGCCAAGCAGCTCCTTATTTGTTATATTAATAGATAACAAATGTAATAAAACCTGTGGAAAGGAGCCATGATGAAAAAAATTTTATTGTTAGAGGACGACGCAAATTTGAATCAGGGAATCACCCTGTGTCTTATAAAGGAAGGGTACGAAGTATATCCCTGTAAAACAATTAATGAAGCGAAAAAGACCTTTGCTTCTGAAAAAATCAATTTGATTATCAGTGACATCTCTCTTCCCGATGGGAGTGGACTGGATTTCTGTAAAGAGGTTCGACAAAAATCAGGGGTCATTATTATTATGCTGACTTCTTATAATCAAGAGTATGATATCGTTTCCGGCTATGAGCATGGTGCGGATGATTATGTGACAAAGCCATTTAGTTTAATGATACTGGTTTCTAAGGTAAACGCATTGATCAAACGATTGCCGGACAATAATTCAAAGGTGTTTTCTTCGGGGGCACTTCGATTGAATTTATCTGAGATGAAAGTATTTATTGAAAATGAGCTGGTACAGCTGAGTAAAACGGAAATGCAAATGCTCATTTATTTTATGGAAAACCCTAAGCAAATTCTGACGCAAGAGCAATTACTTGAAAAGGTTTGGGACAATAAAGGGGACTATGTAGATAGCAACACGGTCTCTGTGAATATCAGCCGATTAAGACAAAAGATAGGGAAAGAGGAAATAAAGACAGTGAGAGGAGTCGGCTATATATGGGTAAGAGACGTTCAAAAACTCTGACAGGTGCTTTCTTTTTGCTTCTTTTAGCAACGCTTTTTGCCTTATTTTGGAGTTATCAAGAGTTGTCAAAGCAAACAATGATCGATAGTCAGCAAACACTAGGTGCGCTTTCTTTCGCTAATGAGTTAGATGAAGCTGCTATTGTAGACGGCTTTGAATCAGAGTTAGATCCTCAAAATGTAGCTGAAGGACAACGTCTGGAAGAAAAATATGGCTACTCGTTTAAAAAGACACGTCAGCAACAAAATTTACAAAAATTTTTATTGCGAGCAGGGCTGATTCTTGTAGTCAGCTTTTTCTTGCTTCTGCTTATTTGGTGCATTTTTGAAAAACGACAAAAAGAGCTTCAATCAAAATTGCTGAATATAGCTGATCGATTCGAAGAAGAACAACGTCGAAATGCTGTCTTGTTAGAACGAAGAAAATCAGAGGAAGAGAATGTTAAATCGGTCATCACAGATATCACGCATCAGCTGAAAACTCCTATTGCTTCATTGAAAATGAGTCTGGAAATTGCCGGATCAGATAATTTTTCGACAGAGGAAAGAAAAACATTTTTAGAGCAAGGGAATAACCAGATCGATAAGCTGGATCTGATGTTGGATTCTTTGGTCAGACTCTCTCATTTGGAGGCGGAGCTGATCAGCTTGAAAGCGGAGGCCTTCTCTTTGCAAGATATGGTTGCACAAATTGTTGGTGGTCTGATTATGAAGGCCTTGGATAAGCGCATGGAGATCGAAGTGGAAATAGTAGAAGACCATTTGATTTTTGCAGATAGAAAATGGATGATCGAAGCCATCAGTAATATTTTGGAAAATGCAATAAAATATGCACCAAAGCAAACGACTATTACAATCAGAGGGTCGATTCTTCCTAGTTACGCACTGATTGAAGTGCTGGACGAAGGAGAAGGAATTCCTCCGGAAGAGATCAATTTGATTTACCGTCGTTTTTATCGTGGAAAAAGGGCAACTGTTCTTGAAAATGAAGGCTCAGGGGTTGGCTTATATTTAGCGCGTAAGATTATTGAAGAGCAAGGCGGTGTGTTGCTGGTGAAAAATCGACAACCACAGGGTGCGAACTTTCAAGTAACGGTTCCGTTGAAACGAAACGAAGACCTTGGGAACATGTAGGCACTCAGAGCAACCAACCGATAGAAAGACGATATCTAGGTTCCTTCTACCTTCTTTTGATTTCTGAGCCAAAACCAATTCTTACAAACTTGTTATATTGAATGAAAAGAAACTGAAAGATTCCTTCTATATACTGACCATAGAAAAGGAAATGAGGGAATGGAAAAATGGTATTAAGAATTAATGACTTAGTAAAACATTACAATGACGGTAGTACAATCGTAAAAGCCGTAGACCATACAAGTCTGGAAGTAAAAAAAGGAGAGTTTGTTGCGATCATTGGGAAATCCGGTTCCGGAAAGAGTACGTTGCTGAATCTGGTTGGCGGGCTGGATCGACCAGATTCTGGCGAAATCTACATTGATGGAAAAAATGTATTTGAGATGAAGGATGAGGAGTTGGCAGTCTTTCGACGTCAGAAAATCGGATTTATTTTTCAAAGCTACAATTTGATTCCATCTTTGAACGTTTGGGAAAATGTGGTATTACCTATTGGTTTGGATAATCGAAAAGTAGATGTAGATTTTATTGATGACTTACTGCAAAAGATTGGTATCAAGGAAAAGAAAAAAACGCTGCCTGGCATGTTATCAGGTGGACAGCAACAGCGTGTAGCGATTGCCAGAGCAATTGCTTCTCGACCGGCAATTATATTGGCAGATGAACCAACAGGAAACTTGGATACTAAGACGGAACTGGAGGTCATGTCCTTATTGAAACATTCTGTTGAGCAATTCGGGCAGACCCTGATCATGATCACTCATGATGAAGCGATTGCTCAAATGGCTGATCGAGTGATTCGTATTGAAGACGGGCGGGTGAGCTAGATGAAAATGGTCAATACGCTTGCTTGGGCCAATACAAAATACCATAGAGGGAAAAATTTACTCTCGGGGGTAGCGATTGTTTTAACTACTGTTTTGACTTTTCTGATAATAACAATTGGTATCGGTGTGATAAATGTCCAGAATCAGGCAGTAAATAAGACCTACCCGACTTGGCATGCTATGTATAGAAATGTTTCGGAAGATAAAAAGGATGAGCTGTTGCTACACGCAGATATTGAGAAGGCTGGGCTGCGTCAGGATGTTGGTCAAGCTGTCATCGATACGTCCGACCTTTACATGATGTATTTGGATAATACGGCACAGGAATTGAGCAAAGCGACCTTTACAGAGGGGGTGTCTCCTCAAGAAGGCAATGAGGTGGCAGTGAGCAGAGAGGCTTTGCGACTATTGGGCTATTCGGAAGCTGTTTTAGGAGATGAAATGAGCTTTCCCTATCAAAGCAATGAACCAAATGGGCTGAGCTTGGCGAAAGAGGGGACCTTTAAATTGTCAGGGATTCTTCCTGATAGTGAGGAGGCAACGAAAAAAGACGTCTTCACTCTATTAGTCTCTAAAGATTTCATGGAGCAAACAATTCCAGAAAACGAACGAGACTACCGTGTAATGATTCGTGTAGGTGAGCATGTTGCATCTTCAACAGACGCTATTAAAGAAGCGTGTGAAAGCATTGGCCACTCTTTCGATGTAAAAAAGGACGATGTGGTCGTGAATACGGAGTATCTATTTGCTAACTACGTTGATCCAAGCTTTTTAGTTGGCATGGCTGTTCTTGTAGTCATTATTGCGATTGCCGGTGCGTTGACGATTTACAGCATTTATTATGTTTCTTTAGTCAACAAGGTACAGGAGTTTGGAAAACTGAAAGCACTCGGGGCAACAAAAAAGCAGATTCGCCAAACCGTGTTAAGAGAAAACCTGATCGTGACCGGCGTAGCGATTCCTATAGGTTTATTAATTGGGATTGCCGGCACATTGCTCTTTTTCAATAAGGTCATGTTGTCATTTATGGATGACTCAGTCTCATTGAAAGTGATGAAGCAACTATTGGAACAAGGAGAAGTTCAACTGATTCTTCCTTGGATTGTGGTGTTGACGATTGTGATCAGTTTGGTTACAGTAGTAGTTTCGTCGTTGAAGCCGATGCGTCAAGCTGGAAAAATTTTACCAGTTGAAGCGATGCGTTATACAGGTCAATCACCCACTAATCAAGCAAAGCGTCAGGGCTTTATCGACCTGACCTTGAATAGGCTTGCCGGGGCAACGCTTTCCCGCAATAAAAAAAGAACACTGATGACGATCTTCTCTTTAGGAGCAATCGGGATTCTGTTCGTCGTTGTTTCAACTGTGTTCAATTGTATGCAGCCGAGTGAAATTGCTAAAGAAACACTTGCTGAGGATTTTCGTCTTTCGATTGAGCATTGGAGCGGAGATCAGATGAATCCGGAGCGGGAATGGAAAGCCATTCAACAGAACAACCCGTTCGACGATACGATGGAGGCGAAAATAGCGGCAATTCCGGGTGTTGAAAACATCGTCGCGCATGTAATGATAAGTGGCGAAATTCCTGATTTGTTGGATTCTTATACGGGAGAAGCACTTGGGGTTTCTATCAATGGGATAGAGGAAGAGCAATTTAAGGAGCTTCAATCCAGTATTAAAGAAGGAGCAGTGACTTATGAGAAGCTACGTACAGGAGAAGCAGTAATTGCCGGTGATACCTTTGCTAGAAATTATCCGGAGGTAAGTGTCGGTGATTTTGTTGAAGTGACGATTTTTGATGGCGACAATAGCTATACCAAAAAGCTGGAAATTGCAGCGATCGGAGAGTTTTCGCAAGCGCAAAGTAATTATAGTTCGTTTGTTGGCTCGCGTGAAAGTGTGCAAGCAATGTCGAGCAATAATCTGACAAACTACTATGATATCAAGGTCGATCCGAAGCGAGAAAAAAATGTCAAAAAAGCTTTGACTGAAATCGTTTCTTCGAATGAAATGATTGAAATGGAAACATATCAGGAAACGCTTGCCCAATGGGAAACTGCGATGCTTTTGATGAATGGAGCTGGGTATGGCATTATGGCTATTTTAGGTGTTGTGGGTATCATGAATCTAATCAATACGACGATCGACAGTATTTTGACTCGAAAAAAGGAGCTTGGTGTGATGCAAGCAATAGGGATGTCCAACAAACAAATGAAGCGTATGCTGCAATCAGAAGGATTATTTTATGCGATCGGCATCACAGGATCATCTGTTGTTTTTGGTAGTCTAATTGGTTATGCTGTTTACTTACATGCCGCAGCTAATCGATTGTTGCAGATCAGAGAGTATCATTATCCCTTGATTCAAGTTGTTTTACTGGTAATTATTGTTTTTGCTGTTCAGTTGGTACTGACTGCTCTCACAACCTCATTGGTTAACAAAGAGCCCGTAATAGAACGTATTAGAGGTGCGGAATAGGGGAAATGGCTATATTGAATCAGTAAATAGTTGAAAATAGTGAAAGAGGTTGTGGCTTTAGCTACAGCCTTTTTTTGTTGTTTAATCGGAAGAATTGATTCTTAGAAAATAAACGCATTCGTTTGCGAAATGAATAGCTGACCTTACTTTTTTCTAGTTAAGTGCATCTATAATTAAAATCGGTCTATATCTATATTTTATTAGAAATAAGAAGAAATAGAATCCTGTTATCGGTAACATCATAAAAACGCTTGCAAAATAACGCAATCGATTGCACAATAAGGGTGTCAAAAAAATAATTTTGGAGGGACCAAAATGAATAAAAGAAACTGGAAAAAAATTGGTTTAGGTTTATTGGCATCAGGAGTTGTTCTTGGATTAGCAGCATGTGGTAATTCATCTGATTCAGCAGGCGGTTCAGATAGTGGGTCATCTGGTGATAAGACAACCGTCGATATTTTCCAATTTAAAGTGGAGTTCAAAGACCAATTTGAAGAGTTGGCGAAGAAGTATGAAGAAGAAAATCCAGATGTAAAAATCAATGTTGAAACAGTTGGTGGTGGTTCAGATTATGGAGCAGCGCTGAAATCGAAATTCTCTTCTGGGAACGAGCCGGATATCTTTAACATTGGTGGTCCCGAAGACGTGGATATGTGGATTGATAGTTTGACTGATCTAAGTGAAACAAAGGCTGCTGATCAGGCACTTGAAGGTACATTGACAGGGGCAACGAAGGATGGCAAGGTTTTGGGATTGCCATATAACATTGAAGGCTATGGCGTACTTTATAATAAAGAAATTTTTGAAAAAGCAGGCATAGATGCAGAAGCAATCACGACTCTGACTGACCTTGAAGATGCAGCAAAAACATTGGAAAAGAAAAAGGATGAGTTAGGCATCGATGCACCGTTTGCACTTGCAGCAAAAGAACAATGGATCACAGGGTTACAAGGATCGAATGCATTTTTAAACGCTGAATTCGACAATGATGTGATGAAAGCTTTTGAAGCAGACAAAGTAGAATTCACTTATGGCGATCAATTCAAGAAATACATCGATATTTCTAATAAATATTCTGTTCAGCCGACAAACAGTCTGGATTATTCACAACAGGTCGAGCAATTATTCTCTAATGGGAAAGTAGCAATGACGCAGCAAGGGAATTGGGTTTATACAACGATTGAAGATATCGATGAAGAATTGGCAACAGAAAATATTGGGCTACTTCCTATCCCAATAGATGGTGTAACAGAAGGAACGATTCCTGTTGGTGTTCCGATGTACTGGGGTGTGAATCCAAATGGTTCCGATGAAGAAGTTCAGGCAGCAAAAGATTTCCTTGATTATCTGTATACTTCTGATGAAGGAAAACAAATCGTTTTAGAAGATTTCAAATTTGTGCCGGCATATGAAGGCTATGACACAGATAAAATTTCAGATCCATTATCTAAAGATGTCTACACATATTACACAGAAGGTAAGACAACAGGCTGGGTGTTCATGGGTTATCCTTCCGGCTGGGGCGAACAAACACTTGGCGCACAAATCCAAAAATATGTTGCCGGAGAAGCTTCTTGGGAAGAAGTTCTGAAGACATCGCAGGACAAATGGGCAGCTGAACGAAAATAGTTTTTATAGAAAATAGTGGGATCAAAAAAAGCAAGTACGAAAGAGTTAGATAGAAATCCTGCTTTTTGGTAAGAGTATATGGCGGGACAGAAGCGGCTAAAGGTATGGCTCTTCTGTCCCAGCCTCGTTACATAGGAGGGGACAAAAAAATGAAGCATCAAAAGAAAACCTGGTTTTATTTATTTGCAGCACCTGTAGTTCTGGCACTGATCATTGTTGTGGTTATCCCATTTTTATATGGTGTCTATTATTCGTTTACAAATTGGGATGCAGTGGCTAAAGGCGAATTTATCGGCTTGGCCAATTACCAAGCACTGTTTTCAGATAGCGGCTTTTGGTCAGCAATCGGCTTTACAGTGAAATTCGCTGTAGTATCGATTCTTCTGATCAATGTGATTGGTTTGGGGCTGGCGATGCTGGTTACTAGTAAATTCAAAGGAGCCAACTTGCTGAGAACGGTATTTTTCATGCCGAATCTAATTGGTGGTTTGATTTTAGGTTTTATTTGGCAATTTATTTTCATCAATGCGTTTGGTGCTATCGGTGATGCCCTTGGCAATGAATCGCTGAAAACTTGGCTATCAACAACGCAAACCGGATTTTGGGCATTGGTGATCGTGATGTGTTGGCAAATGTCCGGGTATATCATGGTTATTTACATCTCTTATCTACAAAATGTTGATGACGCATTATTAGAAGCTGCTGATTTAGATGGCGCAACGGCTTGGCAAAAATTTTGGCATGTCAAATTTCCACTAATTATGCCTGGATTTACAGTTAGCTTGTTCATGACCTTATCTAATAGCTTCAAGCTTTATGACCAAAACCTTTCATTGACAAATGGTGGGCCATACAACTCAACACAGATGGTCGCAATGAACATCTATAACAGTGCCTTTGTAGAAAATAAAATGGGGTATGCGCAATCAAAAGCAGTTATCTTCTTTATCATTGTCGCTGTTATCTCGTTGGCTCAGGTTTACTTGACGAAAAGAAAAGAGGTTGAAGTCTAATGCAGAAACAAAAAGCAAGCAGTCAGCTGCTTCGGGCAGCCGTAGGGTTTATTTTGGGTCTCGTGTGGCTGATTCCGTTTTACTTGATGATCAGCAACTCAGTCAAAACCAAACAGGAAATTTTTACGAATCCGTTGGGTATACCGGATTCCTTTACTTGGGACAACTATCCTGAGGCGTTTACACAATTAGACTTTTTGAAGACCTTATTTAATTCATTACTTATCACAGTAGTCAGTGTGGTCGTAATTGTAATCTTTTCTTCCCTTTGTGCGTATGCGTTGGAGCGGATGCAGACAAAACTAAGCACATTTATCTTTATGGTTTTTGTGGCGGCTATGTTGGTTCCTTTTCAATCGGTAATGATTCCATTGATTTCACTATTTGGGAAAGCACAAATGCTGAACCAGGCCGGGATTATCTTTATGTATCTGGGCTTTGGGGCAAGCATGTCGATTTTCCTTTATCATGGGGCTTTGAAAAGTATTCCCAAGGCATTGGACGAAGCAGCAATTATCGATGGAGCGAATCGTTTTCAGGTATTTTGGAAGGTCATCTTCCCGATGCTGAAACCGACGACAGTAACTGTTGTTGTGTTGAACACAATGTGGATATGGAATGACTATTTACTTCCTTCATTAGTTATCAATTCACCATCTACGCAAACGATCCCATTGAAGATGTTCTTCTTCTTTGGTCAATATACAAAGCAATGGCATTTAGCGTTAGCCGGTTTGGTCATCGCAGTTCTGCCAGTTATCATTTTCTACTTTGTTATGCAAAAACAAATTATTAAAGGAGTTGCCGATGGCGCGGTGAAATAGGCTGCGGCAACAGTTGGAGGATTGACATGCATAAACGACTATTTAACATCGATCCCTGGAAGATTTCAACAGATCATCTGGATCGAGAAAACAAACGCTTGATGGAAAGCTTGACATCTATTGGCAATGGGTACATGGGAATGCGCGGCATGTTTGAGGAAACCTACAGTGGCGATTCTCATCAGGGGGTATATCTTGCAGGTGTCTGGTATCCGGATAAAACACGGGTTGGTTGGTGGAAAAATGGCTACCCGGACTATTTTGGAAAAGTGATCAATGCAGTAAACTTCGTCGCTGTTGATATTTTCATTGATAATGTACCGCTCGATCTTGCGCAGACAGAGGTAAATGACTTCCATGTGGAGCTAGATATGAGAAATGGACTTTTGACTAGAAGCTTTATTTACGAAGCGGAACAGACCGTCATTCGATTTACTTTTGAACGTTTTGTCAGTATCGTAGAAAAGGAGCTGGGGTTTGTTCGAGTAACCGCGGAGGTCTTGACAGGGACACCGGAGCTTCGTTTGATATCCAAAATGGATGGCAAGGTTCGTAATGAAGATAGTAATTATGAAGAAATGTTCTGGGAAGAGAATGCTCGTGAACACCAAGGGGAAACGAGCTATTTAACGATGCAGACGATTCCTAATGATTTTGGTACGCCACGTTACACAGTGACTGCGATGATGAAAAACACTGTCCGTCAGGAAACGACAAGTGAGGTACTGAATGAACCGTTTGTCACTGGAGATGTGTTTACATGGAGTGGCAAACAGGGAGAAAGCGTGTGCTTGGAGAAAGCAGTCGCAGTTGTGACCAGCCGAGATATTCCGGAAGCTGAACAGGCAGCGACTGCGCAACAGCTTCTTCAAAACAGCAGTACAGAAAGCTTTGATCAGCATCTAGCGAAACAAACAGCCGCTTGGCAGGAACGCTGGCAGAAAGCCGATGTTCAGATTCAAGGAGATGACGAAGCACAGCAAGGGATACGCTATAATTTGTTTCAGCTTTTCTCGACCTATTATGGAGAAGACGAACGGCTGAATGTCGGACCAAAAGGCTTCACGGGTGAGAAATATGGCGGAGCAACCTATTGGGACACAGAGGCATATATCGTGCCAATGTACTTATCTGTTGCTGATCCCGAGGTGAGTCGGAAGCTGTTAGAGTATCGCTATAAGCAGTTAGATGGTGCAAAAATCAATGCGCAGCGTCAAGGGCTGAATGGGGCTCTTTATCCGATGGTGACCTTTACCGGTGTCGAGTGTCATAATGAATGGGAAATCACGTTTGAAGAAATTCACAGAAATGGTGCGATGATTCATGCAATTGCCGATTATACAACGTATACTGGAGATAAATCCTACTTGTTGACTGATGGCATCAAGGTTGTTGTTGAGGTTGCACGTTTTTGGGCCGATCGTGTCCACTATTCGATTCGAAACCAGCAGTACATGATTCATGGTGTGACCGGTCCCAATGAATATGAAAACAATGTCAATAATAACTGGTACACAAACTATCTTGCGGTGTGGTGCTTAAATTATGCATTGACGAATTATGAAGAGGCGGATGCAAAATCGAAGGCTGAGCTGAATGTTACCACAGCTGAGAAGGATAAATGGCAGGACATTATCACAAATATGTATTATCCCGAAGATGAGGAGCTGGGGATTTTTGTTCAGCATGATACCTTCCTTGATAAGGATCTGTCTCCGGCAGTAACATTGAGAAAAGAGGATCGACCGCTTAATCAAAATTGGTCATGGGATCGAATTTTACGCAGTTGCTATATCAAACAGGCGGATGTACTACAAGGGATCTACTTCTTTGGTGATCAGTTCACTCTGGAAGAGAAGAAACGAAATTTCGAGTTTTATGAGCCCTTGACTGTACATGAATCTTCACTATCACCATGTGTGCATGCTATTTTGGCAGCAGAGTTAGGTCAGGAAGAAAAAGCAGTAGAATTATATAAGCGGACAGCCCGTCTAGATTTAGATAACTATAACAATGATACGGATGACGGATTGCATATTACATCAATGAGCGGGAGCTGGCTGGCGATCGTTCAAGGCTTTGCCGGTATGAGGAACTATCAAGGGCAGTTGAGCTTCAATCCGTTTTTGCCTGAAATGTGGGAAGGGTATTCCTTTACGATTAATTATCGAGGACGCCTGGTTTCAGTCATGACGGATCAAAAGCAGGTAACGATTAAGCTTCTTGAAGGAGAGCCGTTGGAAGTACAGCTCTATGGAAAAGCGAGCTTGTTAACAGAAAAATTGACCGTTCCTTTGATATTGAAGGAGGAACAGGGCGTATAAGTAAAAGAAGGAGAGCGTATGGAAAAGACCTGGTGGAAAGAAGCTGTTGGGTACCAAATCTATCCCCGCAGCTTCAAGGATAGTAACGGAGATGGTGTGGGTGATCTGAATGGTATTAGAGAGAAGCTGCCGTATCTCAAAGCGGTGGGTAT
Organism: Enterococcus sp. 9E7_DIV0242; assembly: GCF_002140975.2. NCBI lineage: Bacteria > Bacillati > Bacillota > Bacilli > Lactobacillales > Enterococcaceae > Enterococcus > Candidatus Enterococcus clewellii. The sequence continues at coordinate 4,331,945 of NZ_CP147247.1, forward strand.
CGATTTTATTTGGATCAATCCGGTTTATGAGTCTCCGAATGTGGATAACGGCTATGATATCAGTCACTATCAGGAAATTCTGGCAGAGTTTGGAACCATGGCGAATTTTGATCAGTTATTGGAAGATGCGCATCACATGGGAATCAAGGTCATCATGGATTTGGTCATCAACCATACTTCGGATCGACATGAGTGGTTTAAGGAAGCGAAGAAGAGCAAAGACAGCCCGTTTCGTGACTATTATATCTGGCGAGATGCGGAAGAAGGAAAGCCGCCTTCTGATTGGCAGGCAATTTTTGGTGGTTCGGTGTGGGAATACGATGAAGAGTCTAAGCAGTATTATTTCCATGCGTTTGCCAAAGAACAACCGGATTTGAATTGGGAAAATGAGCAGTTGAAAAAAGAAGTATTTGCGATGATCAGCTGGTGGTTAGACAAAGGGATCGATGGCTTTCGGATCGATGCAATTTCCCATATCAAGAAAGATGCGTTCCATTTGCCGACGGATTCAGAGAATGTCGCGGGAAGGTATCAAAATATCACAGGGATCGGGGAGTATCTGAAAGAGCTGAAGCAGGTATTTGATCGCTACGATATTATGACGGTTGGTGAAGCGAGTGGTGTGACTGCGGAAGAGGCTGAAGATTGGGCCGGTCATGAGGGCTATTTCGATATGATTTTTGAATTTGAGCATATTGGTCTATGGAAAAAACAAAAAGAAGCTCAGTTTGATATCCGAGCCTTTAAGCAAGCTTTATCTCGTTGGCAATATGCGTTGGATGGGAAAGGCTGGAACGCCCTTTACATGGAAAATCATGATGTCTGTCGGTCAGTATCTGTTTTCGGCAGTGAGGTACCAGTGTATCGAGAACGATCTGCGAAAGCATTGGCGATGATGTATCTGTTTTTACAGGGAACCCCGTTTATCTATCAAGGGCAGGAAATTGGGATGACCAATATGCACTTTTCTGATATTGATGAAATTAATGCCTTGGATTCGAAGCATATCTATCAGGAGCTCGTCGATCAGGGAATGGATAAAGCCGAAGCTTTGGCAATCGTCAGTCAAACAACGCGTGATAATGCGCGAACGCCCATGCAATGGGACGACTCAGTCTATGGAGGCTTCTCTGAGACAAAACCGTGGCTTGCTGTGAATCCGAATACCAAGGAAATCAATGTAGCGAGTCAATTGACCGATGCAACGTCCGTTTTAAGCTTCTACCAGCAGTTGATTCGGTTGCGTAAGGAAAGTCAGGCATTGATTTATGGCAGCTTTGAAGAGTTGATTTCTGACCATGAGCAGATTTATGCGTATCTTCGTACAGTGGTAGATGAAACATTTTTGATTCTTGTCAATCTATCTGGAAAAGCAGCCGAGTATCAATTGACGGGATCATTAGGATCAAAGGAAGCTGTCTGGGATTTGGTTGTGAGCAATATGGAAGAGCCAGATGAGGTGTCGATAGAGACAGATACTTTAGCACCTTTTGAAGCAAGAGCCTATAGAACTACCGGAAAGTAAAAATGCGAAACATGACAGAAAATCATAGATAGCAGGTGGTATGAGGATGAAACAGGAAACAATGGGGCAGATGGAGCAAACGGGTAAGTGGTGGCAGCAAGCAGTTGTTTACCAGATTTATCCACGAAGCTTTCAGGACAGTGATGGTGACGGTATTGGCGATCTGCAAGGGATCATTTCGAGAATCGATTATTTGAAGAAGCTGGGAATTACAGCAATCTGGCTTTCTCCGGTTTATAAGTCACCTAATGATGATAATGGCTATGATATCAGTGATTATCAGGCTATTATGGATGAGTTTGGTACGATGGTGGATATGGACCTATTGATTGAAAAGGCCGCTGCGGCCGGAATTCGACTTATTATGGATTTGGTTGTCAACCATACGTCTGATGAACATCGATGGTTTATAGAATCTTCCTCTTCAAAGGAAAGCCCGTATCGAGATTATTATATTTGGCGAGACCCTGTTGCAGGAGAAGAGCCAAATGGCTTACGCTCGATTTTCAGCGGTAGTGCTTGGCAGCTGGATGAAGCAAGTGGACAATACTATCTTCATCTTTTCAGTAAGAAGCAGCCGGACTTGAATTGGGAAAATCCGCAGGTAAGAAAGGAAATCTATGACATGATGAATTTCTGGTTGGACAAAGGGATCGGTGGTTTCCGCATGGATGTGATCGATTTGATTGGCAAGCAGCCGGATAAAGGATTGACTGATAATGGGCCGAAGCTTCATGACTATTTACAGGAAATGAATCGGGCGAGTTTTGGCAGCCATGATGTCATGACGGTCGGTGAAACTTGGGGAGCAACGCCGGAAATTGCTAAGATGTATTCTGATCCTGCACGTCAGGAGCTGTCGATGATTTTCCAATTCGAACATGTGACACTGGATCAGCAAGAAGGAAAAGAAAAGTGGGACTTAAAGCCATTAGCTATTGCTCAATTAAAAGAAGTGCTTTCCAAATGGCAGACCTCCTTGGGCGATCAAGGTTGGAACAGTTTGTTTTGGAACAATCATGATTTACCGCGAATTATTTCTCGTTGGGGCAATGATCAGAAGTACCGCGAGCAAAGTGGAAAAATGTTTGCGATTTTGCTGCATATGATGAAAGGCACGCCTTATATTTACCAAGGTGAAGAGATTGGAATGACCAATCGACCGGTACAAACGATTGAAGAAGTCCAAGATATTGAAAGCATCAATATGTACCATGAACGACGAGCCGCTGGTTTTTCAGAAGAGGACATTATGGTTTCTATCAACACGAAAGGGCGAGACAACGCCAGAACACCTATGCAATGGGATTCCTCCGAAAATGCAGGCTTTACCAAAGGCACACCTTGGCTACCGGTCAATGACAATTATCTTGAGGTAAATGTAGAACGGGCGTTAGCAGATCCAACCTCCATTTTTTACACGTATCAGAAATTAATCCAGTTACGAAAAGAGCATCCATTGATTGTTTGGGGGGAATACGAGCTGATCGATACAGACAAACAGGTCTTTGCTTACTATCGCCGATATAAAGGAGAAAAGTGGCTGGTTGCTGCCAATATGTCGGATGAGCCTCAGGAGCTTGAGCTGCGTGAGAAGGCAAAAGAAGTAATCATCAGTAACAATTCAGCTTTATCGCTTCATTCAGACAAGGTGATTCTTCAGCCATATGATGCCTTTGTCGTTCGTGTCTGATTGCTTCATCGTGTATAATGAAAGGAGAGGTGGAGTGGAGACGTTACTAGGTCACCTTTCCTTAAATCCTAACAAAAGTGGGACAAAAGCAGCGTCTTCAGCAACAAATCGAGAGTGTTGAGAATCACTATAGTGTTAAAAATGGATGATGAACAATACCTACTCGGGATTTGAAGCTTAGCACTTCTGTCACATTCTCATAAAACCATGAAGAGGTGATGGCAATGGCAACTCTTTCTGATGTTGCGAAGCTGGCAAATGTATCGAAAATGACGGTGTCACGAGTAATCAACCATCCTGAAAAAGTGACAGATGAGCTGAAGGAGCTGGTTTATAAGGCTATGAAGGAATTGGACTATCATCCGAATATAGCGGCCAAAGCATTGGTTAAGAACCGCTCTCAAATTATCAAACTGTTCGTTTTAGAGGAAATTGATACGACCGAGCCTTATTACATGAATTTATTGATGGGGATTGCGAGAGCAGTGGGCAAGGAGCACTATTCCTTACAGCTAGTCACTAAAGATGGATTTGATACGGGGACTTGTGATGGCTATATCATCACAGGCTTTCGAGCGCATGATTTCCAATGGATCGACAGCTTGGAAAAGCCAGTTGTTTTATTTGGTGAAAATGATCATGGGATTGATTTTGTCGATAGTGATAATCAGTACGGCACAGAAATGACAACTAATTATGCGATTGCTTGCGGCTATGACACAATCATCTATATTGGTATTGATGTGGAGGAATCCTTTGAAAAATCTCGTGAGCTTGGATACGAGAAAATCATGAAGGCCAACGGCAAACAACCAAGAATTGAGCGGTTTAATAATCGTTCTACGTTAAGTCAGCTATTTATTGAAGCGTATTGGGAGGAGTTCTCAAAAAATACGTGTTTCATCTGCAGCTCGGATCGCTTGGCGATCGGCGTGGAGAGAGGAATCGCAAATTGTGGTGGAAAAATTCCTGATGAGTACGGCATTATCGGGTTCGATGGTGTATTTTTAGATCAAGTCAGTTCTCCAAAGCTGACGACAGCAAAACAGCCTATCGTTAAAATGGGTGAGGTTTGTGGGGAGATGCTTGTCAAAAAAATCGAAGAAGATGGACAAAGTCAAGGGTATCGACGTTTTCTGCCTGAGCTGATCATAAGAAGCTCGACGAAACAGCATGAAAATAAATAGGCAAGAGTGAAGCACTACGTATTTCTCTGAATCAAAGCAATAGTTTAGAAAATAAAGATAAAGCGGCAAGCAAAATGGCCGCTTTTTTTGTTGTGTCTTTGAAAAAGAGAGTCAAACCGTTGTCAGTAAACTTTTCCCGTAGCGAGGAATGAAAAGTAAAAAAAGCTTGAATATCATTTTTAATCGTTTTACCATCTATATGACACACACGATTTAAAGCAAACTGGATGACGATCAATGCTTTGAAAGGAGTATAGCTGGTGATTGAGATAGATAAGGCTGGAGGGAAATCATGAACACATATAGACAAGAATACATCAAACGTATCAACTATCTACAGGATTACATAGAAAAATATATTGAAGATACTCATACCTCAGAGAAGCTGGCGGAGGTTTCAGGATTTTCAAAATACCACTTCCATCGGATTTTCAAAAGTATTACAGGGGAGTCTATCTTTGAATATGTGACTAGAACAAGACTAGAACAAATTGCCAGTCAGCTTGTTCATCGTCCGGATTTGTCAATTACGGATATTGCTTATCGATTTGGATTTAGTGATTCAGCAGTCTTTTCGAGATCCTTCAAACGTCATTATGGTATCAAGCCAAGTGAGTTTAGGCAAAAATACAGCAACAATTGCAAAGATTCTTCCTTCGATCCCTTCTATACTAAGAGAGTAGACAGTCAGATCAATGAAGTAACAGCGGAGGTGGAAATTATCGACATGGATTCGTTTCCTGTTCTCTATGCAAGGAAAATCGGGGCGTACAAAGAGCTATATGATTATACAGATTCTTTTGCTAAGGCGATCAATGATTTATTTGCTTTCGGAATGAGTCGAAACCTAATTGATGAGCAGGTCAAGGTGCTATTTGCCTATCATACGTATCCGGATTTTTCAGAGGTGGAAAAACAACGAACGAGTTTTTGTGTCTCGATCACTGAGCCTGTCCACATTGATAATGAAAGCGAGATTGGCTGTATGACTGTACCGGCCGGCAAGTATGCTGTGGGACACTTTGAGATTTTTCAGAAGGAGTATCCGGATGCTTGGAATTACCTGTATGGGGAATGGCTGCCGCAGAGTGGTTATCTTCCGGGAAATTCTTTTCCATTCGAAGTATACCTGAATAAGCCAGAGGAACATCCTCAGAACAAGCATATTGTAGATATTTACATGCCGATCGACCCATTCTCGTGAGATACGTTTTGACAGGAAAAGGGAGGAAACATCATGGAACAAAACAAGCAGACGGAACTGGCACAAATTATCAATAAGGAGTACCCAAACACAGCAGGTTTGGTTATTGTGAAGGATGGAGAAACGTTTTACGAGGATTATTTCAACGGCTGCACTGCAGAGAGCCGCATCCACATTTTCTCTGTGACCAAAAGTATTATTTCTCTTTTAATTGGGATCGCGATCGACCGCGGCGAGATTAAAAGCGTTGATCAAAAGGTCTTAGATTTTTTCCCGGACTATGAAATTTCTGAGGATGAAGAAACGATACAAAAGATTACAATCGGTCATTTGTTGACGATGACAGCCCCCTTCAAATATGAAGTCGAACCGTATGTGGAGTACTTTACAAGTGAAAACTGGGCGGAGTTTGCTTTACAGCTTTTAGGAGGAACAGGAACAATTGGCTCGTTTCAATACAGACCAATTGTTGGCCCAGATATTCTATCAGGGATATTGGTAAAAGCAACGGGCCGTACGGTTCTCGCTTACGCAACAGAACACCTATTCTCTCCGTTAGGAATCACAGTGGCTTCCGACATTGTCTTTCATAGCCAAGAGGAACAATTTGCTTTTTACGAAGCACAAGATATCAGTGGCTGGGTAGCAGACCATGCAGGAACGAATGCAGCGGGTTGGGGTCTGACACTATCGCCGCTTGATATGGCTAAAATTGGTCAGCTATATCTAACTGCTGGCAACTGGCAAGGGAAACAGCTTGTGTCAGCAGACTGGATTGCTGACAGTACAAAAGAGCACAGTCGTTGGCAGGAGATGAATCTCGGATATGGTTATTTATGGTGGTTGATCGATGAGGATTGTTACGCAGCGATGGGGGATGGCGGGAATATCATTTATATAAATGCCAAGAAAAATTTGGTTGTAGCCAGCACGGCGTTATTCGTTCAAGAGGCGAAGGATAGAATCGACTTCATTAAGGCGCATATCGAGCCGTTTGTTGACTAGGGAGTACACAAGTCTGTTTAGCGTTCGATCAAAGAATAAGTGTCATCGCCTGTCCAATAGGCGATGATACTTATTTTTCTGCATTCGTTGTTTTATGGCACTTAAGGCTGATAAGAAAATAGGTTCTTGGCTGGATATGTTTTTTTAAGGTGGATGCTATACTAGAAAAAAAGCGATCGGAGATGTTTTAAAAATGAAAAAAATGGCTATTGTTATCTTTAATGTATTGGTTACTTCTTGGGCGTTATTCACGGTTTATGTGCTGATTGCCAGCGCGTGGTTCTCACTTACAATGTTTGCTATCTCACCACTGCTAGTGATTGGTGCTTCGATAGTAGGATTACAACACTTCATGATTCTGAACTTTGGTTTATCTGTTCTTCTAGCAATGGCAGCGATCATTCTTTTACCTGCACTACTTAAAGGAACCAGAGCTGTTCAACGCTTTGTTTCAGGATTCTTCGCACAAATGAGTCTGATTTGGCATTCATAATAGATGCAAAAATGAGCGATTGCTTTTGAAAGCAATCGCTCATTTTTCTATTTGTAGTCCCCTAAAAATTGTCCTGTTATCGATGCGGAGTGATTTACGGCATCCTCAGGCGGTCCCTCGAATAGAATGGTTCCTCCTTTTTTTCCAGAACCTGGTCCAAATTCGATCATCCAGTCTGCTTCCTTGATCAGAGCAGTATTATGTTCGATCACATAAAGTGTATTGTTCTTGTTCAGCAGTTCCTCAAAAACACTTAAAAGTGCTTGGGTATCTTTTATACTTAAACCGCTTGTCGGCTCATCCAAAATAATTATTTTCTCATGACAATCAAGATTACATGCCAGCTTTAGTCGCTGCAACTCACCACCAGACAAGGTATCTAATGTTTGTCCTAGAGTCAAATACCCCAAGCCGATTTCATTCAACCAGTGCAGCTTGTCGGTGATTCGCTTTTCTTCATTGAAAAAGGAGACGCTCTCTGAAACAGATAACTCAAGTACTTCAGCGATATTTTTTTCATGATATAGATACATCAACGACTCCTGCTTGAATTTTTTTCCATGACATAGTTCACAATCAGAACGAACAGCTTCTAAGAAAGCAAGCTCTGTTTCGATATAGCCCTTTCCGCGGCAAGCGGGACAAGCACCTTTTCCATTGAAGCTGAAATAGCCGACAGGAACATGATTGATTTTTCCGAAGATTTTCCGAATATCATCTAGTACTCCTACATAAGAAGCAATCGTCGAACGATTGCTGGTACGTATCCGTTTTTGATTAACATAAAAAACTTCATCTGTGTATTTTTGGCGTAGCCCTTCAGCAAAAGAACTTTTTCCCGAACCGGCAACTCCTGTAATTGCTAATAAGCGATGAAGTGGGAGCTTGATAGTCACATCCTGCACATTGTTCTTTGAGATATTTTCAGCCGTGAAAAATTGATTCGTAGCGCCTCTCTTTTTCCTATGCAACGGTGGGACGAGCCTCTGTCGTGCCTCCCAATCCGCGTAGGTGCCACTACTGAGAAGTTGACCGCCATGACGACCTGCACCGGGTCCTAGCTCATACACTGTATCTGCAAGTTGAATGATTGCTGGATCGTGGTCAATCAAGAGAAGCGTGTTGCCATTTTTTTTGATGGCTTGAATGAGACGACCGATCGCCTGCATATCTTGTGGGTGGAGACCTGTACTTGGTTCATCCAGAATATAGAGCATATCTGACAGACTACTGCCAATCGAACGAATCAGCTTGATTCGTTGAGATTCACCGCCTGAAAGCGTGCCGGTTTCCCGAGAGAGACTGAGATAATCCAGCCCAACCTGACAAAAATAGGTTAGCTGTTGAATAACTTTTTCAGTCACTTGTCGTGTTTCTTTTGGTTCAAGCTGTTTCAAAAAAATAGCTAACTCATCCAACTGCATATCTAGACACTCACCAATATGCTTTCCATTGATTTTACAGGAAAGTGTTTTTGCATTCAGGCGAAATCCGTGACAATCAGGGCAGCCATTTTGTTGGGTGACACGTTGGATTTCCGGCTGATATTTTTTTGCCAACTGCGAAGAGCTTTGAAGAAACGTCTTTTTGATACGAGGGATCACGCCCTCGTACACCGATGACTTGTACCAGCCCTCAAGTGGATGAGGCGGTTTTAGCTCTGGTGAATAAAGCAACAGCTCTAGTTCTTCTTCTGTAAAATCCTTGATCTTTTTATCATTATCAAACAATCCAGAGTCGACATATCGTTTCCAGCGATAGGTTTCCGGCTCGAAGGTCTCGAAACGAATAGCTCCTTCATTCAACGATCGTTCCTTATCAAGTAATTCATCAATGATGAATGTTGACACTGTTCCTAATCCTTCACAAGTAGGGCACATCCCAGCTGGATTATTGAAAGAAAAAACGTCAGAGTAACCGACAAACGGTTGACCAAAACGTGAAAACAATAGACGCAAGGTCGGATTGATATCTGTAGCTGTACCAACAGTCGATCGACGATTATCACCGAGTGGTTTTTGATTGACAATGACGGCAGGAGAAAGATTCTCTATCTGATCAACTTCAGGAATCATTAGATGAGGCATCCGATTTCTCACATAGCTGGGATAGGTTTCGTTCATCTGGCGCTGTGCTTCAGCGGCAATCGTATGGAAGACCAATGACGATTTTCCAGAGCCGGAGACACCAACAAACACATTGATCCGATGCTTCTCAATTGTTACATCAATATTTTTTAGATTTCCGGTTCTTGCCCCTTTGATTTTTATTTGACTCATAGTCATTCCTCCTTTACTCTAGTAGTATATAAAATAAATATGACAATAATTGTCATATAAAAAGAAAAAGAGGCACATTCATGAAAAAAGAACAGGTACTCTATGAAATGATGTGGTATATTCAAAATAAAAAAGAGTTTACCGCACAAGAGTTGGCTGACCGTTTTCACTTGTCGATTCGCAGTGTCTACCGCTATATCACAGATCTTGCAGATTTAGGGCTTTATGTGGATAGTAAGAAGGGACGAAATGGCGGTTTTACGGTACTTGCTAATCAGGTTCTGCCGCCGGTCTTATTTACAGAAGATGAAATTACGGCATTATATTTTGCTATCCAATCATTACAAAATTTCGAAGACTTTCCTTTTCAGATGAATACAATCACTGCGGGAGAAAAATTGTTAGCTGTCGTTCCACAAAAAATGCAAGAGAAGCTGCTGCATTTGGAGGATCATTTCCAGCTGTCTACACCAAGGCAAGTTGTAGAGAACTCTTTTTTGAGTGAGCTGATGCGCGCATCCATGGATCATTTGAAAGTAGAGATCGATTATCACTCACCGAAGCGCCAATCAATCAAACAGTTGGAGCCGATCGGTATCTATGCAAATAATGGATTTTGGTATCTATTTGCCTTCGATGCTGAACAAGAGGAGACGCGGCATTACCGAGCGGACCGTATCCAACGAGTGACGATTTTGGAAGAGCCGAGTAAAACTGAGCTAACCTTGGCTGAACTGGACAAGGAGTTTATTCCAAAAAAACCAATAAAAATGAAGGTGGAGCTGACAGAAAAAGGGGTCCGACAATGTATGGAAAATAGATATTTATATAAGGGGATTATTCCTAAAGAGCATGGCGGAGTATTGGAGCTTATGGTCGCTCATAGAGATATTCCTTACACAACCACCTATCTGTTGCTTTTAGGAAAAGAAGCAAAAGTGATCGAACCACCAGAGCTGGTCGATCATTTAAGGCAAAGGGTACAAGAAATAGAAGCTTTGTATCAATGAAAAATAAAACGGATGAATAAAGTACAATTTTCCTTCAAGACTGTTGTCTGCTGGGATAAAATAGATAGAGAGACTGCAAAAAAATAATTATTTTGGGTAATAATAGAACATAGGAACTCTGAAGAGTGAGTGAGGAAAAGGAGGAAGATACATGAATTTCTTACAAAAAATATTTGGTAAAACAAAGCAAGTAAGCGAACCGGTACCAATTATTGAAAAGGTAGAAAACAACCAAAACCCTGAAGAAATCAAAGAAAGCTATTTGACACTTGTCCGGTTGCTCAGCCAGGACAATAATCGGGCGGCACAAGGAATGGTCTATGCTTTGGAGGATTCAACAAAGTTTCTTGAGCAATACAAAGCGATGTTTGCTGAATGGTATTCCATTGAAACGACTGTCGAGGAGGTCGAGAGCTATCCTACTTGGGATTTATTCAACTATGTGTTGTACGATGAGGGCTATGTGACATTAAACGACTGGAAATCAGCGGCAGAGGATTTTGTTTATTTTCTGGAACAAATCGTGGAAAAGTATGGGGAGACATTGGATCATAGCAAAATCACGAATCAGGAAGAGATGGCGCCGGAATTTTTTGAACAGCTGAAAGCAGCCTTGCCGCAAGGCCTTGCATTACTAAACATAGATATCGATTCAGACTCCTACCAACTAACAGTGGTGCCGGTGGATAAAGTGAATGCGGTTAAAGATGCTGCAGCGGTGGTAGGTGGAAAAATAGAATGGTATTAACTGCTTAATGTAAGAAACTATGATTTGATGTATAGAAATGCTGAAGAGGAGCGGATAGCATGGTCATTGAATTTGAAGGGTATCAGCTGGAACTTCTTGTCTATGGAAAAAAGTGTTCCAAAGAACAATTGGCGAGGTGGATTCATCATTTAACTGTTCAGTATCCTAAATTGACAACCAAGAAATTGGTTGATCGTTTTATTTTCATGTATGATTACCAGCAGCTACCCGTAAGCCACTCAAATCAAGAAGCAGATTTGCTGGTGGATATGGATACGTATATGGTCTTTGACCAAGGGAGGGTGTGAGACGCATGGGATTTTTCGTCAGAAATGCAATGTCTGAGGATGTTGATGCGCTTGTTTCTATGTATAATGTCGCTACGCAAAAATTGATGGAAAAGGGGATTCATCAATGGTATTATCCATGGCGACGATCAGTCATTGAAGAAATGCTTTCAACTGTTGTTGTTTTGTTGAAAGATCAGCAGCTTGTTGGAGCAATGATGATCACTGGTATAGAAAGGGTTGATGAAGAGTCAGAGGATATGGAATCACTCTATATAGAAAAACTGGTCATACATCCAGCTTTTCAAGGGCAACGAATGAGTAAACGACTATTTGATTATGCACGTAAGTTGGGACGTGAGCAAAAACAGGCAGTTTATTTTGATTGCTGGGCAGGGAATACACGGTTGATCGATTACTATTTGAACGAGGCAGAACAGATAGCTGTAGTTGATGAAGACGAGTATCAAGTTGCGGTGTTCAGGCTCAACTAAAGGGGAGAAACGAATGGAAGAAAAAAGGGTATCAGTAATGGAGCATTTTACGCAACAAATGACTTCTGAGTCGCAGGCGGAACTGATCAAGAAATGTTTTTATATAATTAGAAACCATAAGTCTGAAAGGGACCAACTGTTTCAAGTGTTGGAAAATTGCTTGGAGGGTCTGACTCCTAAGGCGTTGTTGGATACGGTCAAGGAACTCCGAGTCTTTTCCTACTACAAGGATAAATGGGGATGGGGGGAATGGAGCCAGAGAAAGCTGGCTTTCAGTTTAAGGAAAAAGCCAGCCGTGTTTTGGCTTTGGCTGACTGCTCATCCCAATGGTCATATTAGAGAGCTTGCATGGATCAAGTTAGAAAAGGTATCAACGAAATTCAAGCTTGTTTTTCTCCTTTTGACTGTGAATGACAATGTTCCTGTGCTCCGACAGAAAGCGATCTATCTACTGATGAATGAGAATCAGTTCAGTAAAAAGGAGCTGATTTTCAGCTTACCCTTTATTCAGCGACTAGGCGGTTTGGGCCATGTGGAAAGCCGAGCCGTACAGAAATATTTTATTCACCTATTGCTGGAAAGACCTGATATTTTACTGGAGGCACAGCAGTCAGACGATCCATTTATTTATCGTTATGCCTTTGAATTGAGCTTTCTACCAGATAGTAGAATCATAGCTGAAAGTATTCTGCACGGGTTAGAGAAATCAGATAGGGTTACATTAGCAAGAACCTTTAGGGAGCTAGTACAAACTGCAGAAGATAAAGAAGAGCAGATTAAGAGTCTGCTGTCACATCCGCAAACTGTCATTCGGAAGCTTGCTAGTAGCTGGTGTTACAATCATTTGAAAAGAGAAGCAGCGATGATTCCTTTATTACTTGATTCAGCTATGAGTATCCGCTATCTGGCAAGAGATTATGTGAGTAACCATTTTCCGGATGTTGTTATTCGTTCATACTATCTTGAACATGTTTCTAGTCATGAGGTCACTTCAATTCAGGGACTGGCCATGCTTCAAGACAGTAGAGACAGTGAGCGAATGTGCGCACGAAAAAATGACCTTAGGAAAAAAATCCGAGTTGCCGTTTTAACTTGGCTGAGCTGTCTACCAAAAGAAGAGAGACTGGACTATTACATAGTTGCTCTTGGCGATATATCCAGAGACGTACGAAAAAAAGCAGAAATACAATTGGGAGAATTATTTCCTTATTTCCACGTTCAATTAAAGCAAACGTTGTTCGAGCGCTTTAAAAAAAGTAAGGAAGAGAAGGAGCAGCTGAGTATCCTCAATGTTCTTATCCATGGTACAAGGAAGGAGTACCTATTTCATTTGTTTGACTTGTATCCGGATAGCATAAATGACACTGTACAAACAGAAATCAAAAGACGAATTATTCTATGGGAGTATGAGTGGAATCGGCGGTTTTTTATTGCCTTTACGGAGGAGGAACAGGCGCTGTTAAAAGAAGGCGAAGAACAGGTTCAACTATTTATATTTGATAATAATGAAAAATAGGAAAGTAAAGAGGGAACCAAAGATTCTAAAGAGAAGATAGTTACCAATAGTTGATTATAGAAAGGGAACTGTATGAAGAAAAATTTTCAAGACTGGCTTCACATTGCGGCACATATTCCGGACACTATAGAAGTGGATACTTTCTGTCCTTCGTGTAGCTGTGCATCAGTGGACTATTGTTACTGTGGCGATCGAAAAACAAGGGTGGGCTATGGTTTGTTTTGGTGTATGAGCTGTAAAAAAGGGATTCATATTAGTCGATTAACAATACCGGAAACAATACCAGACGGAAAAATTGCCTATTTTGATGATCCGAATGGAGCAGAGAAAATGACTCGCTATGTGCCGGAGTTTGAGCGGATCACGCCATAGGGAATATAAAAAAACCGAAGCAAAAACCGTTGAGTTGGTAGTTGTTTCGGTTTTTTATCTAGTTTTTTAAGACGAATGATTGTGTTTTTTACTCAGTAAAATAAGGGAACATGCACTTATTAATGAAAGGAATCCACTGTATATCAAACTATTCTGATCACTTTCTCCTGTTGCTGGAAAGCTTTTCTTTTTAGTTGTGGTTTCTTGCTCTGTAGTAGTTGTAGCGGCCGTTTCAGCAGAATCAGAAGGGCTGCTTTCAGATGAAGCGCCAGTTGCTAAAGGAATTTTAAAGAGAACGGGTTCGCTAAATTCGACGCCACCAACTGTATAAACGATGACGGACATCAATCGTCCGGTTTCAAAATTACTACCTGATATAGAGAAGTTTCCATTAGCGTCAGCATGGACAACTTGAAGTGGCTCCTTTGTTTCTAAGCCAACTTCATAGAAGTAAACACTGGCATATGGGAACGTGATGCCTGTAAGCATATTTGTCTGTGCATCATAATTAATTGTTGGAGCATTCAATGTTGGACTATCACTTTTCACAATATACGTACAAGTGATGACATAACTTGTACCATTAGTATCTGTTGCGAGTAGTTTTGTTGTATGCAAATCAAGTGTTGCTGTCGTCTGATCGCTTCCTTCTTGGAATGCTAAGGTGTGAAACCTTAATTTCAATACTTGCTCAAGGACAGCTTTAAAATCTTCTGCTTTAGGTGTAGCGCCCTTGGTGTACGAAGCAGCTGGACTAGCTGTGTGCTTTAATTCAGTGACGATGTTCTCTTCTGATGAAGCGGTAGTATCTGTCTTTGCTTCCGTTGATGGTACAGTAGCTTCGCTTGACTCAATGATAGCTGGTCCGCTTTCTTCAATGGATGGGGTAGTAGTCTCAGCCTCTTTAACGGATTCCTCCGAACGTGGGGTGGTGACTTCTGTACTAGAAAAACTACCTTCCGCTTCTTGAGAATCTGTTTCTGCGAAAGCTGAAAATCCAAAGGAAAAAGAACCAATCATTAATAAACCAACCAAACCAATTTTTTTCATAATATCCCTCCTATAGTATCGTTGCAACGTTATTGTAACATAAAAGATATGAAAAAGACATGTAAAAGTCATTTTTGAATTATTTATTTATAGCTTATTTCCATTCTAAATATGAGGAATAGTTATGAAAACAGTGTTCACAGACAAACGAAAGAAAATAGCGTAAAATGGAAAATGAAAAATAAAGCGTAATTGACGAGAAATCGTAAGTTAGATGGAGGGAAACAATGAAAGAGCTGATCGATAAAATCAATCATTTTAGAGATGAAAGGGAGTGGAGACAATACCATCATCCAAAGGATTTGGCAATCTCAATTTGTCTTGAGGCATCAGAACTGCTTGAAAATTTTCAGTGGTTGACAGATGAAGAAGCTGTAAAAGAAAATGAGGAAAACATTCGGCAAGAGCTTGCAGATGTTCTGATATATAGTTTAATGTTGGCTTCTGATTTGAACTTGGATGTTCATGAAATCATTGAAAGCAAAATGACATTGAATGCATTAAAGTATCCAGTGGAAAAAAGTAAGGGGAGTAGAGAAAAATACACAGAATTTTAAATTTTAAAACAATAAAAAACGATTAATTTTCTATTTGTGAATGTTTATGTTCTAAATGATGTAAATATTCGCATATTAACTGGAAATTACTTATAAAATTGGGTACAATAAACGTACTGGTGCTATTGTACTGGTATTTGGGTAAACCTGTAAAAAAATTGTGGTTTTTTTACAGGGCCTCGCAGATTGGTTGGCGCCGATTTGTGAGGTGCCTTTTTTTTGTTTATCGTAAAAATGTAGGATAGAAAAAAACGATATCGGCAGCTGCCCGATATCGTCGCAATAGCGTATACCAAAATCAATACTCTTTTGCCGGATTGGCGCACAGAAAAGAATTCCTAGCGGAAGAAATGAATTTTCTGTGCTGGAGTATGCAAAAAAACATTGGGAATTGGTACTATTGGCAATAAAGTTGGGCAATTGTGGTTGTCTCAACATTCTTTTTGCTCGGTTGGCGCCGAAACAGAAAGAACCAAATATATTTGATAATTATTTTTTTCTATCCTACTATTACAAGTATATACGAACAAAAACAAAAGGCAAGACAAAAAGTGAGAAAAGAATAGCGTTTTTGTGGAAAATAACACAGATTTCAGCTGAAGTAGCTAATTTTTTGCCAACGTATTAATGAGTTGGTAATCTTAAAATAATAGTTATATCAAAAATATCATTTATTTTCATATCTTTTTTTGAAGCAAAACAACTTAAAATAGAGGGAGATGTTCCAGTGACCTTGGATAGATTGATTTGATTATTCCTTTATAATCAGAAAAATCAGTATTTTCTCATTATTCTTCAAAAGAATTCAAAAAAATGATAATTAGTCTAATTCTATTTATGTTAGAATTACTTGATATACAAAAATAAAATTTTCTGAAGTTATGCCTTAATAAAAAGAATTGATTAACGGAACAACAGCGTTTTTAAATGAAGAAATACATAAGAACAAATGACAATTTTTCATAGCACCAAGAATAGTAGAAAGGGAACTGACTAAGATGAAAGAAGAAGCAAACAGAATTGATCTACTACGCAAAAATCATCAAGAAACCTGTGAACAGCTACAACATAATCTTTCGTTATTACTCCTTGATGTTGAGGAACATTCGGAGCGCAGTCATTCAACAAAAGAATACCATGACAAGGTATTGGTTCCGCTGATTAGAGGAGCAGCGCTATTGGGAGACATGATTGGGGAAGCAAATGTAAAATTTTCAGAGGAGTATGTATTAGCAGCACATCGAAGTGAGATCAGTACAAGTGATTTGGAGGATCAAATCATTCAATGGGATCAGTTGATTTTGGAGGTTCAAGGTAAGCTGAAGGAGCTGGCAGTTTCAGAGCTTGATCCATTAAATAAAGCCTTTCAAATCAGCAAGTGTACAACCCTTTTGGGATTATACGGCTCAATAAAACGTGAGTTGAAGCATGAGCTAGCCCAGTATGAACGCGTCATAGATTCCTCCTCTGCAATTATTGAAGAAATCGCCTGCTTGAATAAATGGATCAATCAAGGCTATGAGCTAGCGAATGGTTGTTGGGATAAAACGACGGCCGTATTTACAGAACCTGAACCAGAAGAATTTGAATGGGTCACGCAGCTCAAAGAGGCAGAACAAAAGTGGTTGGAGAAGCATCAGTCAAAAAAATACTTGCTTGATCCATTTGAACACTAGACAGGAACGGTGGGTGTGAACCCTTCAAGATAATCCATGCTTGACTATTTCTAAGAAAGCTCCTAAAAAAGGGATCATTCAGCCTTTTTCGCATCTATCATAAAAAAGAAAGTTTTTGATTCTGCTTTGCCTGCCGAAGTTCTTTTAAGGTTTTTGGCTAAGGGTAGAAAAGTATAAATTCAGAGTTATCTATTGTGAAATGTGTGGATATTCGATATAGTAAATGATATATGCTTATGATTCAGGGATACAAAACTCACTGAATTTCTTTTTCACAGACTCTTTTTTGAGTTGCTGTTGGATGAGGGAGGAGCTTCCTTAAAAGATACGAAAAAGGGGAGTATAAGATGTAGTTTGCTGAAATGAAGAATGACTTGATAAAAGGAGAAAATGGGATGACGAGAAGCGAAATCAAAAAAAAGGCGCAGCAACTGCTGCATAGGAACTATGGGCATTGGAGTACCTTGATCATGATTCCATTCATTATTATGGCGATTTACTCTTTTATCATTTTTGTAGGGATCGGAGCAACAAGCACTTATGACAGCTACAATTATGAGGACGACAGTGAGATTTATCGTTCTTGGCAGGATGATACGGATTCAGATGGCAATTACTATAATGATGATTATATGGAAGGCTACAATGACGGCTATGACGATGGCTATGATGATGGGTACGACGATGGGTATTATGATTATGAAGATGAAGGCGGCTATTTTGATAACCAAAAGCCTGCTGATGAAGGACATAATTTGAACCATTCATTAAATACAAAGACTGAAACGGTATCTTTGATTAATAATACAACAAGAATGAGCAGCTACGATTATGGCTACTATAGAGTTAGAACGAGAACATTTAGCTTCTTCTGGTTTTTATTCATGTTAGTAATCATGGCAGCGACAATTTTGTATCAGGGAATGATTCGTTGGGCAGCAGTCGATAATGTAGAAGGAAGACCTTTCAGTTTGAGATTGACGTTCACAAAATTCTTTAAAGAAAACGGTAGACGAGCGGCAACAGCCAATTTCTTAGTAGTACTTTATACATTCCTGTGGACCTTGCTATTTTGGGTGCCGGGGATTGTCAAGCAGATTTCCTATAGTATGACCAATTACTTGATGAGAAAAGATGAAGCCCTAACGCCTAAACAAGCCATTGCTTTGAGCACAGAGCTGATGAAGGGCTATAAAATGGAGTATTTGATGTTTACTTTGTCCTTTATTCTTTGGTACTTTGCTTCGTTTTTCAGTGGAGGTATCGCATTGTTTCATGTGATTCCTTACTATAGTGTATCAGAGACATTATTTTTCGATGAAATCATCAAAGAGAAACATCATCTGTTCAGCAATGAGTTAGAAGATGGCTTCACAGATTTCTAATGAATTTTTCTGAGTAGAGGGTGTGACAGAAGCTGCTTCTGTCACACCTTTTATCCGGTTTTAAAGGGCTATGGCACATTAATGTCATCATCCCACTCTATCACTACCAAAAAAGGACCCGTCTGAGGTCCTTTTTTGATTACTCAAAGTGCTAGTCCACGGATTTGGTCATTTTAATAAACTCATAGGTGCCACCATTTGTTTGTTGAAGAAATGAATGACTTTCTTTGAAGCCGACTGCTTGATAGGCTTTGATAGCTCGTTTATTGAAAGCAGCAACGGACAGCTCCACCTCGGTTACCGCAGGAAATGTAGTAGTTAGAAACTGCAGGATTTCAAGAATAAATGATTGCCCCAAGCCTTTGCCTGTCAAATCAGGTCTAAGCCCCAAACCGATCTCAGCGGTGTCAGGTGTGTCAAGGATAATGACAAAGTAGCCGTACAACTCTTTGTTTTTCCATACTTCGTAATATTGGTTGTTTCTTTTTTCCGGATCAATCAACTCCTGATAATCTTCTTCATCAGCAGTGGCATCGTAAAAGGAATAAGGCTCTTCGTATTTCCAGTGATCAGCAATCGTAACGGCTGATTGTTGTGACATTGTTCGAATAATTGTTTTCATAGAAATTTCTCCTTTTTAGAATGAATACATAAGCCAGCTCAATGTGTAGAGGGCTGGCCTTTTCGACAACGAGCTCAATCCCGTTTTTTTGAGTATACTATCTATAGTAATCAGTATAACGCAGTGGGAATGGAAAAACAGTTTTTTTCCAAAGGGACTGTTCATTAAGGTCAGAGTTGAAAATTAGGCAGAGACTGATTTTTTCAGACACGTTCTAGGTTAAGTGCTATAATGTTGTCATGTCTTTGAGCGAAAGAAGAGATACCCATTAATGGTGTGTGAATCGTGGAAGCTGAATGTATAATTGGGTTACGTAGACACATGATCATGGCTTTCAGACAGAAAGCAAATGGCTAGTGCAATAATTAATTTTGGGAGATGAGTGAATGAAAGCAAATGCAGAGAAATTAAAAAATAAATTTAAGCAGCCTCAGGTAATCATTTATTTGGTTATAGAAATTTTGATCAATGCGATGCTTTATTACCCGATGTCCTTTGCTTATTCATTAGCAGAAGGGACGACAGACGGGTTTCAATTTATCTATTTAGCAACATATATGACAGTTGCTGGCGCTGTTTCAGGATTGGTTGCACTTATGTCAGAGAGTGGTGGTATCAGAAAATTTTTCTCGGGACTTTTTTTTGTGGCGAGTATACTTATAATCGTCTATGTCATCCAAAATCTTTTTCAAAGCTGGTTTGGCTGGGTGCTCCTATTGTTCCTTTTGGGTAGCTCGCTGATCATTTTTCAGAATATGCGAAAAGGTCCGGTAGTTGTGAGCCCAAAGTCAAAAAGTGAATAAAAACCAATGGCTGCTTCTATTCAGCAGATAAAAAACAGATAGTGAATGAATAGACAAATAATTAATCGAAATATTTGAACGTTTATCTTTTTCTAGATATGTATTCTGGTTAACATTTAGTAAATCAAGGTGTTTTTTTGGTTAATCAATCGGAAATTTTCACAAAAGTAAATAATAATCTAAAAAAAATCTTAACATATCTTTAGTTGACTTCATTTTTTGATATAGGTATAGTAAATATGAATTATTTGTTCTTATAGAAAAGAATGTGATGCAGATTTCTTATTATGAATGTAAATGGGTTTTGTAATAAGAAGCTAATGTGTGTCCGGATGAGCTTGGAAAAGACATAAGCAAATCATAGGGAGTGCTCTTATGAGCAACTTGTAATTAAATGAGCAATGCTTGATGAAAGGACATAACCAAACCGATGAAAAAAACAGCTAAAACAGGAATTATTGTTCTACTTTCTATTATCTTTGTACTGGATGCTTTAGGGTGTTATGCGGCACTGACGTTTTTTAGTGCAAAGGAGAATGTGGAAGCAAAAGCAATTGTGACGAAAAATAAGGACTTCAGTGGAGACGATCAAACCAGTGAACAAGAAGTCAACGTTCTGCTGATTGGAACAGATACCAGAGATGATGATGGAGATGGGGGACGATCGGATACCTTGATGGTTGCCCATTATGACGGCAAAACAAAGCAACCAAAGCTGATTTCAATTATGCGTGATAGCTTTGTAAATATTCCCGGTTATGGGGTTGGAAAAATAAATTCAGCCTATGCATACGGTGGTGCCAAGCTTACGAAACAAGTATTGAACGAAAGCTTTGATTTACCCATCAATTACTATGCGATTATTGACTTTAGTCAGTTTAGTGAACTGATCGATGAGCTTTATTCGGATGGGGTAAAGATCGACGCTGAGAAAGATATTAATCTGGATGGTGTTGATATTTATCAAGGAGAGCAAAAGATGGACGGCAATACTCTGTTACAATATGCGCGATTCAGAATGGATGAAGAAGGAGACTTTGGTCGTGTTCGGAGACAACAACAGGTGATGAACGCACTGACTGACCAATCTGCGAACCTGATTCCTATTTTGAAGCTTCCAAAGGTTGCAGGAGAAGCCGTTGGAAAACTGGATACCAACATGCCAACAGATTTAATTATTGATTTAGCAAAAGATTTTCTTATGGGAAGTGTCAAACCACTTGAAACATTGTCTGTTCCAGTGGAAGGCAGCTGGGACTTTAACGATAATACTTCTGCAGGAAGTGTCATCGAAATCGATGAAGCAACAAATGCACAAGCCATCAAAGAATTTTTTTGAATCAGAGTAAGAATTTTTTTTAGAAAAAGGACGTTGCGAAAATTTTGTCGCAGCGTCCTTTTACTTATCTATTATTTTCCAGTAGCGATGAATGGTGCAACCATACCTGCTAAAGCTTCGACATTTCTTGTTTGAATTAGAACAGTTCCTCTTCCGTGGAATTCGTTGACTAATCCTTCACCAGTAGTGAAGCCGAACATACCGGAAGCTACTTTGATATTGTAGTCCAGTGATTCTGTCCAAGCGACAACGTGCTGGTTATCGATGATAAATGGTTGGTTTCCATCTAGTTGAAGCTCAACGATGTCCCCATAAGCATTCACCAATAATGTCCCTTTTCCGGCAGTCTCCATTACGAAGAAGCCGCCTGTTCCGCCAAATAGAGAGGTGCTTACCTTTTGACGTTTCATTTCATAAGAAACTGTTGCATCACATGCTAGAAATGCCCCGTCATTCAAACGCCAATGCTCCATCCCAACTTCCAATTCTTTGATTGCGCCAGGTGTTCCCGGAGCTAAAGCGATGACTGCATTATCGCTTAATCCTGTTGCTTGAGTAATGAAGAAGCTTTCTCCACTAGTCATAGAACGTCCTAATGCACGAATCGCACCACCAAGACCAGATTGACCGTTGCTGTTCATTTTTCCTTCAAGATTGATCTGACCATTATGGTAGACCATCGCACCTCGTTCTAATTGAATCATTTCTCTGTTTCTTAGTGAAACCTCAACTAAAGGAAACAGTGTGTTTTCTGTCATTGTAAAATTCATTTTTCTCCCCCTTATTAATGTAATGTAAATAGAGACTAGTTTAATTATAACTTTGTTCTCAGATAATTCAAAGAAAATTCGAATTTTAAGATTCAAACTTCACAGTTCTTCTATAGATTAAAGATAGACTGAATATGGAAAGTTGAAAAACGGATGAAGATATGGGGAGTGGGAAGAAATGAAGGAAATTCTAAGAATGGAAGGTATCTCTAAGAGCTTTGGTCATCAACAGGTTTTGAAAGATATCGATCTTATTATTGATAAACCGGAAATTATTGCGTTGGTTGCGCCAAATGGGTCTGGGAAAACAACGCTGCTGAATTTGATTGCAGATATAGAAGAACCGAATGCAGGAGAAATAACTATTTTAGGCAGGCGGAATGTAGATTATCACATATTTTATGACATGTCCTACTTGCAGGACCCATCTATTTTATACCAGCATCTGACAGGCTGGGATCATATGGAGTTTATTCGCAGAGAGCATAAGAAGACAAAAGAAGACATGCTCGCACTTGTTGAAGAGCTGGGGATGACTCAGTATATGAGTAAAAAAGTCAAAAATTATTCATTGGGGATGAAGCAGCATCTACTTTTGGGAATTGCTTTGATGAATGATCCAAAGCTTCTATTAATGGATGAGCCGTTAAACGGACTCGATCCTTTTAGTATTGAACAAGTTCGAACGATTTTGAAGAGGCTGCATAGCCAGGGCGTAACGATTATTCTTTCGTCTCATAATTTAGATGAAATCGAAAAAGTCACAGAGACGATTTTGTTTTTACATGAAGGTCAGCTTGTTTCAAAAGAAAACATTAAAATAGAAGAAATCGAGTATGAGTTTGTCCTTGCAGAACAAGAGCTTGCTATGAAATTTTTAGATAGAATCGATGTTCCTTATGAGATTTGTTCTTCCTATAAAATTAGAGGAACTTTTGTATCTGAACAGTTGTTGGCATTCAAAGCCTTCTGTTCTGAACAGGAATTGACTGTGTTTGATCAGCGAATGGCAAAAGGCACATTAGAAACGATGTACTTCAATTTATTTGCCAGTAGGACGCAGTGTGTGAGCTAAATGATGTTCGAATGGGTAAAGTGGAAAAGAAACCCTAAAAATTTATTGTTGTTAGGTATTTTATTTGTATCATTAGCCGTTCAGCTGACCAATCAATGGGATCGCAGTACACGAATAGGTGCTGAAGATCACGAAGTATTGAAGGCTATGGCTGATGAGATACAGCCTCCGCAAGGGTATCTAGGAACGCCGGAACCATACAAGATGCTTCACCATCTTGATGAGAATGGTGTTTTTTTATCTGAGAAGGATGAAGCACAATATAAGACAGTGGTTGCTATATTGTATCTTTTAGAAGATGAGAATACCGCAAGAAATAACCGAGCGTGGGAGGAACAGCTTGCTGTACAGACGGAAAGACTGACACTTCAGAAGGAGTATATAGAGGCCGGCGGGACAGAATGGACGCTGCTCTCTCTCAAAGAAGTGAATCAGCAATTAGCACGAAATGAGTGGTTGCGCACAAAGGGCTTGACCATTGAGGAAATGACTGCCAGTCCAAAGGGAGTCTATTTCATTTATTCATTACTGCAGCAGGCTATGGTTTTCGGTGGGTTGATTCTGGTTGTTGCATTATTTTTCTTTGACTATTTATCAAATGAATATGAACGAAAAACGTACTTATTTATGTCGGTACAACCAGTAAGTAAATGGCAACGGTATTTCCGAAAGGTGAAGACAGCTGTATGGATTACTGGTGGGACGTATATACTCTATCTTGGTATCGGCTTTTCTGTCGCTTCTTTGCTGTTCGGTACTGGAAGCGTGCATTATCCAATAATAGTAGAAACAGCTACTACGTTCTATCCTATTTCTGTAGGCAGCTATATTTTAGCAGTTGCTAGTCAGCAATTGCTATTCATGGTCTTTATTATTCAAATACTTTTGCTTCTTTCGTTAGTACTGAAAAATGCACTGGAGGTTTTAGCAACATTCTTAGTACTTCTTTTTCTGCCAAATATTCTTGCATATGTTATTCCAGCGGTAAGCCATATTGGGCAATGGCTGCCATTTTTTTATATGGATGTAACACGCTATCTGACAGAAGGCTTTGGTTTTAGTGAAGCCTTCTTGTTGGGAATAACAGTGTTGGTGCTCGGTAATATAACGATTTTTCAAGTGAGCAAATGGACGGTGAGGAGGCTAAGATGAACAGCATTCGTTTTGAAGAGAAAAAAATCTGGAAACAACGAAAAAACTATGTGCTGGTTGCAATAGGTTTAATAGTGATTGTAGTACTGTTTCTATTCAACAGACATATGGGGATCGTAGAAAATAATGAAATAGATCAAGAGGCTGTGTTTTCTGGGCCAATTCTTGGTCGTAAAGAATTTGATACGGAACTGGAGGAGTATTTGACCTCCGTGAATCTGATGATTGATGAACAGGAAGCTACTTTTCTTGCAGCGGCTGACAAAGGAGAATCCTTGGAGGAGTCGTTAACCCTGCCGACCTATCCTTTCTACCGAGCAGCACTCAATAATGAACTAATTAATAAAGAGCTACCGCCTTATTCTATGCGTTATGGGACACAAAGCAGTGTATTTTCTGCCATCGTCTTAACAGGGATTGCCAGTCTATTAGGAATTATCTTTTTCCTATTTTTATTTGGCGATAGTCTGACAAAAGAGTTTGAGGAACGAACAATGAACCTCTGTTTGACTCAGCCAATCTCACGCGTACGACTATATCTATTGAAGTATTCGCTGACAGTAGGGCATTCCTTTTTACTGACCATCTTTCTTGTAGTGGTTGCAAGTCTAATTGGGTTAGGTATATCAGGAGCTAGCTCATGGCAATATCCGATAATAGTATTTACAGAGATGTCTATGACATTTATACCGATTATTCAATATATGGCACGTGTTCTCGGCTTGTTTCTTTTTGTCCTGTTGTTTTGCTTTGCCATTCACTTTTTGTTCAGCACATTGTTTAGGAAAACGACCTTTTCCCTATTGGCGACTATTTTTATACTAGCTGAGGGGCATTTTATCAGTGTATCTTCAAATGAAGTCTTAAGGAAGATTGCTCATCTAAATCCTTTTACTTATCTAAATGTTGGTAAGCTGTTTATCGGCTATGATTTTCGGGAGTATGGTCAATACAACATTGAAAATCAAGAATATTATGCCAATTGGTGCTTGCCGCGAACGCTTCATAATCCCCAAATTGAGTTTACCCAGGGGCTTTTGGTTTTAGGTGTGACAGCGCTATTGATCTTTTGTATTGGCTGTTACTGCTTTAGAAAAAATATCCGTTTGGATGTGTAAAAAGAATAAGGCTTTTGTGCTACCTGATCGCAAGAAGAAGGAGTTTACTTTTTAGCATACAACACATAAAATAGTAGGGTATTCATTTATTGGAAGAAGGAGCTTATGCGTGAAGGATTATGTGAAACGAACAATGACCTTTTTTAAGGAAAAAAAGATAGATAAGCTATTGATCGGCTTGGGGTTGATTCTCTTGGTCATCGCCAGCAATCTCTATTTACAATGGTGTCAAAATGATCTTTCCGTCGTTCTTGCCCGTAATTTTGCTTTTTCTTGGCATACAGAGAAATTCTTTCTTGGTTGTCTGGTCTTGGCAGTTTTCTTACTATTTTTGGTTACGTTGGCTGGTTCGATTGGTATTGGAAGCCTACTTTATACAATCATTCTTGGGGTTCTTGGTTTTGCGGATTACCAGAAAATGTTTTATCGGACAGAACCGATCTATCCAGATGATTTAAAGATGATCACTGAGTTTGGCTTACTACGTGAAATGGTTGGAACAGGACCGTTCGTATTGATTCTGGTTATTGCAGCCATAGGTATTGGTGCATTTGGTTACGCCGTATATAAAAGTTTTTTCAAACCGAAAAAGCAACAGATCGTTCGGGGGATTCTATTTGTATGTTCGATTGGCCTGCTTGCATATATCAGCGATTTTAATAACCCAAATAATCTCCTGAGAAAAGCGTACAATGAGACAGCGCTGTGGATTCCATATAGTCAAAAAATGAACTACTATAATACTGGTTTTATTGGTGGTTTTCTTTACAATTTGAAAGTTGTCGCAATGGAAAAACCAACGGACTATTCGAAGGAACGAATTGAGGAAATTGTTGAGGAGTACGAAGAACTGGCGGACAAGAAAAATGAAACAGCTGCTCAGGAAAAACCGAATATTGTTTTTGTCATGAGTGAGAGCTTTTCGAATCCTCTGGCGTTAAGCGGTGTGACGGCCGATAAGAATCCTTTGGTAGACTATCAAAAAATTGCGGAGCAGACCTATAGTGGACAGATGCTTTCCCAAAATTATGGTGGTGGTACCGCGAACATCGAATTTGAAGCACTGACAAGCTTTTCAATGGAGCTTTTCAATGCACAAATGACGACGCCCTATACGATGCTGTTACCGAAGTTGGATGAAGTTCCTTCTATTGTCTCTCTATTGAAAGAAGAAGCCTATCAAACAACGGCGATTCATCCTTACAATACATCAATGTACAAAAGAAAAGATGTTTATGAGCTGTTGGGCTTTGATAACTTCCTCTATGAAGACACAATGAAGCATACGGAAAAGATAGAAAGTAATCCCTATATTTCTGATGCAGCGGCTTATCAAGAGGTTATGGATTTACTTGGCGATGATGAGACACCTCAATTTGTCCATCTTGTGACGATGCAAACGCATATGCCATACAGTGATAAGTATACTGCACTAAATTATTCCTCTCAGAGTAAAGGCAATAAAGGTGCTATTGACAGCTATATGCAGGATATTGCATATAGTAGCGAGGCATTGAAAAACTTTATTGAAGAATTGAATGAGCTTGATCGACGAACGTTGGTCGTTTTTTGGGGAGATCATTTGCCGAGTATCTATTCTGATGAAATAAAAGCAGACAACGATGAAGTGGCACTGCATAAAACAGAGTTTATGCTGTATGACACGGCGGGAGAATTGACTGAAAAAGCGGAACATGAAGTGACGACAAGTCCCTTCTATTTCGCACCAAGCTTGGTTGAACAGAGTAATTTAAAAACTAGTGGCTTCTATCAACTGTTATTAAAAGTGCAACAGGAACTTCCGGCATTTGAAAAAGGGTTCTATTATAAAGACGGCAAATGGACGAAGGAGCTTTCTCTGACGAAAGAGCAAGAAGCGTATTACAAAGCATACCAGCTGATTCAATATGATATAGTCTCAGGAGATCAATACAGTATGAAGTCAGATTTCTTTGCAGCAAGCAGAGAATAGCTGATTACATCAATAGTAGAGTTCAATTTAAGACAAAGTATAAAGTAGTACGGTAAATGGAAGAAAGAGTAGATGATTTTTGAAGGAGTTTCATTATGGGGTTTAAGAAAAAGGACAATCAGTTATACTACAATCCAATTCGAAAAGCTGTTTTATCGCATCAGATGATTGAGGCAGGAGATAAAGTGGCGATAGGAATGAGTGGCGGCAAAGACAGCACGAGCCTGTTTTATTTTCTAGATATGATTCAAAAACAGGAACGCTTAGGGTTTTCCTTTGAAATTGTGCCGATCTCACTGGACATGGGCTTTGAAATGGATATTCAGCCAATGAAGGAGTTTGTGGAGCAACTGGGGTATGAACTAGACGTTGTTCCAACAAATATTGCCCAAGTTGTGTTTGATATTCGAGAAGAGCGTTCCCCTTGTTCGCTTTGCGCAAAGCTGCGAAGAGGGATCTTATACAAACGAGCAAAGGCTTTAGGCTGTAATAAAGTAGCGTTGGGACATCATTTGGACGATGCGATAGAAACCTATTTCATGAATTTTCTATTTCATGGAAAGATGGCTAGCTTTGAACCCATCAGCTATTTGACGAAAACAGATATTACTCTTATTCGTCCGCTGCTCTATCTTCAAGAACGTGACATTATTCGACTGGTAAAAAGAGAAGAACTACCAGTGATATTCAATCCTTGCCCAGTGGATAAGAAGACAAAGAGAGAAGAGATCAAAAATCTCGTATCGAATCTTTCAGAAGATTATCCAGATATCCGAGAGAAGTTCATTATGGGAATGGAACAAGGAACAATGGAAGATTTCTGGCAGAAAAGTATCAAAAAATAAGTAACTAGAAAAAAAGCATCCAAGCAACTATGGAATAATCCATATGCTTGGATGCTTTTTTTTTGCCTGTATTTATATAGATGGGAAGATAGAAAAAAGGATTGAGCCGTCAAAATAGCGCACTAAACTCTTTTCATAAGTAATAATCGAAAAAAGAAAAATACTTTCTTTAATTAATATACTTTGAGAAAAAATTTGTTTTTCTTAATAAAACAATTCTAAAACAAACTAACAAAGAAGTCTATAGGTTTTTTATCATTTATTTCTCTATAATTCGATATTTTTGAGAAAAAAGAAATATATTATTTATTTTTTGGTAATAATAGAAATACTGATAAAACAGTAAAAACCATTGATTTATATGGTGTTTCAGGTCTTTTTGCCGTCATCTGAGCCGTCGGATTTTTTTGAAGTAAGAAATTATTATTTGATATATGATTTGATTTAGTTCATTTTTTCAATCTAATATTATACTATTTCATAGTTTAGCCTGTTAGAAAGCCGTCGAAAAGACCGTCAAATGTAATAGTAATCTCTTATTAAGAAAACAAATTTTTTCTCAAAGTATATTAATTAAAGAAATTTAAATCTCATAAAAAAGTTATGTAAATTAAGAAAAAAGCAATAATCGAAGGAGGAGAGTCATTAAATGAATGCAGGTGTTATCAACTTATCAGTAGAACTTGCTGAATCTTATTCAGAAGAACTTCAAAAAAATGATATCAACGTGATCCCCTTGACAATAGAAAATTTTGAACAGAAGATGTCTGAACTTGATGCAGTGATTATTAGAGAAAATACGCTAGAGGATACAGCGCAGACTTGTAGTATTTTACTAAAGCTTAAAGAAAACGCGGATATCCACGTTTGGGTATTTTCTTCAGGTTCTCAGAAGGTTATGCGAACAGTTTATCTTCAATTGGGTGCGCTGGGTATCATCTCTGAAGAATGTGAAGAAGATGAGCTGCAGCTGATCATATCTAACAGTTTAGGAAAGAAAAATGTTCGATGCGGCAAGCAATCGCTCAATGAAGACGAAGCAAGTCCGGAAGAAGCAGACAAGCTGAAGCTCATTCCAAGAAATCACAGCGTGAAGCTTCATGGAAAAAAAGAAATCCCGTTAACGAAGCTTGAGTATAAAACGCTTGAGCTACTCTATAAAAATAAGAACAATACGGTAACCTATGGAGAGCTATTTGAAGAGGTATGGAAAGAGAAATTCATCAATCAAAACTATCGTGTAGCGAATCTAGTTTTTCATTTGAGGGAAAAAATAGAAGATAATTCTGTGAGCCCTATATTTATTCGTACCGTTCGTTCTAAAGGGTATATGTTGGATTTATGGGATTCTTCAGTAGAAGAGTCGTAGTTTTAACCTTAATCAGTATTTCATTTCCTGAAATGGTCAGGGTCAAAACACAATATGAAATCTAATGATCTTGCCCGGGAGGGAGATTGAAATAAATGTATCTTGGTCAAAGGACAAGATACACAAATATTGAGGAAAGGAGGAAGAAAATGAGAATAGAAAAAAAGAACTATGTCTTAGGTACAATTGCTGTTCTTTTTAGTATCCTTTGTATGTATTTTGCAATGAATACGAACTTATTGAAAGCAAATGAAGCCGTTGGATCATATGGGCTTACGGGAGAAAATATTACCGAAGAAGCCGCATTTTCAGGAACAATTCAGGTTGATTCAACAAAAGAAGAAACGTTGAAATTGGAAGTAAGTGGAGAGAATGATGGCATTCTCTATGCCGAAAATCTTCAAGAAGCTCTTCCAGCTGAATATCAGGAGAAAGTTGAATTTAAGGATATCGATGCCGGTAAATCTGTAGCAATGACAGTCAAAAAAACTGACGGAGCTTTGGAAATACCAGTAACAATCGAAACAGAGCTTTTTGCTGAGGCATCAACAAGAACTCTTTCGTTAAAAAAATCAGATGAGGTCCTAGAAACTCTTGCGTTGGAAACAACAAAGGACCCAGAAGCAGATGTCCCTGTCCAACGTTCTGTGATGAACCTTTCCACTAGCATAACACCATTCGCCCTTGCGGGAGCCACAGAAGTCACTACTTGGGATGAATTTGTTTCAGCTTTACAAAATCCGAGTGTCACAGGCATTCAGTTGATGAACAATATTGCGAAAGGCTCATCATCTGCTACACCAGGTACGATTACAAGAAGCGTAGCAATTGATGGAAGTAGCAGCGATGGCTTAACGCAATATGAGCTTGATATGGGGAGCTTAGCAACAACAAACTTCCGTATCACGTTAGGTGCTGCAGCAGCAGGTTCTGAAATTCGTTTTCAGAATTTGAATCTGAAAGGGTCAGGAACTGCTTTTACGCTGGATTCGGCGATTGTTTATTCAACCGCTGCTAATAGTGCAAATTGGACAGCATCCTTTAACAATGTTTCTCTTTCAGAAGGGCATACTAAGCGGATTGCTTATCTGCCTAATGGAAGTATTGTCATGGATGGTGGTGAGTTCAATTTTTCTCATTCGGCAGTTGGCTCAGGTAGTGCCGGAGGAACCTCTATTACGGCTGGCTGGCATAAGCTGTTTGAAGCGAAAAACATTCATATCACAAATGGCAGTAAAGTTTCCGGTGAATTTTCAGACATGTTCTTAGCGTCAAGTGTCGCAGATTCAACGATTCGTGTTGATCAGGGATCCGTTTTAGATTTGAAAAACTCTCGAGTGGCGATGATTGCGATCGATGGGGCACGGGCGACTGTTCAATTTGATGGTGAAGGAACTAGAGCTACGTTATATGGTTCTCAAAGCGGTACCGATCGGATGGGTGGCTTGCTCTGTGTTGAAGGAGCCAACTCTTTGATCGAAGTAACTAATTATGCAGAGTTCGATCTTCATTCTGCTACCCACCCATGTACAATTTTGATGGGGAACTATAGTGTATTCAATATCAAAAATAATGCAGATTTTAATGTGAAAATCGATAACGATGCCAGTGGGAATGCTTACGGCGCCGTGATGCGTTTTAGAACATCGAATTATATGGAATTTAATATCGACGAAAATTCAGTTTTTTCTCTGATAAAAGAACAGAGTTCACGTTCCGAAACACTACGCCTGTCTGGAAGTGACAACACAGTCAATGTCACCGGTGGTTCAAAATTCTTTGTCCATAATAAGGGGAATCAAGAAGGGATCAACTATGACGGAGGCAGTCGGAACAGTTTCTATCTGAAAGACAAAAACTCCAAAGTGGAGGTTATCTCTGAGCAAGGTCGAGGCATTAACGCCGGCACTTACTTTAAGGTTGCCGGAGAATCAGGAACAGAATTTACAGTAGATGGGTATGGAAGTTCCAATGCGGCTTTTAGTTATGGTAATAATTCACAATTAGAGTTCCATAATATGCTTTATTATGATTTCCGAAACAATAGCGGTCATTCTGTATTCGATGGAACAGCTACACTAAATAGCGTCTATTCTGATGTTAGTATCTGGAAACAGGGAAATGCTAATCAGTTGGAAGGAAATCCTTATAGAGCATGGACGTTAGTTGACATGGGACTATACGGTGCCGGTGAACGCTATACAGTTCATAGCTCAAGAGCGTCTGCATATCGAACCTTTACAATGCCTTTGTTAGGTTTGACAGGCACATATACGACAGATGATGCCGTTCATTCCGTGTTAGGAACAACCGCTGATGATATGCGATCTATGGCTCGTATCAGTGGAAATAATGCTGATCCAGTCGTAGATGAACTCAGAATACCAACGAACGCAGACAAATATGCTTTTGGACATGTAACGATTCCGGAGGGTGTTGAAGGTCAGCGTGATGCGTGGACAGACGAAGTAACGGTTGTTTTAAAAGTTACAAAAGCGGATGGAACCACGTATGAAATCAATGGTAAGACTGTCGGTGATGATGAAATCGGTGATGGCTTGTCAATTTATGGCGAACCAGACAGAGCTGGGATGTTCCAGGCTGAAAATCGTGGTGGTGCTTTCTTTGAAGAAGGTGACACAGTCGAAGTTCTACGCGCTTGGCGTGGGGGCAATGATGGTGATTTGAATCCTGATCCTACCACTGTGCATATTGGTTATCCTGGAGATGATGTTCCTGGCGATCTTGCTCCTTGGGTAGACGCACCAGTAACAGCTATCGATGTCACACCTCCAACTCAGGCAGTTGTAGATTCAAGTATTACTTTAACCAATGCAACAAAACAATTAAATGGTACAAGTGATGAAAATGGTTCGAAAGTTTTTGTTAAAGTCAATGGTACTTGGTTGAGAGATGCAGCTTCCAATCTGCTAACTACTACAGTTACAGATGGGAAATGGGCATTGAATCTTCCTGGATACCTGAACACTTCAGACAAGCTGGATATCTATTTGAAAGACACAACGGTACTCAACGGTGATCCTGGATTTACATTACCAGTAACCTACACAACAGAACCTGATGGTGTGTACGGAAATATCAATGAGGAAGTAGATGGTTATGATAGCTATGCTGGGTATCATGATGCAGTAGACTCTACTTCAACAGGCGGTTCAGATGAGCGTTTTGATTCAGCTGTGCGTTTGATAGCTAAGGACATTATTCCAGATGCACCGAAACTGACCAAATATTCAGTATCTAGTGGTGGTACTACAACTTCCATTGGAGATGAAGTGACCTACACGTTGACTGCTAAAAATGATAAAGCAGACTCTGTGGATTGGACAGACGTAGTCTTGGAAGACATATTGGCAACTGGCTTAGATTTTGATGCGACTGATCATGGGATCACGATCAAACAAATCGATGCTTCCGGCACAGAAACAAATGTCCCATTAGCAGCTGATACCTTTGACTACAATGAAACAACCCGTTTGTTGTCGATCAAGCTTGGCGATATTCCTGCGAAGTATAGCTATGTCGTGACCTTCAAAGTAACGATAGGAAACGATGCTACAGTGGATCAGGATATCATGAATAAAGCAACGGCTAAAGGGTATTCGCCACAAGAATCGCTAGACCCATTTGTTCCGGGACCAATTACCGGTCCATTTAAGGTGATCGATGTCACCTCAGATGAAGTCGGACTTCCGGGTGGTACCTTGTATGGCATCCTACAGTTGACTTCCGCACCAACAGTTATCGATTTCAAGACACACACAGTCACAATGAATGACACACGGGTGGAAGAACCGGAGTTGAACATGCCTCTGACCGTTTCTGATAGTCGGGGCAATCTGAAGAGTTGGACATTGACAGCGACATTAACGAAGGAAATGGCGCATATGGGGGATACGACAAAAATCCTACATGACGCAATTAAATTCAATAATGGCACGACAGAAGACGCTTTGGATGGGGATTCGACCTTGATTAAGACGTATACACATCCGTCTGCCGGAGATTACGTTGTCAGTAATGACTGGAGTTCCGGAGGAACCGGGCTCAAGCTGGAAGTTCCAGCCGGTTCGGTAAGAAAACTTGGACAATATCAGGCGGAAATCACTTGGCATTTAGGTGACACGCCTTAAACATGGGGAGGAGAAACATGAAAAACAACATCATTCATCTGATTCGACTCTCCATGCTCCTGTTGCTGACTACCGCTTTTACAGCTGGTGTACCAACCAGTATTGCGGCAGAGAACGGTGGAGCAGTCCAAACCAATGGAGTCATTCAGTTTTATGAAGAAACAACGAGTAGTACGACAATACCCAGTACGTCTACCTCAACACCTGTCACAGAGACGTCCTCTTCGGTGTTGCCAGTCACAAAACCTGCTGGGAAATATCCCTCTACAGGGGAACTGGTGAAAAAAAGTCTGGCTATCAGTGGGTCCGCACTTGTTGTCCTTGTGCTTCTGTTCTTTTTCTGGAAGCGCAGAAAGGATGAAAAGGAGGCAGACAGCCGATGAAACAGAAACTATTTTCAGTCAGTCTGCTTGCTCTACTTTCTTTCGGAGTGAGCCATTCCGGAACGATTGCTTATGCAGATCCTAGTGTGACGAACCATGGCGTTGTAGAATTTGAAGGCGACTATGGCAAGGATGTACGAGATCCGGAAAATCCCGGAACGATCGTTGATCCCGGCCCAAGTCCCAGCACCGACGGTCCTTTACGGATTGAGTTTGTGCCTCAATTAGGCTTTGGACAAAATAAGATCACGAAGGGCGACCGCCTCTATGAAGCGAATGCTCAGCTGTTCTTTGGAGACACCAATCCTAGAGGAAACTTTATTCAAGTCTCTGATTATCGGGGAACCGGCGGCGGCTGGACGCTTCAGGTGCGTCAGGAAACTCAGTTTCAAAATGCCAACACACTCAATAATGAGCTGAAGGGTTCAGTCATTTCCTTTGATAAATCCTGGGTCAACTCGACATGGGATTTGTCAAAAGCGCCGAGCGTGTCTAAAGATGTCGTACGAATCAACAACATCGGAGAAACGTATACACTGGCGGAAGCGTCTAAAGGCAATGGGGAAGGAACGTGGCTGATTGAATTTGGTGCCTCAGAAGAGAACACCAATGGTCAGACCAATACGTTAAGCCCTAGACTGACGCTAAACGGCGAACAGGTGGTAGACCCTGCATTTGAGAACAAGCCTGTTTATAAAAACAGTGCAGTCACTTTGTCTATACCGGAGGCAACTAAAATCGATCCGGTGCCTTATACTACGGTGTTAACTTGGATTCTATCTGAGTTGCCATAAATGCAACAAACAAAATACACACACATATCTTAGGAGGAAAACACACATGAAAAACACACACAAATTATGCGGCGCTGCCCTATTAGCAGTAATTGGATTCGCAGTAGCAGCACCAAGCGCAACACAAGCAGACTGGAAAGGTGACGGTATCGTAGAATTCGAGAAAGATACAACACCAGATACAATTACACCACCGGATACTGACGGACCAGTATTGCCTTACCCACCAGTAAACCCAGATCCAGCGGATCTGAAAATCGTTGCGGTAACACCGTTAGACTTCGAAAAACATGCAATCCTAACAGACGGAAGTGACCAAACTTACACAGTAAAAGCATTCAACGATGCAGCTTTCGGCGACATGGAAAACTTTGTAGAATTCAAGGATGTTCGTTCCGTTGATGAAAACACCTACAAAATCGAAGCAGAATTGACAACACAATTCGCAAACGGAAGCAGTGTGTTGACTGGTTCATCAATCAAGTACAACAACGTTCGTGTATCAACAAACGGTTCAGCTGGTGCGAACGCATTGGCTCCAGAAGGCGTTGTAACGTCTCCTGCTGCTCTTGAATTGGGCAACAAAGTAACTTTCTTGGATAATACAAGCACAACTAAAGGTTTCGGACAATACAAACTAGCTTTCGGTCAACGTGGCTTAGCTGCAACTGACGCTGGTTCACCTGAACAATCAGTTAAATTGAATGTTTTGGGAACAAACGCTAAAAAAGTTGGTACGTATAAAGCTGAAATTACATGGTCAATCACTGCTGCGCCATAGATCGCAGAGTAAAAAAGAAAGACAGTAAAGTAATGAGTCCCCCCGATAGTATCGGGGGCTCATTTCTGATTGAAGGAAGGGAAATTATTTTGAACAAAAAATGGCCGGTTTTACTTTGTTTGGTATACATATTTTCATTCATTGGGTTTGGAATGACCGCTTATGGGGAAGAAACAGACGCTGATATCACGAATGCCGGAGGCTTCAGTTTTGAAGTGATCCAGCCGGAGAATCAGCGTGATAGCAGCAAAGGCTATTTCGATTTACGAATGACTCCAGGGCAACAGCAGACGGTCCAAGTCAAATTAGTCAATCCAACAGACATAGAAATAACAGTAAGTGTAAAGTTAAACGGAGCGAAAACAAATAAGAACGGTGTGATCGAGTATGGTCCGAATACCTTTGAAAATGATGCTTCATTAACGTATGATTTTGTAGACGTTGTGAAAGGTCCGGAAGAAATCAAGATTCCGGCAAACGGTGAGACAACATTGGATTTGGCAATCAGCATGCCGGCAGAACAATATGATGGTGTGATCACCGGTGGGATCGAGTTGCAGAACTTGAGCGCTGATTCGACTGAAAATCAAACAGGTTCTGTTATCAATAAGTATGCCTATTTGATTGGCATGGTGCTATCAGAAACGGATACCGAAGTTATGCCTGATTTAGCCTTGAATAAGGTCTATCCGGAATTAAGCAATTACCGCAATTCAATCTTTGTGAACTTTTCCAATACA
Source organism: Enterococcus sp. 9E7_DIV0242 (assembly GCF_002140975.2). Taxonomy (NCBI): domain Bacteria; kingdom Bacillati; phylum Bacillota; class Bacilli; order Lactobacillales; family Enterococcaceae; genus Enterococcus; species Candidatus Enterococcus clewellii. The sequence continues at coordinate 4,368,340 of NZ_CP147247.1, forward strand.
CAGGCAGTTATTGTCGATGATATGACGGTGGATGCACAAATTACAAAAAAAGGCTCTGATGACGTCCTTTATGATACGAAAGTAGCCTCCATGCGGATGGCACCCAACTCAATGATCGATTTCCCTATTTCGATGCAGGGTGACCGAATGGTAGCGGGCGATTATACAGCCAAAATCGTAGTAACAACAAAAACTGATCGTTGGGAATGGACCGAGGATTTCAAAATCACCGACGATGATGCCGATAAGTTTAACAGCGAGGACCTAGGGTTGCTTCAAGAGCAAGGGGTCGATTGGACACTGATTGCCATGATCGTAGGCGGCGTATTCTTAGTGGTTGTAATCATTTTCGTGTTGATTCGCCGATTCGGTAGTAAAAAGAGCAAAAAGAAGCGCGGAAAAAAACGTCCCAAAAAGAAGACAGGAAAAAAATGAGTGATGGATTTGGAGGATAGGTAAATGAGTGTATTAGATTGGTTGTTCATTGGCTTACTATCGAGCGCTATCCTCTTTCTATTATTTATGGTTTTAGTGAGCGTGGGTGCTTTACTGACCGGACGTAATGTAAAGAAGTTAAAGCAAAGAAAAGTCAAAAACAAAAAGAAACGAAAAAAATTGAAGCGTGCGATCCGTCAGATGCAGGAAAAGCGAAAGCAGCAATGGATAAATGTACTTCTGCTATTGGTTCTTTCTATTGGTCTGGGGGGAGGCGCCATCTATACGCGCCATTATCAAGGAACGACATTGGGCGAAAGAGATTCAGATGCGTTGACACAAGGCTATTATTTGGTAGATGAGATCAAAGGACAGCTGGAAGGTGCGGAGAGCGCAGAAAGTAAAACAAAGGTTGCCAAGAACATCAAAGACCTGTCCGGGCGACTTTCCAGCTATGGAACGCGTGTGGCCAGCCAACGGCTGACGTTAGAGAATCAGAGTATGTTGAACAAGCAATATAACTACATGATGGAGCTAGGCGTTAATCTGAATGCACAAACGGAAGAATTTCTGAGCGATCCGGAAAAACTGGCTGAGTTTGAAGCTGACTTGGAGAAAGTGCGTACGCATCAGCAACAAGTGTTGAAGCAGTTGAAAATCAGTGAAGATTCTCTAAAGAAAAAGGATAGATAAGAGTTGAGGTTCAGCGATGAAAAAGCCCAAAAAGCGGAAGCAAAGAATAGCCCCTTCGTCACCTACTCGCAGAACGAGCGCGACCACAAGTAAAAAAGCAGACAGCGCCAGCTTGTCTAGAAAAAAGAAAAGAACCATACAGAAAAAAAACAGCGACCGGCATCCCCAAAAGAAGACACGGCCGACTGCTCGTCAACGGAAAAAAGAACCTGAGAAAGCAATCAAAAGGATCCTGCTTCAATTAGGACTCAGTATCTTTTTGACGATCGGCTTGGTTTACCTCATCTCCTTATTCACTTTTACCATCCAACGGATGGAAGGCTATATGATGGCTCCAACAGTTACGGATAGAGAGGTCCTGTTTGTCAACAAGCTCGGAACGGTTCGCCGTTTTGATTTGGTGTTGATTGAGGATGAGCAGGGGATACGGTCTGTTCGGCGTGTTGTCGGATTGCCAACGGAAAGCATCTCCTATAAGAACGATGAGCTCTTTATTAATGGTACCTATCAAGTCGAGCGTTTTTTAGAGAAGAAGCTGTACGAGACCCATCAGATGGGGATGATTTTAACGAAAGATTTTACGATATCCCAGGTTACAGGAGAAGCCATGATCCCCAAAGAAGAATATTTTGTCTTGGGCGATAATCGAGCCTATGCGCAGGATAGCCGCGATTATGGGACGGTAAAGAAAACGCAGATTGTCGGTATTGTCAAAGCCCGACTATTTCCCTTTCACAAACTGAGTGGATTTTAGTTTCTCACTATAAGGAGTAACGTTATGGAACAGAAAAGGAACAGAAGAAAACGAAAAAAAGGGACGGGCAATAGACCCTACAAACAAAAGAGAAACGTACAGAAACAAGCGTCCAAGGAACCGCAGTCATGGCTGGTCAATGTTCTGATGGTGGTGTTTCTTGCCGGGCTTCTCTTTTTTTTATTTGCTTTCCAAAAGCACACCGTGGATGGGATTTCGATGGACCCAACCTTAAAAGATGGTGATCGAATCGTCATCAGGAAAACGAAAAAAGTACAACGCTACGAACTGATTACTTTTGAGCCAAAGGACCAACCGGGAAACTCATTTGTTAAACGAGTGATCGGGTTTCCGGGAGACCACATGAAGGTCGAAGAGAATACCTTGTATCTAACTAGCGGTCGATCCTTCGAAAATCAGAGTGATCTGCCGGATGGGACCCTCAAAGTATCGATTGCTTCCGAAGTCCAATATGCCTTGAGTGGTCTGACAGAAATCCCGGAGGATCACTATTTTGTTTTGGGTGATAATCGAGAGAAGTCAAATGACAGCCGCAGTTTTGGATTGATTACGCAGGATCAAATCGAAGGGGTCGTTGTTTTTCGTTATTTCCCATTTGCTTCGATTGGCTCACTTCGTTAAGTCGTTTGGCCGGTTGCTTGTGAGCCGTGGGTGAAAATTGAAAGAGAAAGGGAGACTTATGGATAGAAAAAGAAACACGTTTATAAAGGAAAAAGGGCGTTGGTTAGTGTTAGGCTTTGCCTTACCGATCATTGTATTGGTTATTGCGTATGGGCTGATTGGGATTTATCCGGGTAGTGAAAAAAGTATCATGGCCAGTGATTCCTTTAGCCAGCTGGGCAATTTCTTTGCCAGCTACAATACCATGTTAAAGGGAGAGGAGAGTATCTTCTATACCTGGTATGCTTCATTTGGATTGAACTACTGGTCGCTTATTTCTTATTACTTAGGCGGGGTGTTTACACCGTTGGTGTATTTCTTTGATAACCAGCAGATACCGGAATTTCTCTATTTCTTAACCTTGCTTAAATTCGGGTGTTCCGGTTTGGCGTTTTGTTATTACAGCTTGGAGACCTTCAAGCTGCCGAAATGGGGGCATGTCGGGCTAAGTATTTCCTATAGTCTGATGGGCTTTGGTTTGGCCTTTTCAGAGATGGTGATGTGGTTAGATACCTTCATTTATTTGCCATTGATCATCCTGGGGATTCATCGGATCCTGGAGAAACGAAAACCAACACTGTTGTTTGTTAGTTATGTCTTGTTATTTATTTCCAACTTCTATATGGCTTTCATGGCCGGGCTCTTTACGTTTCTTTATTTCTGTGCACGAGCACTATTGTTGCAAAAAGGGCAACGAAAACAGCCGATCGTTATGTATCTGACGACCTCCTTATTAGCAGGTGGGGCATCCATGGCGATGTTGTTGCCCACCATTCTGGATTTGAAAAACAATGGGGAAGCGATGTCGAAGGTACAAACGATCTTGACCGATGGCACCGGTCCATTGGACCTGATTGCCAAGAATTTCGTAGGGGTCTATGATACGACGATGTTTGGGGCAGTCCCTTTTGTATTTGTTGGGTTACTGTCTTTGATCCTCTGTCTGTATTTCTTTGTCAGTAAACAGACCACGAAACGAGAGAAGTTGGTTTATGGCGGTTTATTCGCTGTTCTGATTCTCAGCTTCTACTTGGAGCCGTTGAATCTGTTCTGGCATGGTCTGCACACGCCGAACATGTTTCCGTTTCGTTATAGCTTCGGCCTTTCTTTTCTAGTGATTGCCTTAGCCGGTTACGGCTGGGAGCGACTGGACAAACAGGGAATTGATCGGCTGTTGAATATCGTGTTGGTGCTCGTTTTACTGTTTACCGGGGTCAAATTAGTCGGTTCCTATAGCGGTTCGTATCACTATGTGACCTTGTTGTCCTTTGGGGTGACAGTGGTTCTGAGCTTTGGTTATTTAGGTCTCTTGTTCTTACAGAAGAAGCGTCCTACAAAATGGTTAGGCCTGCTCTTTGTTCTTGTTATTAGTATAGAGAGCGGCGTCAATGCCTATAGTATTTTTTCTGGTATTGAAGGGGAGTGGTCCTATCCAACGGTGGCGAAGTACAACGGTTCTTATTCGGACATCAAAACGCTAGTCGATCAGACGAAGGAAGAGAACGCCTCGTTTTATCGAATGGAGACCTTGGATCCTGTTACAAAAAATGACAGTTTAGCCTATGGCTATAGTGGAGTTGGCATGTTTTCTTCGATTCGTAACCGTCATTCCTTGTCCTATCTAAATGATCTGGGCTATCGTTCCTGGGGAACGAATCTACAGATCAATTATCTAAACAACACCTTATTAATGGATGTTATTTCAGGAATCAAGTACAACCTGACAAAAGAAGACATGCATAAGTTCGGATTTACTAAACAGGCGGAAAGCGGCGAGTATGCGCTCTATAGTAATGCATACGCGATGCCACTAGGTGTATTGACGAATGAACAGGTCTATGAGGAAGGAAAAGTGCGGAGTCAGACCTCTCTGTTCAACCAATTAGCGGAAAAAGATTTTGAGTACTATACGTTTATGGAGCCGGAATTAGTCGAGCTGGATAATGTAAAGCTGGAAAAATCTGAAGGGTTGGTTACCTATCGGGCAAAAGATGAAGAGAAATATTCAAAAAAAATCGTCACTTGGGAAGCTGTGATTCCGGCAGGAAAACAGGCCTATCTTAGTTTAGCCCCTTACAATTATGATGATCTGGGTACGGCGAACATCGAGCTGAAGGTCAATGGGACCAGCCAAAAGACCCGAATCAACATGACGGGTCAATACTACGATTTGGGGATGTATGAAGAAGAGACACTTGTAGAATTTTCAGCAACGCTAACAGGTAGTACGGTATTCAGTTTCTTGACACCGGATATTGCTTTGTTGGATCTTGACTTGTTTGAAGAGGCCGCTTCATCGATTCAGCAAAAGGGCGTTGCTTTCACAGTCTCTGGACGTACAGCAAAGGCTGAGGTGGTAACCAACGAAGAGCAAGTATTGTTTACTACGATTCCTTATGATCAGGGCTGGACAGTCTCTGTAGATGGGAAGCAGGCAGAGATTCCACGTTTCAAGGATGCCTTTTTAACCGTAAAGATTCCAGCCGGGACCCATACGGTAGAATTTGTCTATCTGCCACCTGGCTTGACAAGCGGCAGCCTACTAACCGTTGGAAGTGTGTTTCTCTTTGGTGGTTATCTGTTTGTTTTAAGGAAACGAAAAGGCGATCTATTCTATCAGGTGACGACAGCCGATAGAGAGGACACTGAGTTAAAGTTGGAAAAAAAGGTAACAGAAAGTGAAGCAACAGAAACGCTGCAGTCGAGTACAATCGAGAAAGCAGAGTGCGAAAATTCTTCTTTAGGTATAGTAGAAGAGTCTGTACCAGAGAGTGAAGGGAAAGAAGAGCCTTCAGAAGCATCTTCCTTGATGAGTTCGTTCACCTTCAGTGACAAGCAGGAAGGCTTCGGCTTCTCCCTCCACACAGAAACAGAAGTAAAGAAAGAAACAGAGGAGCCTTCTGATCAAGAAAAATAGCTATACTAAAAAGCTTGAAGTTTTCTTAGGAATGCTTCAAGCTTTTTCTTTTTTTAGAAAGAGAATAGATGTTTTGAGAAGAACATTTGAGTTTATCAGATGATTTCCACTCACAAATTGACATCATAATTTTATAGTCAGGCAAGATACGCACTTCTTTGTTTGAACAATCCTGACTTTTTGGTAAAATAGAAGAGTGATCAAGGGAATGAACCATTATTCCCCTATTGAATTTCAGGAGGTAAACAAGAATGTACCGTTTAGAAGAAGAACAAGAAAATACACCAAAAAATGATCAAGGGTTGATCATGAAAAAAATGCTCGAGGAGCGTACCATCCTTATTTATGGAGAAGTAACGCAGGATTTAGCGCGTGAAGTCTCTTCTCAGCTATTGCTTTTAGCTGCTATGGGTGATGAGCCAATCAAAATTTTCATCAATAGTCCGGGAGGACATGTGGAGTCTGGCGATACGATTCATGACATGATTCAGTTTGTAAAACCGGAAGTTATCGTCATTGGTACTGGTTGGGTAGCGAGTGCAGGGGTAACGATTTATCTTGCTGCAGAAGCGAAAAACAGATATTCATTGCCAAATACACGATTCATGATTCATCAGCCTGCTGGTGGTGTTCAAGGTCAAGGAACGGAAATCCAAATCGAAGCGAAAGAAATCGTACGTATGAGAGAGCGTGTGAACCGTATGATCGCTGAAGCAACTGGTCAAACTTATGAGCAGGTTGCAAAGGATACCGATCGTAATTTCTGGATGTCTGCGGACGAAGCGAAAAACTACGGCATGGTTTCAAAAATTATCAAATCAAGTGACGAAGTGTAGTTCGTAATTTATCGAGTTCAACAGAAGAAATGGAGCAGTTGGGAAAAAATCTCAACTGCTTTTTTATATAGAATCCGTGAAGGAGAGCTTGTGAAAATAAAGTTTGGGAAGCTTTTTATCGTTGGTTTAGTGTCATTCAATGTGTAAATAGAAGTCTGAAGAAATCTTAAGTATTTCTGCCTTTAGTTGCCGCTGATAGTTTGCTAAACTTAGTAGGGAAAGGGGCTTGAAAATGATGCCGACGATTTTACTAGTTGAGGATGAAAAAGAAATTTCAGAGTTGATCAGCTATTATTTAAAGAATGAAAATTATCAAGTGATCGCTTGCTTAACAGGAGCCGAGGCGATGGATCAACTCGCACAGCAAAAGATTGATTTGGCGATTTTAGATGTGATGCTTCCTGATATGGACGGGTTTGATATTTGCCGAAAAATTCGAGAGACCCATATGTATCCAATCATAATGCTGACTGCTAAAGGCGAAGAAATAGATAAAATCACAGGACTGACTATCGGTGCGGATGATTATATGACGAAGCCGTTCAAGCCATTGGAGCTGATAGCCCGAGTAAAAGCTCAGCTGAGAAGAGTAACAACTTATAATGGTGGGGCAGATAATCTGTTGGCGATTCGAGGTTTGTTGATGGATTTGGAAAAGCGAAAGGTTCTGCTTGATGATGAAGAGCTGTATCTGACGCCCCTTGAATTTTCAATATTGAAGCTGCTTTGTGAGCATAGAGGCCAAGCTGTCAGCTCTGAGGAAATGTTCAAAACGATTTGGGGCGAAAAGTATTATACGAATTCCAACAATACCATCATGGTCCATATCCGTCATCTTAGAGAAAAAATGAACGATTCTGTCGAAAAACCAAAATACATCAAAACTGTGTGGGGGGTAGGCTATACAATTGACTAAAAAGGAAAATCGAAAATTGTTATTAAGAATCACTCTGGTTTGTTCTGCCATCTTAGTTTTGTTTTTTTTGTTCATTGAAAGTGGATTTAGTCGTTTCTTTCGTCAATTTATTTATGATTTCTTAGTATATAACCAAAGCTTCGAGGTAAATGACGAGCTCTACTATGAAACAACGGTTAGCTTGACTGCACTTAAATTGTTACTCATTGTGATTGCTGTTGCGGCCATATTATCTGTAGCACTTGCTAGCTATCTGATTGCAAGGGGGCGAATCAATGCCAGTGTACAGGAGCTGTCAAAAAGAATACCGGAGTTCCTGACAACAGATACATCAATGACTACCGGAGATATTTCCTTGGATAATGAGCTGCTAAAAATCAAAACGATGAACATGAAAAATGAGGAGCTGCTTAAACGAGAGACACAACGGACGAAAGATTTGATCACCTATCTTGCGCATGACTTGAAAACACCGCTAGCTTCAGTGATCGGCTATTTGAATCTGTTGATCGATTCACCGGAATTGACTACGGAGCAACGTGCAAAATTTCTGAAAATCACATTGGACAAAGCAGGCAGGTTGGAGGAATTGATCAATGCGTTCTTTGATATTACACGATTCAGCCTACAGGATATCCACTTGGAAAAAACTGAGATGGATCTGGTGTTATTAATTCAGCAAATGACAGAAGAATTTTATCCATTATTAAGTGAGAAAAATCAACGAATGACCTACGAGGGACCTGAAACGGTAGCTGTTGAGGCAGACAGTGAACAGCTTGCTCGTGTGCTCAATAACCTATTCAAAAATGCGCTGTCTTATGGGAACCCGAATTCTAACATACAGGTGAGCTTGTCTGAATCTGCTAAAGCAATCCAGCTTTCTGTCCGCAATGAAGGAGCAACGATCCCTAAGCGACAATTAGAAATGATTTTCGATAAGTTTTACCGACTTGACCATGCTCGTTCAACGAAAACAGGTGGTGCAGGGCTGGGGCTTGCGATTGCAAAAGAAATTATGCTTGCTCACGGTGGAACGATTTTGGCTGTCAGTGAGAACGGCCTGACCACATTTGAGTTAACGTTGCCAAAGTCTTAAGAAAGCTTAAGACGAACCTAAGTATAAATTAAAATCCATCCTCTCTTTTATTGGTTTAATGAAACCAAGAAGGAGAGGATTTTTTATGAAGAAAATTGCAGTATTGTTTGGCGGAAAATCGTCTGAGTATGAGGTATCATTAAAATCAGCTTTTGCTGTATTGGAAGCTCTAGATAGTAAGAAGTATGACATCATTAAAATAGGAATCACGAGAACAGGCGATTGGTATCATTTTACAGGTGAAAATGAGAGCATCTGTATGGACCTTTGGCAACAAGTAGAGGTGTGTCAAAAGGTTTCTCCTATCATCGGTGGAGAGCAGCACGGCTTTCTACTCCAAGAAACCAATCAGCTCTTGCAGGTGGATATTCTTTTCCCGATACTTCACGGGGAGTTTGTTGAAGATGGTTGTCTACAAGGTGTATTTGAATGGATGGAGCTACCCTATGTAGGATGCAAGACGGCTGCTTCCGCGGTTTGTATGAACAAAGAAATGACCCATCGTTTTGCAAATAGCATTGGCATCAAAACGACCCCCTCCATTCGTTGTGACACCCATAATCTGGACGTTCAAGAAATTCACCGATTTATTCAAAAAGAACAGTTTCCAGTATTTATCAAACCATTACGAGGCGGGTCGTCTAAAGGTATCAATCGATTGACAGAAATGGCTCAGCTCCCACAAGCAATTGAAGCAGTCAAAGAGGTAGATACACAGTTTGTTATAGAAAAAAGCGTTGATGGTTTCGAAGTCGGCTGTGGTATTTTAGGCAATGACGAGTTGATAATTGGTGCGGTCGATGAAATCGAATTAGCTGAAGGCTTCTTTGATTATACAGAAAAATATCAAATGCTTTCTTCCTCTATCCATCTACCGGCACGCATTTCAGAGGATATGAAGCGTGAGGTATGTTATCAAGCGGAGCGACTCTATCGTCTGTTGGGTTGTCAAGGATTAGCTAGAGTGGACTTCTTTATTTCCAGAGAGGGGGAGCTGATGCTAAATGAGATCAACACCATGCCTGGATTTACAGATAACTCCCGCTATCCGAGCATGTTGAAAGCAAAAGGGTATAGCTATTCAGAGCTTCTTGACCGACTCATCGAGTTAGCAGAGGAGGCAGAAAAATGACTGTGTTAGCAAAGAAAAGAATACCATTTCCTCGTCTGATCAACGCAGCTCATTGCTTAACACCCTTCGAGGTGCCGGCCGATCTGGTTGAGGCTCCATTCTCCGCTGGAAAAGCGCAAGTATCTCTTGAGGTCGCGGAGCAGCTAAGCCAGTTGATCCACCATGTTGGCGGAGAAAAGCAGATCATTGTGACCAGTGGCTATCGCAGTTACGCAGAGCAACAATGTCTTTATGAACATTCCTTGACGAAGTATGGGAGAGCCCATACAGAAAACTATGTGGCGAAGCCAGGATGTAGTGAACATCAGTTAGGGCATGCTGTTGATCTGGGATTTGCAGATACAACGAATGATGAGGTGTGCCCGACCTTTGAAGGCAGAGAAGTAAGTCAAAAATTTTTAGCTAGTATGGCAAATTTTGGGTTTGTTTTACGCTATCCAAAGGGAAAAGAGGTTGTGACCGGGATTGCCTATGAGCCTTGGCATTTTCGTTATGTCGGACGACCACACAGTGAAATCATGTGCCAACAAAGCTGGACCTTGGAGGAGTATCAAGCATTTCTGAGAGACGGGGGTGAGGTATATGGAAATCACGACCTCAGATAATCAATTACGGACCAAATCGATCCAGACAAACCGTTCCTCAGGTATCGATCAATTTCGTTTGATTGCCGCAGTCATGGTGATCGCCATTCATACCTTTCCTTTTGCCTCTATCAATGAAGGCTTGGATCAAGTCGTCACCCTAACGCTTTTTCGCGTCGCTGTGCCATTTTTCTTTATGGTTACCGGCTATTATGTTTTAGGACCTTACGCTGAGCGAAGGAACTATCCGAAACGTTGGAGGATCGACCAGACGATGTTGGAACTGCTGAAGCTGTATCTAATTGCCAGTCTCCTTTATTTGCCGCTTTCCCTATATACCGGCGTGCTTGCCCTGTCCAAGCCGCTTTCTGAATGGATAAAAGTGCTTGTTTTTGATGGTCCGCTGTATCATTTATGGTATTTTCCGGCGATGCTCCTTGGTCTCATTTTAAGCAGGCAGCTTTTGCAGCGATTGTCTCTGTCGTCTGCCTTATTCGTCGCTGGATTGCTATATATGGTAGGGCTTGGAGGAGATAGCTACTATTCCATTGTTACCCAGATACCTGCAATCAAGACATTCTATTCACTATTGTTTCAGTTGTTTGATTACACGAGAAATGGCTTGTTCTTCGTACCGCTCTTTTTGTGTTTGGGGGCTCTTCTATATCTTAAAAGAGCTCGCACTGTTTCCTTCCCGTCAATCAAGCTGTCAGTCAGTCTTTTGGCTTTAGGACTCGAAGGCTTCTTCTTACATACCTGTACAAAGATGCGACACGACAGTATGTACCTGATGTTGCCAGTAGTTTCCTATTATCTCTTGGTTTGCTTGTTGCATTGGCAACCAAGGGTCATTTTTCCAAAGGCGAAGGACTATTCTTTGTGGCTCTACATTCTTCATCCTTGGAGTATCCTTTTAGTGTATTATTGTTCAACAGTTGTGGGATTTCTTCAAAATAGCCTCCTACAATTTTTTCTTATACTTGCTGTGACGAGTGGGCTAACAGCTGTAGCCTTATCTCTTTTGAAAAAAAGGAAGAGGGAAGAGATCAAAGAAATTCAGCGTGCAAGGAAGCGAATCGATTTGTCTGCTTTGGAGAAAAACTATCGATCTGTGCGAACGCTTTTGCCGAAAAAGACCAAGCTGATGGCGGTAGTAAAAGCAGATGCGTATGGTCATGGTGCAGTGAAAATCAGTCGGTTTTTGGAGCAGCAGGGAGTGGACTTCTTTGCTGTCGCGACACTGGAAGAAGCGATTCAACTGAGAAAAAAGGGGCTTCAGGGAGAAATCTTGGTTCTGGGGTATACCTCCCCACAAACAGCAATCGAACTTAATCGATATGAGTTGATTCAGGCTGTTTTTTCTTTAGACTATGCAGCTGCATTAAACCGAAAACGGGTAAAGCTCCGGTGTCATGTAAAAATCGATACTGGGATGCATCGGCTGGGATTTGCCCCTTGTCTTTCAGAAGTACAGCCGGTTTATACCATGAAATACTTGCGGTGTGAAGGCATCTATTCCCATCTTGGGTCAGCGGATGCCGCAGACGATGAGTCCAGAGTACGCACAGAACAGCAGATCGAGACATTTGCCCGATTGTTAGTGGATTTAAAAAAACAGGGAATTGAGTATGGTGTGACGCATTTACAAAGCAGCTATGGGGTTGTTAATTATCCGGAGCTTTCTTATGATTATGCAAGAGTAGGTATCTTTTTATATGGGGTTCTTAGTCAACGTGATCAACACTTAAAGAGCAGACTGGCGCTACGACCTGTTCTGTCTATCCATGCCGTACTTGTTTCAGTGAGACAGGTTTCTGTCGGTCAATATATTGGATATGGAACAGCCCTCAAGGCAGAGCAAGAGATGCGTATAGGAACAGTGGCAATAGGTTACGCGGATGGGCTGCCAAGAAATCTTTCTAACACTGGTTATTCTCTACATTATAAGGATTTTGAGCTTCCTCAAATAGGGAATATTTGTATGGATATGCTCTTGGTCGATATAACAGACATACAGAATTTGGCTCTTGGGACAGAGCTTACAATCATGGAGAGCAGTGAGGATATTGCTGAAAAGAGTGAGACGATTTCAAATGAGGTGTTGAGTAGAATAGGCATCCGTTTGGAGAACGGCACTTAGTGAATAGGGAAGGTGTCGAATCACTCACAGAGGTATCTAGACCACAAGAGTACAAGAAAAAAACGCTGATTGTGATGTCTTTCCAAAAGTCGACAGTATGCCAATTTTAAAAAGAGATCACAATACACGCGTTTATTTGTTTCCAACTCAACTCAACTGTTCTAGGATGGTTTTGTTGAATGCCGGAAGATCCTCCGGTGTTCGACTGGTAACCAGCTTCCCATCAACAACAACTTCTTGATTTTTGATTGTTGCACCAGCGTATTCCAGGTCAGGCTGCACGGTAATGTAAGAAGTCATTGTACGACCGCTAGTCAGCCCCGTTTGAATAAAGAGCTGAGGACCATGACAGATAGCGAACAAAGGCAAATCATTTTCTAAATAATATTTTGTGAAATCGACAAAGCGCTGATCTGCTCGCAGCTGATCAGGGGAGAAGCCGCCTGGAATAAGCAATGCTGCAAATTCTTCAGGAGAGACATCATCAATAGAGGCATCGATTGTAAAGGTCGTGCCTTTTTTTCCAGTTATCTTTTTCCCAGCTTCTTTTTCAATCAACAGAACTTCATAGCCTGCTTTTTCTAATACCTTTTTAGGGGAGGTCAATTCTATGTCTTCCACCATATCAGTGACCAGTACAGCTACTTTTTTTGTGTTTGTCATCGAATCTCCTCTTTCATTTATAAAGTGCTCTGTTCAGAGAGCTTATCTTTATACTAAAGGCGCTGAACGGATGGCGCAACTAATACGCGCAGGAGAATAAGAGTAAAAAGTATGTATCAAAATTGTTGCATTTTACTTGCGATAGGAGAGATAGATGATCTGAAAAAGTTCCATCAATGCTGCTATTTTTTCACAGACTTGTCAGGGTCGCTTTAAAACGGTAAAATGGATGAATAATCAAAAGAAAGTAGGAAGAAACGTGAAGCAAAATTTAGGTTATTATATTCAAGCAGTAAATGATATTGTTCAGGATACAGAGAAAATCGGAGAATCAATGAACAGCTATTACGAGGAAATACGCGAAGCAATCGATAAAGATAAAGTGGATGAGTTATCTCCGGAAAAAATGACTGAAATCAAGGAAGTTTTTGAAGGCGGCACGAAGAAGTATGAATTGATCATGAAGAAAATCGAACAGCTTCGTCCACCGGTAAAAGTGATCGGGATTCACAAAAAATTGGAGCGTTCTTACATCGAGTATATTGCAGGATGTAAAGAAATGACGATGTCCTTGGATGCAGAAAAAGGAATCGACACAAAGCTGTTCAACTCTTCAGAGGAAAAACAAGATAAAGCAACAGATGATATTTCCTTTTGTATAACAAAAATGAGTAATACTTTGATGAAAAAATAGAGTATAAATAACTAATAATTTTTAATTAAATAGTATCGCCTTTTTACTAGACAAATTTTAGAAAGTATTGTATTATTTATTCATACCAACAACAACCTTTTTATTTTTCATTTTACTCTTATTGAGTAATACTCCTTTTCCATCGGCTATCCTAGCCGATGGTTTTTTTGTTTCTATTTTTTTGATACCGCTAAGATATCGAAATTATCATCTGATAATTTTATATATTTCTCTGTACCAAATAAAAGGCACCAATAAGACCAGCATCATTCTGGTGGTAGCATCTAACGATTGGTGTTTCAAATAATGCCCACTCGGGATATTTTTTCAACGGCTTTTCAATCAGTGACAGCAACAACGGGTTTTGACTGACACCACCACCAATCAAGACTTTCTCCGGGTTCATAGAAACAATGATATTGTAAACGACCATAGCAATATATTCTCCCCAAAGCTTTAACACGTCCTTCTTCACTAAGGTATTTCCTTTGAAAATCTCTTCACCTGTTACGGGAGTATCAGAGGTGATCCCAAGGCGTTGACGATAAAGGTTCAATAACCCTTGTGTAGAGGCATATTTAGCCAAAATTACAGGTTTCCCCAGTTTATCAGGGATCAGCATCATACCGAATTCACCGGCGCTGTAGCGACCACCCTTCATCAGAGACTGCTCATGGATGATTCCACCACCGATACCAGTTCCCAATGTCAGTACGACAAAATCCTTTAACTCGCGCCCGTTCCCGGAGTATAGCTCGGCAAGTGCGGCACAATTTCCATCATTCTCAATAAAAATGGGGTATTTATTTCCTGTACGTTCCCTCAGTAGCTGAACAAATGGCCTGCCTCTTAAGGGTTTGATTGCGCCAGAAACAATTGGTACCCCCTTTTCACTATCAATGACACCGGGAAAACTGAAACCAAGTCCCTTGATGGTATGCTCCTGCTCATATCTTGAGATAATTCTTGCGATCATGATAAAAAAGCTGTCTTCGGTTTCTATCTCTGTCGGCTGTTTTCCTTGGTGGATAATTGTTCCGTCCATATCGAACAAGCCGTATTTGACAAAAATTCCCCCAACATCAAAACTGATAATCATTTTTTTCATCACCCTTCTGGTTTTAATTCTTGTTATTTTTTTGCAGCAGGTACACAAAAATGAATCGATTCATTTTTAAGACATATTATTGTTGTGCAGTATCTTTTTTCACTTAATAGATGAGAAAGCCTAAAAAAATCTCCAAGACTAGGTCTTTCTAGACTTGGAGAGAATAGTTCTAATTTTCTACATTTCGTACATAATCATCGAAATACTGAATCAAATCGGATTTGATTTTCTGGTATTCTTCCTCTGTATACTCTTTCTCTTCTATGTTGCCATTAAAAAATGGAATTTGCAGCTCTTCTTTCAAGCGCTCCAGTACTTCAGTTTGATTCATTTCTGCACCTCTTTATTTATGATCATCTTTCATTATAAAACATTGAACCAATTCGTCAACTCCTCAAAGGAAGTTTTCATTTCATCCAACTTCTTGTAAAGCAGAGCAATATCAGAATCCTCGTGGAAAAAGACCTGTTTTAGCTCAAAATAAAAATTTTCAAACGCATCGAAAAAGGGTGCAACATCGGCTTGATCCAGCTCTGGATTGCTGTAATAAAAAATACGCACACTATGATAGTAAGTAAACACTTCATTGATGTTTAATAAAATACGTATATCTGTCTCATCTGTCCGAGGCTGAATACTGATCAGGTCATAAAGCGCCAGTGATTTCGTATGTGTTTCAGAGAGATAGGATAATAAAATATCGATTTTTTCCGTTGATGCAGGCATGGTAGCCACCTCCGTTTTTCTTTTATTATAGTAAAATTCAGCGTTCTTGAGAAGCGATAGCTCTATCAGCCAGAAGAACGCTGACAATCAGTGACGGTCAAATTGAACGAAATGACTTCAACTCATTCATAATAAAAGGAGACTTTTCACGTGTCTAGCGACGTTCCGGAAATTGAAAATCAATCAGTGCACGATTCAAGTAATCATTGAACGGCTTCATCGCTTCGAATACATCCAGACAGGTCTGAATCAGCTGTTTTTCATCTAAGAGCTGATCGTAAGCCAGATCATATTGAAGATACCAGCTTTTATATTTGATAAAAGGGTCAATAGCTGTGCCTGTTTCCTCATACCCTTTAGGGAATCGTTTCAGCTGTTCGCCTTGCAGCTGAAAGTATTTTTTGAAACGAGGTGCTTCAAGTAAGGCGAGAAATTCTTGTGGGTGTGCCAATAAGTACTCTCTTACGAATGCTGTGGCCTGTGGAAATTGCGTGCCGAATACACCGCCGCCTAAGAACGAGTCATGCCCTTCAGGTGCCAACTGGATGAAATAACCGGCTGGAATATACGGTTTGCCATTTGGTCCGATATGCGCTCTAAAGGTTGGATTATAAGGCGATTTATCATGACTGAAACGGGTATCTCGATTCAGTCGAAAGCTTAATTTGTTTGGCTCGATCATGGGGATATCCGGATCGAATGCAGGAATTTCATTTTGCAACGTCTGAACCAGTCCGTAAAAGTGATTCAGTGCGTCTTTCTTTTCTTTTTCATGTTGATGCATCCATTCCAGTGAGTTATTCTCAGCGAGATTCTTCAAAAAAGTTAGCATTGTTTTGTTTGTCGTAGTCATTTTTCACACTCCATTTGTTTGACCTTTGGCTGAAGCCTGACGCTAGTTCACCTTTTTGGTGGTTTTAGAAGAACAACTCCTGATGAAATTGGTTGCCTTCAGCATTATAGCCAACAGTTAATCGTTCTTTAATTATTCCATAAAGTGAAAGGAGAGACAATGCCGGCGAATAAAAAGCCAGCCGTTTTACAGAGAACAGTCTTACAAAAAAAGAAGGTTGACGAGCTGATTTTTTTGAAGTAAGATTATAAAAGAAGTTTATAAAGTTTTTTTATAAAGTAGAATTAGCATGAAATGGAGGTGGTTTGCAGTGCAGCCCGGAACACCGAACCAACTAAAGAACAGCAATATCAATCGTCTGCGCAAAATCATTTATCAGAAAAAGCAAGTGACGAAGCCTGCACTAGCTGAACAAAGCGGCTTAAGTATCATGACTGTCAATAACCTGATGAGGGAGCTGTTAAGCAATGAAGAGGTGACCGAGACAAAATCCTCTGTCTCTACAGGTGGAAGACGGGCCAGTGTGTTTGAGTTCAATGCGATGCATCGCCTGATTTTGACACTCTGTTTGTTGGAGAAAAACAAGACTTTTGCTTTTCTGTTTTCCGTTCATGATTTGAATGGGAATATTCTCGTTCAAGAAGAGCTCGCAGGAGATCATTTTGATAAAGTAGTGGCAAAAAAGCAAATCGAACAATTTTTAGTCAGCTATCCTGCCATCGGTTGTCTAGTCATTGGACTGCCGGGAGTGGAACACAATGGAGTCGTTCAAGTGATGGATTTTTCATTGATGAAAGGCGAACGGCTGAAAAGCTATTTTGAAGATGCGTTTCATTTTGAAGTGATTTTAGAAAATGATGTGAATGCAGTGGCGTACGGGTACAGCCAATCGGCAGAGACGAACTATAGTAATGCGGTTGTTGGACTCTATTATCCGGAAACTTTTCCGCCGGGTGCCGGTGTGGTACTCAATGATCGGATCGTCAAAGGGCGAAACGGCGTTGCCGGTGAGATTGCCCATTTACCGTCAGATCCGGATTGGACGACGTTCAGCTTTACTGAAACGGCAACAATCGGCAACTTGCTAAATAATATCCAAACCTATATGAGTCTTTATGACCCAGACTGTTTTGTTATCTATAGAAACTATTGGAGTGATGACCAGCAATTGAAAATACTGGTCGAAGGGCGAATCAAGATGGAATTTCCATTTGTTGAGCTGCCTGAGATCATCTTATCAAAGGACTTCGATCAGGACTATGTGTTTGGTTTGTTTTCACTGGGGATCAAGCAATTGAATATGGAGCTGGAGCATTTTAATTAATATATATAGAACGCTTATAAACATAAATATGGGAATCAAAGCAGCAAAATAGTTATCAAATGAAGAATGAGCTGCTAAAAAATAACGAGCTAAATGAAGCAACTATGATCGTCCTGTTAAGGAGTAGGTCTCTAAAAAGTTATCTTTTATGATACCTCAAACACAAGAATCGTTTTCATCCAGAGAATCTTTTACAGGCCGATATACAAAAGAATATTTTGAAGAATGGAGAAAAGAGATGCGAACTGAAAAGGAACGGATGCTGGCAGGAGACCTCTATCTTGCCAATAATGAAGAACTGAGAGCGGATTTTCGACGCTCACGTCAGCTGACACGCTTGTTTAATCACACAACGGAGGAACAAATCGATTACCGCAAACAGCTGTTGAAGGAGTTGTTTGAGAAAACCGGGGAAGAGTTGTACATCGAACCACCATTTCACTGTGATTACGGCTGTCATATCAGCGTAGGTGAAAATTTTTATGCGAACTTTGATTGCATCATTTTAGATGTTGGAAAAGTGAAGATTGGGAAAAATGTTATGTTTGCGCCACGTGTTGGGGTTTATACGGCAGGACACCCGATTGATGCAGAGGTGCGAGTCCGTGGCTTGGAATTCGGAACAGCGGTAACGATTGGGGACAATGTCTGGGTTGGTGCTAACGCGGTAATCAATCCAGGTGTAACGATCGGCAGCAATGTGGTCATTGGTTCCGGTTCTGTTGTCACAAAAGATATTCCGGATAATGTTGTCGCGGCTGGAAATCCGTGCCGTGTTTTACGAGAAATCACTGAGTCAGACAAAACGTATTGGACACAACTGGAGACGGCGTACCATAAAGAACAAGGTTCAGACGTTGATGTAGAGTAAAATGGTGTAGAAGCAAGACCTCAAGTTGTCGAGGAGTGGGGATATGACAGAATATACAAGAAATAATCTGATTTTTTCAGGCTTCATCATCATTACGATCAGCGCCAATTATTTATTAGGAAGTATAGCGATCTACGGGGCAGCGGCCTTTACAGAGTTTCATGCAGTAGAGCTGTTTGGAAATCTAATCATCGTAGAAGCTTTGGCAAGAAGTGTCTCTTTGCTTCTCTCCGGTCGCTTGGGTGAATGGCTTGGACGAAAAAAACTATTTTTGCTGAGTACGGTTGTTTTCGGAGTAATGATAGCCGTCTCTGCTTCGGCTCCATCGGCGATGTTTTTCATGTGGAGCCGCGGCATTGCCAGTTTTTTCTGGGGACTGTTTCAGGCCAATATTTTTACAATGGTTAGTGAACGTTTTGATGAAGAGGAGTACCCCGTACGTGTCGGTTGGTTACAGACTGTCGGTTCGTTGATTTTACTGATAGGGCCAGTTATCTGTGGTGTATTGATTCAACAATTCAGCTGGCGGGTGTCTCTACTTAGTGTCTTACCACTATTTCTAGTCAGTTTACTTTTGATCGGCAGTTTTTTTCCAAGCCAACGAGACCAGCACCACACACTCGCTCCATCAAAAAACAGACAGCTGGATAAAAAGAACGGGCTTATTCAGCTGCTTTCAAAAAAGCATTTTATTATTATGGTTCTAATTACTTTTTTATATACATGTATGTCAACAAGCGGGAACTACATTCCTCTCTTTGCGCAGACGATACTGAATGCCAGTCCGACGATCAGCTCATTGATCCTTATACCATGTAATTTATTGGTCATGTTCTTTTCAAATATGACCGGACGTTATATTGCTAAGAATGGCTTTCCAAAACGCCTGATTGTTTTCATGGCAGGAGTTGGCTTGATCGGCAGTTTTCTCTATACGCTGACGTTGTTCTCACCAACGTATGTGATCATCATTTTATCGACAGCAACAGTCGGATCAGGCTTTGGAATGTCACAGGTCTTGCCGATCGCATTTGTTCAGCGATATACAGAAAAAGAACTGGTTGCAGAGGGAACATCGTTTATCCTTTTCATTCAAGGTTTTTCTTCGGTCATTGCCGGTGTGGTCTATTCAGCAGCCATGAACAGTCAGGGGATGCCCTTTGCCTTATCGACTGCCGTCGTTTATGGTGTAGTATTGATTTTGCTTACAACACGAATGTATAGAGAGCCTGAGAAAAGATATGAAGGATGTAAGGAAGAAAAGAATCAAATTGAAAATGAATGTCCTGAGGAGGAAACACGATGAATAAAGTAAAAATGATAGCAGTAGATATGGATGGTACGTTTTTAAATAGTCAAAATGACTATGATCGAGCAATGTTTCAAGAGTTGTATCAAAAAATGCAGGAGCAAGGGGTGAAATTTGTCGTAGCCAGCGGCAATCAATATTATCAGTTAAAGTCATTTTTCCCTGAAATTGAGAAAGAGCTGTCCTTTGTAGCGGAAAATGGTGCGTATATTGTGCATGAAGACAAAGAAGTAGCCTGCGGTAAAATCGAGCTGGAAACGATCCATGAAATTTTAGATATTCTAGGAAAATACGACGAGGTGCACACCATTCTTTGTGGAAGAGATAGTGCCTATGTCAATAAGCGTGAACCACAGGAATTTATCGATCATGGCAGTATCTACTATTATCGCTTGAAAAAGGTCGATGATTTGTACAAAGTAGATCAGGACACTTTATTCAAATTTGCTTTGACTGTTCCTGTCGAGAAAGTAGAAGAAATTTTGGATAGCTTGAACAAGGAGTTAGGCGATAAAATCACACCTGTATCAAGTGGACATGGCGACATCGACTTGATTATCCCAGGCGTTCATAAGGCCAATGGCTTGACGAAGCTGCAAGAGCTTTGGGGGATCAAAGCGGAAGAAGTAGCTGCCTTTGGCGACAGCGGCAACGATCTGGAAATGCTGAAGCATGCCGGATTTAGCTATGCCATGGGCAATGCGCATCCAAAAATCAAAGAAGCGGCCAAAGAAATCATTGCAACGAACAATGAAAATGGTGTGCTAAAACAGATTGCTCTTTTACTCGAAGAAGGATAGGAGCATTAACAGAAAAGTAACGAGGTTGGGACAGAAGTTGCTTCTGTCCCACCGTTTATTCGGTTTTAGATGTATAGAGGTGTGTGGGATTGAGTTATGTCCCACACTTTTTTCTGTTTCTATTTTAGTGGGTAGTACAAATAGAGATTACTACTCAGAGTTGGAAAATTAAAAAATTCTCATAAAAAGTATTGACATTCGTGTCAGATTTCTGTAAAGTACCGTATAAGAAGTAATTGACAGAAAATTCAGGAAATAAAGGATGTTGATTGTAATGAGACAAACTACATACAAACAAACATTTTTATTATTATTGAAGAAGGACTCGGCTATCTGATTACGGTTTTTGATCAGAACGGAAGAGTCCTGTTTAGCATTTACATGAACGGGATGAGTCAAGCATCCCAGGCATGGGGTGCTTTTTTTGTTGGAGGATTCACTGGAAGGGCAGAAGGCAGAAAAAGACTGCAAGAGAATCGACCAAGTAACAATTACTGAATTTCAATCGAAAGGAGTCCATTACCCAAGTAGAGACACATCTTATTTATTCAGAAAATTCGAAATAATCAAACAAAAGAAAGAGGGATATAGATTATGGCAATCATTCAATTTTTTGATACGACATTGAGAGATGGGGAACAGACCCCCGGCGTCAATTTTAATACGAAGGAAAAAGTACAGATAGCCATGCAGCTGGAAAAATGGGGTATCGATACAATCGAAGCGGGTTTCCCCATCGCTTCTGAAGGAGACTTTGAGGCGGTACAAGCGATTGCTCAAGCGGCAAAACGAATGACCGTTGCAGGACTGGCACGCTGTCAGAAAAAAGATATCGATCGTGCCCACGAAGCGTTGAAAGAGGCGGTTCACCCACAGATTCATGTCTTTCTGGCGACCAGCCCAGTCCATATGGAATACAAGCTGAAAATGACACCGGATGAGGTGATTGCTTCTATTACAGAGCATGTCAGCTATGCCAAATCAAAATTTGATAAGGTGCAGTTTTCACCGGAGGATGCGACACGGACAGAAAAGAACTTTCTATTAAAAGCAGTTCAAACAGCCATTGATGCTGGAGCAACGATCATCAATATTCCCGATACTGTAGGCTATTCCAATCCGACAGAGTACGGTTTGCTGTTCAAATACCTGATCGAAAATATCACGAGTCAGGAAGAAATCATTTTCTCTTCACATTGTCATGATGATCTGGGCATGGCAACAGCCAACGCACTAGCAGCAATCGAAAATGGAGCAAAACGAGTAGAGGGCACGGTGAACGGAATTGGCGAACGTGCCGGGAACACCGCCCTAGAAGAAGTTGCATTGGCGCTTCATATTCGCAAAGATTTTTATCAGGCAGACAGCAACATCGTTTTGAATGAAACGAAACGCACCAGCGATTTGGTCAGTCATTTGTCTGGCGTGGCCGTTCCAAGAAACAAGGCAATCATAGGAGCCAATGCCTATGCCCATGAATCAGGCATTCATCAGGATGGCGTATTAAAAAATCCAGATACCTATGAAATCATCACACCTTCACTGGTTGGGGTCAATACAAACTCACTACCTTTGGGTAAGCTATCTGGACGTCATGCCTTCTCTACAAAAATGGAGGAGCTTGGCTATCAGCTAAATGAAGAAGAAATCAAAATAGCCTTTAAACGATTCAAAGCGTTGGCCGATAAAAAGAAACAGGTCACGGATGAAGACTTGATTGCTTTGATGATTGGTCAGTCACAGGAAACTGAAGAAATTTGCCGCTTGGAACGTGTCCAGCTGCAATATGTATCTGATGGCAGTCAAGGGGCGATCGTATCGATGAAGACAGACAAAGAGGAAACAAAAACCGAATCAGCGATCGGCTCGGGGAGTATCCAAGCAATTTATAATTCAATCGATAAAATCATGGCGCAGCAACCGGAACTGAAGCAATATGCAATAAAAGCAATCACCGGCGGGGAAGATGCGCAGGCAGAGGTGTACGTCACTGTACAGGATCGTGAGACGAGACAACAATTCAACGGCACAGGCATCGATTTTGATGTACTGCAGGCATCGGCCAAGGCTTATGTACAAGCTAGTGAACGATTCAAAAAAGAAATGGAGCGAAGCAAATGACAAAACGAATTATCGCATTGCCGGGAGATGGCATCGGCAAAGAAATCATGGACAGTACCTTGACAATTTTATCAGAAATCATGGTTCAGGAGGAGCTGGATTTTGACATTCAGGAATACCCGTTTGGCGGAGCAGGGATCGATAGTGAGGGTGATCCCTTACCGGAAAGAACCTTGAAGGCCTGTAAAGAGGCAGATGCCATTCTCTTAGGAGCAATTGGCGGACCGAAGTGGGATAAAGCACCGAAACGACCGGAGCAAGGACTTTTAGGCTTGAGAAAAGCGTTGGGCTTGTTTGCGAATATTCGTCCCATCAGTGTGCCGGATGCGGTCGTCCATTTATCGCCTCTAAAGGAAGAAAATGTCAAAGGTGTAGACTTTATCGTTGTGCGTGAGTTGACAGGAGGTATCTATTTTGGAGAAAAAAAACTGGCTGAAGATCAAGCTTCTGATTTGTGTACCTATACGAAAGCGGAAATTCAACGAATCCTTCGTAAGGCATTTGAAATTGCTCGAACAAGAAATAAAAAAGTGACCTCTGTTGATAAAGCAAATGTCCTGTCGACCAGTAAGCTATGGCGACAAACAGCGGAAGAAGTTGCACAGGAATACCCAGACTGCACGCTAGAGCATCAGCTGGTCGATTCAGCCGCAATGGTTATGATCACACGACCTAAGGACTTTGATGTGATCGTAACAGAAAACCTGTTTGGTGACATCCTAAGTGATGAAGCCTCCGTTATTCCCGGTTCACTGGGGATGATGCCAAGTGCCAGCCATAGTGAAAACGGGCCGTCCCTTTACGAGCCGATCCATGGTTCAGCACCAGATATTGCCGGACAGGATATTGCAAACCCGATGTCGATGATTTTGTCCACAGCAATGATGTTGCGACAATCATTTGGGCTAGAAGAAACAGCACAGAGAATCGAAAGATCCTGTGACTGTGTGATGAAGGCAGGCGTTTTAACAAAAGATCTAGGTGGAAATGCAGGAACTCAGGAATTTACAGAAGCGGTACTTAAGGAATTGAAGTAGTATGCGCAAATAGAAATTAACGACATGAGTAAGTGAGGAGCGAATAATATGGGAAAAACTTTGTTTGATAAGCTGTGGGAACGCCACGTTGTTTCAGGAGAAGAGGGAGAGCCGCAGCTGTTGTATGTGGATCTTCACTTGATTCATGAGGTAACATCGCCACAAGCATTTGAAGGACTACGCGAAGCGGGAAGAAAGGTACGAAGACCGGAGAAGACCTTTGGTACGATGGACCACAATGTACCGACAAAGGATATCTTCAATATCACGGATCTGGTAGCGAAAAAGCAAATCGAAGCCTTGAAGAAAAACTGTGACGAATTTGGTATTACACTATGTGAAAATGGCAGTGAGCGCCAAGGGATCGTCCATATGGTCGGTCCGGAAACAGGCTTGACACAGCCAGGAAAAATTATCGTCTGCGGGGATTCTCATACAGCAACACATGGGGCTTTCGGTGCGTTGGCGTTTGGCATCGGAACCAGTGAAGTGGAGCACGTTTTTGCGACACAGTGTATTTGGCAGCGTAAACCAAAAAGCATGGGTGTAAAAATTAGCGGCAAGCTGGCAAAAGGTGTATATGCAAAGGACATCATTCTGGCGCTGATTGCTAAATATGGCGTTGACTTCGGTGTTGGCTATGCGGTGGAATTCTACGGCGACACGATCGAAGCTCTATCTATGGAAGAACGCATGACGATCTGCAATATGGCGATCGAAGGCGGCGCAAAGATGGGCATGATGGCTCCTGATGAAAAGACCTATGAGTATGTTCGAGGACGTGAATATGCCCCTGAGGATATGGACGCAGCAATCGCCAATTGGCAAACTCTACCAAGCGATCCCGATGCGACCTATGAAGCTAATCTTGAGCTGAATGCAGATGAGCTGGTACCGTTTGTTACATGGGGCACCAACCCTGAAATGGGGATTCCTGTGACTGGAACCTTCCCGGAAATCAAAGATATGAACGATGAACGAGCATACAACTATATGGATCTGCAGCCGGGGCAACGCCCTTCGGACATTGAAGTGGGCTATGTCTTTATTGGCTCCTGTACCAACGGCCGCTTGTCTGATCTAGAAGAAGCGGCAAATGTTGTACGTGGTAAGCAGGTCAAGGACGGCGTCACAGCAATCGTCGTACCCGGCTCAAGACCCGTACGTAAAGCTGCCGAGAAAATTGGACTGGATAAAATTTTTAAAGAAGCAGGCTTTGAGTGGCGAGAGCCCGGGTGTTCGATGTGTCTGGGCATGAATCCTGACCAAGTACCGGCAGGCGTTCACTGTGCATCAACGTCTAACCGAAACTTCGAAGGACGTCAGGGCAAAGGGGCACGCACTCACCTGTGCAGTCCGGCAATGGCCGCTGCAGCAGCATTGAACGGAACATTTATTGATATCAGAGAGGAGCTGGGCGCATAATGCAAGCATTCACACAGCACACAGGAACGACCGTTCCATTGATGAACGACAACATAGATACGGATCAGATCATCCCAAAATCATTTCTAAAAAGAATCGAAAAGACAGGCTTCGGCGAATTCCTATTTGACGAATGGCGCTACCTGCCGGATCGCTCGCTCAATCCGGATTTCATCCTAAATGAGCCACAATACCAAGGCGCCGAATTCCTAATCTCCGGCGACAACTTCGGCTCCGGCTCCTCACGTGAGCACGCCGCTTGGGCACTCGCCGACTACGGTTTCCGTGCCGTCATCGCCGGCAGCTTCAGCGACATCTTCTACATGAACGCCACCAAGAACGGCCTACTGCCTATTGTGCTTCCATTGGAAGCACGTCAGAAGCTGGCGGCTCTGCCGGCAGACCAAGCAATCACGGTTGATTTGCCAAATCAACAGGTGATTGCGGATGGCGAAACATACGAGTTTGAGATTGATGGAACATGGAAGCATAAGCTGGTTAATGGGCTGGATGATATTGCTATAACACTGGAGTATGCCGATGCTATTGGGGAGTATGAGGGGAAATAAAAAGAATAAATCCACTATTTTTTACAAAAAATAGTGGATTTATTCTTTTTGGAAGTTTATTATTTATTTAGGAACAAATAATATTTTTCGATAAAATGGAGGATGCAGTTGTATATTGAAGAAGAAAAGAAAATTGTTAGAAATAGAATATTGTGTAAATCAGTGAATGAGCTTTCAGTCAAAAGATATAGTTCATCTTGTGTAAGTAGAGACTATATAAATAAAATCCATAATTATTTTTCTATGGATGATGAAACAAAGGAATTTAAAGAATCAGAAAAAATTAGAGTAGAAGACTTAAATAGTTGGCAAAAAATGTTCGATTCTATCACCGGGCATAAAAGGGCGGATGAATTACTGGTCTGCTATCTTTCAGGACCTAGTCCCAAAAATGATTTTGATGAGCTTATCTCATTAGGAGTACTACCGCAAAACATCTATGCGTTTGAGAATAATAATGAAGTCTATTTGAAAGCGATTTCTGAATGTGGTGATTACAATTTTTCTAGTCCAAAAGTTATAAAATATAGTATTGAGCAATTTTTCAAGGACACTCCCAAAAAATTTGATATCGTTTATTTAGATTCATGTGGATCTGTACCTAGCAAAAAACATTCTTTAAGAAGTTTTGCTTCATTATGTAAATTTCATAGATTAAATACTCCTGGTATAGTTATAACAAATTTTGCTTCGCCTAAAGGTGGTGGAAACAAATTAATGGTTGAGGGTTATTTGGACATGATGGCACTCTATCTATTTTGTAAACAAAGAAATCATAATAATTTAATTGTTGATAACAATAATGAGCTTTTTTCAAACGAGTTTTTTAGACTAAAAGAGGAAATAGAAATGAATTTTGACCATTACTACGGAGAGTTTATTACTCATCTGTTAATGGATATTTCTTCTGTTATTATTCCAGCTCAAAGATTTACTAGTTCGGCATATTTAAGATCAGTTTCAAAAGAAAAAATGAAGAAAATTTCTAAGATTAAATTGGCTGATGTTAACAATGAAAAGAATGGTTCTATATACAAATTTTTTTTACTAGCAAAATATATCGAGGAAAATGAGGTTTTTAGTAAAGAAACCCAAAAGTTGATAAAAAGTCTTTTATCTGAGTGTAAAGGATTTGACAGTGAAGGGGGATATGAAATATTAGATAGCCTCAACTATATCAGAAACATGAGAGAGGCTACTATGGATTTTAATACAAGTTTTAAGTCACAAATAGATTATTTCTCAGATGCTGAAAATATTTATCAATTTCTAGATAAACCTAGTAGTAAATTATTTACAGATTTGGTAATAAATCAAATTGGTTTTCCTTTGCACCCTGTAGTTGAAAAAATTGATAGATTCTGTTATAAGGCAAAAGAAACAAAAATGTATACGGATGTTTTGGTATTAGATGAATGTAGATACATTTATGAATGGTTACCTATGATAGATCAAACTGCAAAAGCATTCTCCAATAAAAGTATCCAGTATATTTTTAGATATTGTTTGGATGGCTTGATAAAAAATCGGTTAAGTTATAATTCGGATTATTTTTTTGGTTGTTCTGTAATATCATCTGGTATTCAAGGGTTTGGAAATAAGATTTTATCCAAAAGGATTGGATTTTGAAGGAGATTGAGGTATGGAGAGAAATGATTTAGACGTAAAAGATATAGATGAAATAATGAGAGAAAATTTAAAGATAGATGATGATGTAAAAAGCGTAAGATCAATATTTCTAAATGAGCGTTCTAGAAAAAGAATTGATTATAAACCGTATTTTCAAAGAGAATATGTCTGGGATAAAGAGAAAGCCACTTATTTTATTGAAAGTATAATTTTGGGGACAGAGATCCCGCCAATAGTATTTTTTAAAGTAAAAAATATAAGTGAGGTAATAGATGGCAGACAACGATATGAAACGATATATAGATTTATCAGTGATAAATTGGTTTTAGAGAAAAAAGGTTTAAAAACTTTAAAATCTTTGGCAGGGAAAAAGTTTTCTGAACTTACTCCTGAAATTAGGGAGACGTTTAAAGAAACAAAAATTCGTACTTTAAATTTTAGCGTGGTAAATGAACCTAATCTTGATGAGGCTAGTGAAGATAAAATAAAGAAAGAAATTTTTAGAAGGTATAATTCGGGTATATCGCCTCTAAAGAAACATGAGATAGATAGGGCTGAATATATAGATGATAGATTAACTATTATTTTGAAAAATGAACTGGAAAATGACCAACTTCTTTTTGAGAATATGAAAATATTATTTCTTCCAAAAAGAAGTGAGAAGATAAGAAAAAGAGACCAAATAAATGTGTTATTGTCAAAAATCAGAACTTTGTTAGTACTTCCCAAATTACCAATGATTAATTATGCGTCTCAAAATTCTAAGAATGAAGTAATACAAGATTTTTATTACTATTTTTTTGATGATGCCAATTATAATGATGAGATAGTAAAAATTAGAGAAATAATATCTCGGATTTTAAAATTAAAAAAATATATAGAAAATCATGGTAAGTTTCATTTTTTCAATTTACAGTTTTACGAAACATGTTATTGGGGAATTAGTGTTTTAGACCAAAACGAGATTAAAATAAATGATATAGACTTGAAAAATTTAGCAGAATTAATTTTTAAAAGTAATGATGATCGATTGATATGGAAAGATATTGAAGAAGAATATCGAGCTATAGAATTAATTTTTGATCCGAATAATACTTATTTTAGACAGAGTATAGTTAGTAGATATACGTTTATGAAAAATTCTTTAGAAATGCTATTTCCTGTGGATTTGGAAATTAATTTGAAGAATAAAGAGTTATTTCCAAAAGTAATAAACTCCAAAGATATTCAAAATGATCAATTTAAAAAATATAAATTGCATAAAGTAGACCCATATTCTGTAACCATTTATGATATATTGGACGATATAAAAAGAAATAAATTTTTAATTAGGCCTGAATATCAGAGGTCGGAAACAGGAAATGCAAATACATCGTCTTATTTGTTGGAAAGTGTATTGCTAGGTATTAAAATACCTCCATTGTTTATCTTCAATAGAAAAGATAAAGTAAAAGAAGTAATTGATGGACAGCAGAGACTATTGACTTTTTTAGGTTTTTTAGGAGAATCATATATTAATGAAAATGGTGAAGAAGAGTTTTCAAAAAAGCATAAGTTCAAATTAAGCAATTTGAAGATTATGAGTGAACTAAACGGGAAAAACATAGATACCATAGATATCAGAGATAGTCTGGTTCAAGCAGAGGAGAGCTATAAAGATAAAATTTTAGATTTTCCATTAAGTGTAGTTGAAATAGATGAGGAACAAAATGAATCATTTGATAAAATCGATTTATTCCTTAGATTGAACACTAAACCATACCCTATTGCAAAAAACAGTTTTGAAATGTGGAATGCCTATATAAGAAAAGATCTCACACAGAAAATAAAATCTATTGCAATAAACTACAAAGAAATAATTTTGAGAAGGTCAAATAAGAGAATGAAAAATGAGGAAATGATTACTTCTTTGGCATATCTAGATTATGAAACAAAGACTAGCTCAGAAGATATTAGTGCATTACTAAACATATATATTCGTAACAATAGAGTTTGTGCAAGAATAAAGGGAAAAGGAAAAATTACTAAATTATTAAAGGAAATAACGGGAACAGAGATAACTGAATTTTTTGAATCAATTAATAGTGTTAATCTATTTTTTGAGAAAGTGGATTATTTGATTGATCATAAGGAGAAGGAGTTTATAAAACTTTTTAGCATCTTAAAAAAAAGTAATAGTTCATTAAGATCGGATCAAAATTTTTATTTTCTCTGGATTATGTTAAGAAATCTTCCTTTAGATAAAATAAAAGAAAACAAACAACAATATTTATCTTTGTTACTAGAGAATAATCAATATTTACAAAATTTTTATTCTGAAGAAATAGGTGATGTAGAACTACTTATAGACAGAATTAGCATGAAATAGTATCTGTTACTATTTCATGCTAGTTATTGAGGTTTTCATTTCTTCTAGGTTATAATACTCTATATATTATAAAGTTAGGACCGATGACATGAAAAAAATAATTCGAGTGGTTGGCGCTGTTATTGAAAAAAATGGTTTAATCTTATGTGCGCAACGTGGAATAGATAAATCTTTAGGTGGCTTCTGGGAGTTTCCAGGTGGAAAGATTGAAGAAGGAGAAACGCCTCAGCAAGCTCTTGAACGTGAGATTAAAGAGGAGCTGCTTTGCAAAGTGGCTATAAAAAACAAGATTGTTACAGCAAAGCATGAGTACGATTTTGGTATTGTTGAGTTAACGACATTTTTCTGTGAACTGCTTTCTGGCGAACCTAAGTTGACAGAACATGAAAGTATTAAATGGTTGGCTGTTTCTGAATTGAATTCGTTAGAATGGGCGCCAGCAGATATTCCAACAATTGATTTGCTAGTAAAAGGAGTTTAATCATGGAACATTCTTTGTTAGAACATTTTCAAAATTCTTTAGAGCATAGTTTCATTGATCAGGATAAAGATTACAATGATTTATACAAGGCTAGATTATTGACGAACAATGAAGAAGAACGTAGCTTTGTACTAAATGAAATTGAAGAAGAACTTAGCACCTGCAAGGAATTTTTCTTTGCGGTTGCTTTTATTACAGAAAATGGGTTACAGCCATTAAAAACTGTATTAGCTGATTTAGCAAAGAAAGGTGTTCGAGGACGGATTATTACTTCGAATTATCTTTTTTTCAATGCGCCTAAAATGTTTCAAGAGCTTCTTAAGCTAAAAAATGTTGATGTCCATATTACTGATATGGAAGGATTTCATGCTAAAGGCTATTACTTCAAGCATGAAGATCATGAGACATTTATTTTAGGCAGCTCAAATCTAACTATCAAAGCTCTAAAGGTGAATTGTGAATGGAATTTGAAATTGAATTCATTAGCTAATGGTGAGTTAGTCCATTCAATGAAAAATAATTTTGAGAAAATGTGGTTAAATTCGTTTACGCTTTCTGAAGCTTGGATTAGTGACTATAAGAAAAAGTATAAGCCCATTTTAAATACCAGAAAAGTTGATGGATTAGAGAGTCCAATTGTATCAATAGATGAAGCCGGCTTGAAGGATGACATAGATAATAGCTATCAAGCAGCATATATTAAGCCAAATGGAATGCAACAACAAGCGTTAAAAGAGATACAACGAGTTCGTGATGAAGGGAAACAGAAGGCGTTAGTTATTTCAGCGACAGGTACAGGAAAAACGTATTTATCTGCTTTTGATGTGAGAAACTATGCACCTAAAAGATTATTATTCGTAGTTCATAGAGAACAAATATTGGGAAAAGCAATGGAGGACTATAAGAAAATAGTTGGTGGAAAAGATAATCAATATGGTATTTTGTCTGGTAGTAAAAAAATAACAGACGAAAAATATGTTTTTGCCACGATTCAAACATTGTCTAAAGCAGAGACTTTGAATGGCTTTGCAAAAGATGAGTTTGATTATATCTTAATAGATGAAGTGCATCGAGCAGGAGCAAAAAGCTATAAGTCAGTTGTTGATTATTTCGAGCCGGATTTCTTTTTAGGAATGACAGCTACTCCAGAACGAACAGATGATTTCAATATTTATGAACTATTTGATTACAATATTGCTTATGAAATACGATTACAGGAAGCTTTAAAAGAAAATATGCTTTGCCCGTTTCATTATTTTGGCATTAATGATCTAGAAATAGATGGAAGCTCAGTTGAAGATATGTCTGTTTTCAATCAATTAGTAGGCAAAGAGCGAACGGATCATATTTTTGAGCAACTTGATTACTATGGACATTGTGGTGATCAGGTTCATGGACTAGTTTTTTGTAGTAACAAAAAAGAAGCTTTTGAACTAGAAAAAATCTTCAATAAACAAGGCTTGAGGGCAAAAGCATTATGTGGTGACCATAAGATGGAAGACCGAGAAAAGGCTGTTAAGGATTTGGAAGAAGGGCGTTTAGACTATATTATTACTGTAGACATTTTCAATGAAGGAATCGATATTCCTCCAGTAAATCAAGTAGTAATGTTGCGAAAAACTAAATCAAGCATCGTTTTTATTCAACAATTAGGTAGAGGCTTAAGAAAATCTGCTGGCAAGGATTTCGTAACGATTATTGATTTTATTGGAAATTATGACAATAATTATTTAATTCCAATAGCACTAACAGAAGATCAATCATTGAGTAAAAATGATTTGCGAAAGAAAACAATGGCGATGAAATATCTTTCTGGAGTATCAACAATAAGCTTTGATGAAATATCAAAGAACAAGATTTTCCAATCTATAGAGTCGTCTAAACTAAACAGCGGTATGAACTTTAAAGAAGCCTATAAGAACTTGAAAAATAAAATTGGTCACATCCCGATGCTTTTAGATTTTATCCAAAATGATACTGTAGACCCTATATTAATAGGAAGCTATAAAAAGAATTATCATAACTTCCTTATTTGGATGAAAGAGGAAGTTTCAAAGATTTCAAACTATGAAAACCAAGTTTTGACGTTTCTTTCAAATGAATTACTCAATGGAAAAAGAAATCATGAGCTTCTATTATTAAATACGCTAATAGAGAGTAAAAGTATCTCAATTTCTGAGTTTTTTAAGTATTTACAAAGAAAGAATTATCCAGTGGATACTACGATAAAAAACTCCATCAATAGAATTCTTAGCTTGGATTTTTTTGTAGAAACTGATCGAAAGAAATATGGAGACCAGCCTTTAATCAAGATTGAAAAAGATACGTACTATTTGGCAGAAGATTTTTCAAAATGTTTAGACAAAAATCCATGGTTTCATAAAAATGTAATGGATGTGATTAACACTTCCTTCGAAAGAAGTAACCGCTATGACTTAACTCGTCCATTAACCTATAATGAGGTTTATACGAGACAAGATGTTTGTAGGTTATTGAACTGGGAAAATGATGAAAAGGGAACGATGTATGGTTATCGAATTAAGTATGATACTTTTCCAATTTTCGTGAATTACCATAAAGATGATTCCATTGATAATAGTGTGAAATATGAAGATGAGCTGATTGATAGACATACTCTACTATGGTATACAAAGGCAAACAGAAATATGAACAGTGCTGAAGTTAAAGCTTTAATAAATTACGAAGAATCAGATTTAGCTATTCATATTTTTGTTCAAAAAGAAGTCAACCAATCAAGTGAGTTTATCTATCTTGGACAAGGATATCCCAAGAAAAAGACAATAGAACCACAGGTTGTGAAAGACAAAAATGGAAAAGATACAGATATAGTCCATGTAGAATTAGCTTTAGAAAAACCAGTCCCATTAGAAACCTATGATTTTATAAAACAAAGATAGTCATAAGCGATGGAAAGAGAATTCTTATCCATCGCTTATTTTCTCTCCCTCAATCATCTTCTCAATTCCCTGAGCTTCTCTCAAAATTAAATCCCCATAATCCTTCTGAAACACCTTAAAAATTTTCGCACAGGTATGATAATCTCGTATAATCTTCTTCTTGTTGACTGGTGGATTCTCATCAGAGAAAAAGATTTCTAGGATTTCCAGCATGCTTTGCCAAGAGCTCAATCGCTCATTGATTTCTTGTAGCGTAAGTATTTCGTGGTAGGGGATGGCTTTGACACAGTTCACTTGTTTTTTCATGGTTGATACTCCTTTTTGGTAGATTCGATCATTATGTAGTGTATTCGGCGTTCATTTTCTAGAAATCAAGAAATCGATAGAGTGTTGCAAGAAAAATTTGTCCTTGTGTAGCAATCTTTCTTGAAATTAGGTACAATAACAGTTGGGCAACTTGTATAGATGGTTACAGCTGTTTATACAGGGCTTTGTCGTTCGGTTGGCGCCAGACGACGAAGTGCCTTTTTTATTTTGTGCTGAAACTTGAGTAAGGTATTCCTCATCATTCTCTTGCTTTTTTTAGTAGTCTTTGTATTCTTTTTATATTGCAGGATAGAAAAAAGACGATAGCGAGATGAACCCTGCTATCGTCTGCAATAGTCAACAAATAATACTGGTATGCTTACAGTCCATGGGTAAAGGAGTGATTGTCCTTTTTAGGTCAAGGAGAATTGGGTAGACTGAAGCAATCAGTTTGTTTGTGCTACTGGCGACTTGCAAG
This sequence comes from Enterococcus sp. 9E7_DIV0242, assembly GCF_002140975.2. Taxonomy (NCBI): domain Bacteria; kingdom Bacillati; phylum Bacillota; class Bacilli; order Lactobacillales; family Enterococcaceae; genus Enterococcus; species Candidatus Enterococcus clewellii. The sequence goes on from NZ_CP147247.1 coordinate 4,402,207, forward strand.
GCAGTTACAGCTGTCTCTACAAGGCTTCATTGATGCGGTTGGCGCCGAATCAGGAAGTGCCAATTATCTATTCAATTGTCATTATTTTCTATCCTACGCCATTTAGTATAGCCGAAAGAAATGGCTGTTGCAATGCGAACAAATGTTAAATAACATCAACGTGTGCTTCCTTTTAATATATAAGGAAAAATAACATGAAAAAATTTTTGTCGTTTGTAAATTATAGAGAGCTCAATTCTTAAGTACCTACTTTGTTTTAGACTTGAACACCAAAAATCCCCTGAATCATTGCCCAGAAAACTACTAGTAAGAGAAACGCCCATCCTCCGGCAATCTTTTTTGTGATAAAGATTTTTTTTGAAGTAAAGGCTGTGTACAAGGCATTGGAGCACACAACAAATATAGAAAGATATTCTATCGCCTTCAAAAAGTCTCCGTTTTTTAAACTGTCAAAGAATACACCGATGGACCCCATAACGAAAAAGGAAAGAAAAAATATCCAAACTAGTTGTATCGTAGTTTTCGGAGTTCTACGGGGACTCCTATCCTTAGGTCGAGGTGGTATCGTCGATTGTCGGCTTGGTCTTTTTGGTGAAATAGTGGGCTTCGCGGTGGTTTTGACCTTTTCTTCAATGACAGAAGAGCCATTTTCATAAACCGTATGACAATAAGGGCAAGTGTAGACAGAAGCATCTTTTACCAATTCTACACTACCACATGCTTCACAATATATTTTCTTCATTTTTTTCTCCTTTTTTGTGTTCTAGCAATTATTATACACTTTTACAATTAACTGATTCAATCTAATTCTCAAAGAATGTGATTCTTCTAAAATGGAGGGTTATGAAACAAATTAGCGGAGGGGAACAGCTAATGGTTGTAAACTAGAAGAGTGAGAGCGCTATTTCTGGAAACCGAATGAATGCTGCTTGTTTTCCTAAATGGTCAGTGAAAATGACTATGTCCATTATGAAAGTCATGATTTATAATAAGCATATAAAAAATCTTCAAGAAAAGGAGCACCCCTATGTCCAACCAACAACTACCAAGCTTCAAATACAGCCCCAACCTTGAATCGATCGGTATTCTCAATAACAAGGAGAGTACCTGTGAGTGCTGTGGAGACAGAGTGACTAAATCGATCAGCCATATGTACTGCGTCGATGAAATCCAATGTATTTGTCTGAACTGTGTATCTAATGGAAAAGCGGCAGAGAAATTTGATGGGGATTTTATTCAAGATGCTGAACATGACCAAGTGACTGATCCGGCAAAAATTAAAGAACTGTTTCAACGAACCCCTGGCTATATCAGCTGGCAGGGAGAATACTGGTTGGTGCATTGTCAGGATTTTTGTGCTTATCTTGGTGAGGTTGGAACGAAAGAACTGGAGGAGCTGGGGATAGCCGATCAGGTGATTTCCGAGTATGAAGCGTTAGACGAATATGAGGATATTCGACCCTATTTAGTAAAGTCTGGCTCGATGTGCGGGTACCTATTCCAATGCCTGCATTGTGGAAAATACCGATTATGGGTAGATGCCGACTAAGTACGATGTTGTGGTTGCCCGCCCAAGAATCGGTTTTTTACTTGAAGAAGCCATTTTTTGAATCATTAGAAAAGGACATAGCAGCCGCTATGTTCTTTTCTTTGCTCGCATTTTTTGTAATTTCAAATTGAAAAATTATTCCATTCTCACATCTGTTTATCATTAAAAAGTAATTGGAATTTTCAGAAATCTTCGTTTTTCTCTTTTTCTATAACAAAACTTGGTATATACTTGGAAAAGCAAAAAAATTTTAAAGGAGATTAGGCAAATGGAATGGATCAAGTTAATCGGTATTTTGATTATTTTAGTTGGATTTATTTTTAAGTTTGATACGATCGCAGTCGTGTTGATTGCGGCGTTTGTAACAGCAATGGTATCAGGGATATCGATTGTAGAGTTTTTAGAAATGTTGGGAGAGGCGTTTGTTTCCAATCGTTTGGTTACGTTGTTCTTATTGACCTTACCAATGATCGGGATATCTGAGCGATTCGGGTTGCGCCAACAAGCAGTGGTGTTGATCGAGAAGATCAAGAGCCTGACGCCGGGACGTTTTATCACCATTTACTTGATAATTCGAGAACTGGCCGGGGCATTCTCTATTCGTATCCAAGGACATACGCAGTTTATTCGTCCTATTGTTAATCCAATGGCGCAAGCAGCGGCTGAGAACAAATACGGCAAGCTGGATGAAGAGGATGAAGAGAAAATCAAGGCTCGCGCAGCTGCAAATGAAAACTTCGGGAACTTTTTTGCACAGAATACCTTTGTTGCAGCGTCAGGTGTGTTGTTGATTACAGGAACGATGAAATCGTTGGGCTATGAAATCGCGGAATCATCTGTCGCTAAAATGTCGATTCCTATCGCTTTGATCGTGTTGATTTTAGCAGCAGGATACAATCTATTGATGGATCGAAAATTAGCGAAGAAGTACGGCAGTAGACAGGATAAAGGAGGACAACAATAATGGAACAATTGATTACGAACTTATTGGAGTTTTTCTATATTTTGATTGGGCTCCTATTGATAGCAACGGCAGTGAGAGTATTCAAGGATGAGACACATCCTACACGTTTGGGAACATCGGCTTTCTGGCTGCTTTTAGGAATTGTTTTTGCTTTTGGTAATTTTATCCCGTTTTTGATTGACGGTATTATCATCATCCTGATGGGTGTGTTGACATTGTTCAAACAGGTTCGGATCGGCAAGCTGGCTGATGTGGATGAAGAGGTTGCAGAAGCTTCAGCAAAACGTGTGGGCAGCTGGATTTTCTTACCATGTATCCTTTTAGCGTTATTCGCTGTTGGAATCTCTTATACACCATTAGGCGGTCAGGTTGGGATCGGGATCGCGTCTATTCTGACCCTATTGATTGCGATGCTTATTACCTCCGCAAAACCAAAAACGGTGGCAGACGATGCAGACCGTATGATTCAACAAGTTGGGACAAGCGGTATTTTACCACAGTTGTTAGCAGCACTAGGTGTTATCTTTAACGCTGCTGGTGTTGGAACAGTTATTTCTAACGGGATTTCCGGGTTTATTCCAGAAGGCAATCGTTTTATAGGTGTTGTTGCATACTGTCTTGGTATGGTGATTTTCACGATGATCATGGGGAACGGTTTTGCGGCTTTCACTGTGATTACGGCTGGAATTGGAGTACCGTTTGTTATCGCTCAAGGGGGTGACCCAGTTGTTGCCGGAGCACTTGCAATGACTGCCGGCTTCTGTGGGACTTTACTGACTCCGATGGCCGCGAATTTTAATGCTTTGCCAGCGGCTTTATTGGAAATGAAAGACCCGAATGCGGTCATCAAAACGCAAGCACCGATTGCAGCGATTCTGATTGTTGTGCATATCGCATTGATGTATTTCTTAGCGTTTTAGTTAAATTGATTGCTTGAAATTGCATGGATGAAAGAGAGGGTGTATCATGGGTTTATTCTTTGAATAGAAGCCAAGATATGACCTGAATTGTAGCATCAGCTCAAATTAAACAAGTAGTAGTAAGACAGCTATTTTGTTAGTGAAACAACGGGTAAATGATGGACAGTGGTAGAGACCTAGTTGTCATCATCAGCTTTAGAGAGCAAAAGAATACAGAGAAGGAGCGAAATAAATCATGAAGATTTTAGTTACAGGATTTGATCCTTTTGGCGGAGAACCAATTAATCCGGCGTTAGAAGCAGTAAAAGGCTTAGCTGATACGATCAGTGGAGCAGAAATCATCAAACTTGAGATTCCTACGGTCTTTGGAAAATCAGCTGAGGTGGTGAGAAAAGCGATTCTTGAGCATCAACCAGATGTTGTTTTGAATATTGGTCAAGCAGGTGGCCGTTTTGCCCCATCGCCTGAACGTGTAGCGATCAATGTGGATGATGCGCGTATTCCTGATAACGAGGGCAATCAGCCAGTGGATGAAGCAATTCAAACGGATGGTGAGCCTGCTTACTTCACACAGCTGCCAATCAAAGCAATGGTAGCTGCTATGAAAGAAGCTGGATTCCCGGCAGTTGTTTCCAACACAGCTGGAACATTCGTCTGCAACCACATCATGTATCAAGTGCAATATATGATCGATAAAGAGTTCCCTAATATGACGGGTGGGTTTATCCATGTTCCATTTATTCCGGAACAGGTTGTAGATAAAGTCGGTCAGCCATACATGAGTTTAACTGATATCACGAAGTCTTTAGAGAAAGCGATCGAAGCGATTGTTGCCTATGATGGCAAAGAGGATATGAAGGCTATAGGGGGTGCCATCCACTGATGGATGGAAAAGAATTACCGTTATTTACCTATGGCAGTCTGATGAAGGACTTGTTCAATTACCAAAAATATCTGAATGGGAAAGTCAAAGGAACACCAAGAAGAGCGCGGATTAAAGGGCAACTGTTTCATATGAATGAGAAGCAGTATCCCGCATTGCTTTCCGGTGCCGACTGGGTCTATGGAGAAATTTTTGAGCTCAGTGATTTCGAGCAGGATATTTCCTCTGTAGATCGATTGGAGAATTATTTTGGTGTTGAGGATGCGCGTAATGAGTATGAACGTCGCGTCGTTGAAGTCGAGGTGTTTGATGAAAACACGGGGACCTTTAGTCTGACGGAGAAAGTTTATTGCTACCTCTATGTGGTGGACAACGATCCTCGTTTTAATCAGCACAGCTTGTATTTGAAAGATGGCAATTGGCGGAATTACCATGAACGTATCGCCAACTAAGTGAAGAAGGTCTAGATGAAACACTCTTGGAATCAGTTTTTACTGATTTTCAAGAGTGTTTTTTTATCGGAATATTGATGGAAAAACAGGAGGACGAATGGTCGGAACTATAGTAAAATAAAAGGATAAAAGAAATGATCGGTAGGCTTTCTTAAACGAGTTTTATGAGAAGAGAGAGAACGAGAATGAGTGGAATAAAAAAGGAGTCGGAGAAATTGACAAGGGGAAAAGTAAAAAAAGGCATAGTGATAGTAGCAGCTGCTGTTCTCATTTTTATGGGGGTTCGGGCGCTGTTCATTTTTTGGCTTAGAGGCAAAGAGGTCAGTAGTATTCAGACGGACAGAGAAGTGATTGAACGTTATTTCCCAGATTTTCCGGAGACTCAGGGGCTTTATTGGGTTTCAGCGGTGGAGAAAAGAGCGATTGGTCCGGCAATAACTGAACTTTATATTTATGCTCAATTGGAAGAAGCTGAGTTTGCTCATCTAATCGAGGGCACCTCTTATTCAGAGGTTTTGAGTTTGCCATTGTTTTTTCAGCCTAAGCAATTGAAAGGGCCTTTTCGTTGGCGAAGATTGGAAGAATCGAAGCACCCGTTACGGTTGCATTCTGAGCTTCATCGGACGATTTACATTGAGTTGGAAAAGTCTTTAGTATTTATCGAAGCCAATGGAACAAACCTATAGTTCGAGCATAGACGGGATGGCACAAACGAAAAATAAGTGTCTTTCACTCATAGCGAGAGGAAAATCAAGAAAGAAGAAGGCGGTAGAAAATGAAACACGTGTTAGTTGTTGAGGATGATGAGAATATTTGCCAGCTATTGCGGCATCTCTTTCAAGAAAAATATCGATTGACGATTGTTCAATCGGGGACGGAAGCAGTGATTCAAATTGCTGAAAATCGTTTTGATTTAGTCTTATTAGATCTGATGTTACCAGGGGTTACGGGTGAAAGTGTACTGAAAATGATCAAAAGGGAGTCATCTGTGCCGGTAATCATTATGACGGCGGTCAATGATAAGAAAAAGACTGTTGAGCTGTTAAAAGACGGTGCGGCTGATTATGTAACAAAGCCGTTTGATATCGACGAACTGGAAGCGCGTATGGAGGTTCAACTGAGAAACAATGTTGTAGCAGCGCCGAAAAGTGAAGAGCTGATTTTCAAAAATTTGTCATTAGATAGTGAGAACTACGAGGTTGCGGTCCATCATGAAAAGCTGGATGTATCTCACAAAGAGTATCAGCTATTGGAACTGCTTCTGAATTACCCAAATAAAATCTATTCAAAAGCAAATCTTTACGAACGTGTATGGGGAGACTCATATATCGGTGGAGAAAACACAGTAAATGTGCATATCAGTACACTCAGGAAAAAGCTGAAAGAGGCTGATCCGGAAAATGAGTATATTGAAACAGTCTGGGGGATGGGGATTCGTCTGGCGAAGGAGGACAGCTGATATGTTGTTAATAATTTTAGGCGTTGCATTATTTCTAATGGGCATTTATTTAGTATTTTTATTGACTGATTTGAGAAATATTGTCCGTCAACTAAAATATATAGTGATTGAAGAGACGAATGCTGAGTTGGTTTCGACCTCCAAGATTTCGTTGGTTCGCCAGCTGCTAGATCAAAATAATCGATTGATCCGTAAAAATAAACACCATTATCAAGAGCAACGGCAAAAAGAAAAGCAGCTTCATCAATTATTGTCTAACTTGACCCATGATTTGAAGACGCCATTGACTGTCTCATCAGGCTACACGCAGCTTTTGTTGAAAGATCCGGCATTAGCAGAAAAACAGGAGATGATTCAAAAGATCGACAATAGTCTGACCTCGATTTCTCACTATCTAGGCTACCTGATGGAATACAATTTGATTCAAGAAAAGGGTGTGGCACTTGATTTGGAGCAGTTGGATTTATCAGAGCTGCTAAGGGAGAATCTGTTCACTTTTTATGAGGAATTTCAGGAGCGAAAAATGCCCTTGTCTGTTGAAATTGCAGAGACTGGGCGATTGATTTCGGATCGTACGGTCCTTCAACGGATTTTTCAAAATGTATTAGGAAATATGCTGAAGCATGGGTGTCAGGAATCTGAGGTGAGATTGTACAAGGAAGTAGAGCAATGGGTGATTTGTTTTACTAATGGGATCGAGCAGCCAATTGCTGATCCGCAACTGATGTTTCAACGGTTTTTAACAGAGGACTCTTCCAGAACCAATAAGAGTACGGGCTTAGGTCTCCATATCGTGAAGGAGCTCGTAGAATTGCTGGATGGTGAAATAGAGCTAAAATCAGAGGACAACACTTTCGAATTGATAATTAAGCTGAAAAACAGTCAGAGACAATAATCTCTGACTGCTTTTTCAGCATATTATAGTTCTTTCTGACGGATGATCAGAGCACTTCCTGCTAAGGATAAGACAATCAACGCTAGGCTGACTGCTGCGTAAGGAAAGAGTTCTTTGACGGAAAGCGCTCCGACACCAATCTGTTGTACAAGCCCAAAGAAATCTAAGTATTTTAATCCTTCAAATTTAGTGATCAACGCGAAGATTTGAATTGCCATCGGATAAACGACCACAAAGACAGAGGCAAGTACCAAACTATTACTGCTGACTAGAATCAACGAAGCCAAGCTGAATATTACACTGATGATCAGGCTGACACCAATCGCCATAATCAGTGTATCCCATAAAAACGGAGCAAGTGCGGTATCGCCAAACCCATATTTGATGGAAGCAATAACCACAGCACCACCATAATACAAGACGGTTGCTACAAAGAAAAACAGTAGTTGAATCAAGTATTTTGATAAGACAAAGGTCATGCGAGAAACACCGGCAGTTAAACTGTTCTTGTAGGTACGTTGAGAAAATTCATAGCCAAATAGGATAACGAATAGACCAATCAAAAAGTAAACCAGAAAAGCACTGGAGAAAGAAGCATATTGCACTGCCATTTTTAAATTCCACTGAACAGCCCCGATATCCACTTTGTCTTCCATATTGACTCCTACACTGCCGACGGATTGAGATAAGACGATCAATGCGGCATAAGCCATCATTAAAATCATAGTGATGTAAAATCCTTTTGTACGTAATAGGCGATAAATATCTGCTTTTATTAATCGAATCATTATTCTGCCCCTCCAATTTCTTTGACTAGATTTGTATAGTAATTTTCCAGACTGATTTCTTTTTTTCCTATAAAGGAAATATCAATGTTATTCGTAACCAGTAAGCGGTTGACCACCGGGATCGATAGACTGCTATCGTGAATTCTCAGCTCCTGATCATTTGTCGCGGTAAAGTCTTTTGTGAGCTGTTCTCTTACAATAACAGACGCTAAATTGATATCATTGACATGAATAATAATGTCTTCGGTACAAAGAGCATCAAAATCCGTTTTTGTGATTTCCTGGATCATTTCGCCTTTGTGGATAAAGCCAAAGCGAGTGGAAACCTGATAGAGCTCTGTTAAGATGTGACTGGAAATCAAAATTGTCGTGTTGCGTTCACGATTGATTTTTTCCAAAAGCTCCCTAAACTCAATGATCGCGATAGGATCAAGCCCATTTATTGGCTCATCAAGAATGAGAAAATCAGGATTATTGACTAGGGCCATCGCAATACCTAAACGTTGCTTCATCCCTAAAGAGAAATTTCTGAATTTCTTTTTGCCGGTTTCTGCCAAGTTGACAAATTGAAGCATTTCTTTGATAACAGAAAAATCGTGGATTCCCTTTTGAATACAGATGATTTTCATGTTTTCATAGGCCGACAGCTTGCTGTAAGCAACAGGCTCTTCAATAACGGCACCAATGTGTTGCAGCGCTTGGGTATAGCTGCTCTGCTTTTTACTTCTTCCGAGTAAAACGATTTCTCCATCTGATTCTTTCGATAGGTCGGTGATCAGCTTCATGATGGTTGTTTTACCGGAACCGTTTCGTCCAATCAAACCATAAATATCTCCTTTTTTTACTTCTAAAGAAACATGGTTTAATGCTTTTTCTTTTCCAAAATTTTTCGATACATTGTTTAAAGTTAACATAGCTTCATTCATAATTCTTCGCTCCTTTGTATTTGTTGAGGAAACACGTCAGGTAACAGCCGAGTTTCGTCGATTGTAAGGTCCGCTGTCCGTAACAACTAGAGGTTCCTGTACCAGAGTAACGGCGCTCCTTTTATTTGTTGAGGAAACACGTCAGGTAACAGCCGAGTTTCGTCGATTGTAAGGTCCGCTGTCCGTAACAACTAGAGGTTCCTGTATCAGAGTAACGGCGCTCCTTTGCATTTGTTGAGGAAACACGTCAGGTAACAGCCGAGTTTCGTCGATTGTAAGGTTCGCTGTCCGTAACAACTAGAGGTTCCTATACCAGAGTAACGGCGCTCCTTTTATTTGTTGAGGAAACACATTAGGTAACTGCCAAGTTTCGTCGATTGTTGGGTCCGCTGTCCGTAACAACTAGAGGTTCCTGTACCAGAGTAACGGCGCTCCTTTGTATTTGTTGAGGAAACACGTCAGGTAACAGCCGAGTTTCGTCGATTGTAAGGTCCGCTGTCCGTAACAACTAGAGGTTCCTACGCCAGAGTAACGGCGCTCCTTTTCTCTACGCTTATAACTATACCAACTGATTCTTAACTGGTCTCTTAATCAATTCTTAATTAACTCTTAAATCTATCAATACCCATTAATTTTATTCCAAAAAATTCGTTGTTCATTTTTCGGATGCACAGATTGAAGGAAGGGCTTATAATCAAAGAGAATTAGATGAGACTACTTTCATATGTGATATGTGTCTGATGATAGTTTTGAAGCACAAAGATTGGACTGCCGTGTATTCGGTTTTAGGTAGCTAGGGAAGTTCTGCTCTTATATTGCAGACTTTAGATAGGAGAGATTAGGATGATTACGAATGAAAAATTAAAGTTGGTTTATTACCAAGCTCTTTTAGAAAGAAATACGGAATATGATGGTATTTTCTTTGCTGGAATCAAAACGACTGGGGTCTTTTGCCATGCGACGTGCCCAGCACGAAAACCAAAGTATGAGCACTGTTCTTTTTATGAGACGGCTGAAGAAGCATTGCTGTCAGGTTTTAGACCATGCAAACGCTGCAAACCATTATCTTTTCCTCGTTCCGTACCTGAGACGGTACAAAAGATGGTTGAGCTGGTAGAAGCTGAACCGGAAAAGCGTTGGAGTGACAAGGATTTTACAGCACTAGGCATTCATTCAGCCACAGCGAGAAGACAATTCAAAAAAGTCTATGGTATGACTTTTGTACAGTTTGCGAGAGCGCGGAGGATGGGGATTGCAATGAAGACAATAAAAAATGGAGAGAAAGTCATCGATACGCAGTTGGATGCTGGTTATGAGTCAGCGAGTGGTTTTCATGATGCGTTTACTAAAATCATGGGCAGAAAGCCGATACAGTCGAAGGACTTAAAGGTTCTTTATGCTGACTGGATCGATACAGAGCTTGGGCCCATGATGAGCATAGCCGATGATGAGTATTTATACCTATTGGAATTTGTGGATCGTCGTGGGCTAGAGCGAGAAATAGAGCGGCTTCGTAATCGCTTGAACGCACAGATCATTCCGGGGAAAACAATAATTTCTGAACAAATCAAAGATGAGCTGCAACGCTATTTCACAAATGAACTAGACGAGTTCAAAACACCATTTATTCTAATTGGTTCTGATTTTCAAAAGAGCGTTTGGACACAGTTATTGCAGATAGAGAGTGGGAAAACGTCTTCCTACAAAGAAATGGGAATAAAGCTAAATCGACCGAATGCTTCACGAGCTATCGGGAATGCAAATGGTGCGAATCAGCTGGCGATCATTGTCCCTTGTCATCGAGTGATTCAATCAAATGGTACCTTGGGTGGCTATGGTGGTGGCTTGGAAAGGAAACAATGGCTTTTGAACCATGAAAAGAATAAAGCCAAGAAGGCTGAACAGTAAAAAAACACTATAGTAAGTAATTGAATAAACAATGGATCGAAACAGGTGTTTCAAACATCTTCCGAAATTTCAGAAAGACGAGCACGATATTTAGGATTTTCGATTGATTCATTATGGTGTTACCCTTCGACGTTAGCCGTTTCTTAAAAAAGTTAAAAGATTCTTCTGATTGGCTAAAATTTGTCTTAAATCAAAAATGAGAAACCCATTTGCTTCTATTTAGAAGTGTGTTACAACTGTCCTTGGATTGATTTTGTTGTAATGAGGCTTTGTGTGAGTTGTTTGACGTTTTTTTTGATAGAAAGAATGCTAAAAAAATCCGCTTTTTTATGAGGAAATAACGAGTGTTCTTTCCTTTATTCTCATATTAATTCGCTTTCATTTTAACTTGGAAAAAATGCAAATCTTTGTCAAATTTTTTAATGCCATGGTATACTTTCAACGATTAAAGAAAGGGAGAGATAATATGGTATCAAAAAAATTGGCATTATTAGGTTTAACAGCAGTAACAACTTTAGTATTGGGCGCATGTGGTGCGGATGATAACAAGGATTCCGCAAGCAGCTCATCTTCATCAACAACAGAAGTAAGCACTGCGGATAGTAGCACAACTGATGTTGTATCAACAGCTTCTGTAAGTGATGATCCTGCCGTTCTTGAAACAGCTTTATCAGCAGATGGTAACTGGATCGTTGCGGCAACAAAAGATGTGACGTTCACAAATGATATTACTGTTTCCGGTGAATTCCATGACAAAGGTGACGATAGCAGCGATATCTACAGAAAATTAGCCTTGTATTCTCAAGATGCTGACCGTAATGTTACAGCTGAATACACAATCACTGTTCCTACATTGACTGTGGAATCAGAAAACTTCAACATCGTTCATGGTACTGTGAAAGGTGATGTTGTTGTTAAAGCGAACGGCTTTGTATTAGATGGTGCAAAAGTTGATGGAAACGTGACTTTTGAAAAACAAGAATACCAAGATTCAGCAACAATCGATAAAGATGGTGCTTCAGTAACTGGTGAAGTTACTGTTAGTGAATAACTAGTAAGATTGTCAGTTTAGACAAGCAATAGAGGCTCATTACTTAGGACTACGGCATGTAAATGTCGTGGTCCTTTTTCTTTGTTCACAATTCCAAAAACGTAAGATGTTTGAGTTTATTACTGAAATTGTTGTTTTCTTAAATAATATTTTATATTAAAACTTTTAATATATCGTTTACATATAGTTTTTCAAACTTAGTTTAAAGATTTATTTTTGCTTCTATAAAACAAGTATTATAAAGAAAGACAGATTGTTATTAGCGCAATTTTTTGTTATAATAAGCTAATTATATTTGTGCTGTAGCTAAGTGATTGTTGCGTTCGTTTCAATGTGCAATAAACAGAAACTTTCACGTAGTGCTTACTAATAATCAGACGGTTCATTGCTTAAAATGAAGAAAGCACTCTTGGTGCACCTCTTTTGGTAGATACGCAAGCTTAATGTGAGCTTGCTTGTTCGTATTTCTATGAGATGTTGAAAGGGGCACAAACTAAATTTTTCAGTTAGTATTTTCGCGTTATTTTTTGTTTTGCCAAGGATAACATCATTGGATAGAGGGGGGAAAGAATGGATATTGGAGAGACATTAAAGTTCATTAGGAAAAACAAAAAGCAGTCACAGAGAGAAATTTCTAAAGGATATCTTGATTGGACAGCGTATTCGCGAATTGAAAGTGATGAACGCTCTGTTCGGCTCAATGATCTACAGAGTGTGCTAAATAAAATGTCTGTGAATGTACATGAATTTTTTTCCTTTGCTAAATTTGATTATGAGCAGCAGCAGTTTAGAGAGCTGTTTGTTCGCTGTAAGGATCAACCGGAGAACGAGAAGCTGAAAAAACAGTTGATTGCTTACTATAAAAAGCTGGCTATCAAGCCGACGAAAGATTTACGGGAGCTGTCCAATCATTTGGCCATAAAGAGTTGTTTTCATGAGCAGTGGGAAGAGATTCCAGCAATAAGCGAAAGTGACAAGAATTTGGTTTACCGATTATTGATCAAGAAAAATTACTATTTTCAATATGACTATATTATATTGGCTAACATGATTCCTTATTTTTCTGAGTCGCAAGCGAATGCAATCATAAAAAAGGCAATTCCAATCAAAGATGAGGAAAAAAGAGATGAGACAACGAAGAATAGTGCATTTAACGCGTTGTTGAATCTGATTCATGTCAGAATCTATGAGGGCGAGTGGCTTCTTGTAAAGAAATATGTGAAGTTGGCGAAAAGACAACCTGGATTTTTAAAAAGCTATAAACACAAACTAATTCTTTATTATTTAGATAGTCTGTTCACATTTCTTCTGACAGAGGACCCAAAAGCTTTAGAGAAAACGCAATTATTCATAAAATTAACAGAGGATATAGGAGACCAAGGCAAGGCGGAAGCTATGCGCGAAGAATTGGCTTTGCTTATTCAAAAAAAGAACAATACATCTGCTGTTGAAACGATAACTCAACGACCACTCACTTTAATTAGAGAAGGGTAATCTTATGTCAGGCACTTTCCCAAAAGGTAAAAATACTTTTTAGGCAGTCTGACATCTGGTTGCTCCTTTTTTTTACCTCTTCAAGTGGTAGGGAAAGAAAAGCTATTTCTCATGTGTCCCTCATTTTACAAGAAAAACACAAGAGATATTTTGACAATTTCATGGAGTAATAGTACCCTAATAGAGGCTTTGTTATAGTTTTCACGAATGAATCAGGAAAGGAGTCAGCCATTGACCTATGTAGCGTTGCAGAGCCTCTCAAAACAGTATGTTGGCAGAGAGGAATGGGCTTTAAGAGAGTTTCAGCTTTCAATAGAAAAAGGGGAGTTCATCGCAATTGTTGGACCGAGTGGGAGTGGTAAATCGACACTTTTGAATATGCTGACTGGATTTGAAAAAATAACAGAAGGAACGTTTGTCTTGGATGGTGAGGATGTGACCGCTGCTTCGCCAAAGGATCGGAATATTGCTATGGTTTTTCAGGAGTATGCTCTTTTCCCACATATGACAGTCGAAGAGAATATTTCGTTTGGCATGAAGGTTCGCCGTGAAGAGAAGCAAGCAATCAAAGAAAAGCTGCATTGGGCAGTGGAGAGTCTTGAACTAGGAGAGCTGTTGGGTGAGAAACCGAAAAATCTTTCTGGTGGTCAGCGACAGCGTGTTGCCTTAGCGAGGGCGATCGTCAGAGAACCAAAATTATTCTTACTGGATGAACCGTTGTCCAATTTAGATGCTAAGCTGCGTGAGCAGACGGGGACTTTGATTCGTCAAGTGCACGACAGGTTGGAGGCGACAACAATTTTTGTCACGCATGCGCAGGATGAAGCAATGACCTTAGCCGATCGAGTGGTGGTGCTGAAGGACGGTGTGGTTCAACAAGTTGGAACGCCGCGTGAGATATATGAATCACCGGTCAACTTATTCACTGCAAGCTTTGTCGGGCGACCTGAAATCAATCAATTTGCAGGAGATATTCTTGCGGACGGCTCGCTTATGATCCATTCTGAGCAGATCAGTTCGGCACATTATTCAGCAGAAGAGCAACCAGTGACCGTTGCTATTCGGAGTGAAGATATTCATTTGACGAATAAAGCAGAGGGGTTAAAAGGGCTCGTTCAGAAAATTCGCTATATGGGCAGTGATCAGCTGCTTTCAGTTTTGTGGAAAAAAGAATCATTGATTCTTAGGGTTTCGGCAAATGTGGATGTGGCGATTGGACAGGAAATCAATTTTATAGTTGATCAAAAAAAACTGTTCGTTTTTAGTTGCACCGATCAGAAAAAAATAAATGAAACACAAACGGAGGAAAATAAATGAAGAAGTTTTTGACTGCAGGGGTAGTGCTTGGATTAAGCTTGGTACTGACAGCATGTAACACTGCGAAGGATGAAAAAAGTGAGACGAGCGAGGAGACAGTGAGCGGAGAAATTACGGTTGTAACGAATCGTGTAGATGCCGATGAGCTGTATGAAAAAATCGAAACAGCGTTTAAGAAGAAGTATCCGGAAGTAACGGATATCAAGTGGGAGGCATCAGGTACTGACTACGACCAATACATCGCAACCAGAATGAATACAACGGACTATGGCGATGTTGTTTTCATTCCGTTTTCAATGGCGGGCACTCCGACAGACTATGAAAAATACTTTGAACCACTTGGTAAAGTGGATGCAATGGAGAAGGACTATATTGATGTGACGGAAGCTGATTATGAGGATACGGTTTATGGCCTCCCGACTGTTCTGAATTCTTTGGGCTTGGTTTATAATCAAACTGTTTTTGAAGAAGCAGGAATCAAAGAGCTGCCTACCTCTACGGATGAGTTGATTGTTGCAGCGAAACAGATCAAAGAAAAGACCGGAGCGATTCCATTTTATACAAACTACCAACGACTAGCGGTCTGGGCCGGTGCACTTTCTTCTTATGGTGGTGAGGATTTCAAATCAGCGACCTTGGAAAAGGGCACTGCGTTTTCAGAAGGTCAGCCAATTCGCGAAGTGATGGATTTGATTTATGAACTGGCTTCAAATGGCTTGATCGAACCTGATCCGGTGACTCTGGAAGGACAACAAGCACAGCAACAGTTGGCGGATGGGAAAATTGCGATGTTGATGAGCGGATCACAGGATGTAGCGCCGATTCAAGCTTTGACGGATGAAAAAGAGACGATCGATATCATGCCATTCCCTGTTTTACTCGATGACAAAACAAGTCTTGCGTTAGGTGCACCGTCTGTTATTGGGATCAATAAGAATACAAAGAACAAAGCAACAGCAAAAGCATTTTTGGAATTTTTCATTTCTCCTGAAAGCGGCTTTGCGGCAGATATGGGTGGAATGACCCCGGTTAAATCTGAGCTAAATGAAGAAGAAAAGAAACTTGTTGAAGAAAATAATGTGATTTTGACCGCACCCGCAGCTTCAGCTGAAGTTGAAACACGCTATTCTGCTATTGCTAATGAAGCAGGCGTCGCTCGTCTGACGGATGCGTTGCAGAAAATCGTCAACATTGGTCTGTACCCTGAGCAAAATGAAAGCTATGATGCGTATGTAAGTAGCTTAGAATCGAAATGGGAAGCAGCTGCTAAGAACCATGAGTGATCAGCTGACACGTGAGGAGAAGAGAATCATTTTTCTCTTTCTCCTTTTTCCTGTTGTATTGATGCTTCTTTTCGGTCTGATTCCGATACTGATGTTGGTTTATAACAGCTTTACCGATTGGGATGGTCTATCTGCTGAGAAAAATGTGGTCGGCTTTGCCAACTATATAAAAATCATAAAGGAGCCTGCCTATTTTGCGGCCTTCAAAAATAATCTTTATTATCTAGCTTCAGGCATCATTCAAATCATTTTGGCGTTGCTGCTAGCTGTGATTTTGTCGATGAAAACAAAAGGAAAGACCTTCTTTAAAGCAGTATTTGTTTTTCCTATTCTAATCAGCGGAGTTGCTGTATCAATGATTTTCCGACTGTTCTTTGAGCC
The DNA here is from genome assembly GCF_002140975.2 of Enterococcus sp. 9E7_DIV0242. NCBI lineage: Bacteria > Bacillati > Bacillota > Bacilli > Lactobacillales > Enterococcaceae > Enterococcus > Candidatus Enterococcus clewellii. Next base: position 4,418,477 of record NZ_CP147247.1, read on the forward strand.
GGACGGTTCATTTGATCAGCTGCTGCAGTTTTTCCATCTCGGCAAGCTTTCACGCTATTGGCTAGGTGATCCACGTCTGGTCAATGTTACCTTGGCATTTATTTCTTTGTGGCGTCATTTAGGGACCAGCTTCTTATTGTATTTTTCTGCAATCCAGAGTATTCCAACCGTATATTATCGAGTCGCCGAGTTAGAAGGGGCAAGCTTCTGGCAGCAGCTGCGTTGGATTATTTTACCTAATATCCGTACAGTATTGAAGTTGAATTTTGTGTTATTGACGATCGGTGCAGTCTCAGCCTTTGAGATCCCATTGATCATGACGAATGGATCAAATGGAACAACAACATTTTTACTCCAAACAATGAAAACTGCATTTGATCAAAAGCTGGTAGGACTTGGCTCGGCAATGGCGGTTGTCATGACACTACTCATTATTTTATTGAGTGTGATTCAACAGAAATTTCAGCAGGAGGAAAAGAGATGAAGCGATTTATTCGTATAGGTATAAAATATGTTTTGTTGCTTTTCTGGCTGTTCGTTTGTTTGTATCCGCTGCTTATCGTTTTGCTGGGGTCCTTCAAGAGCTATGAAGAATTTAATGCCAGCTCGGGTTTGACACTTCCAGAGCAGTTGGATTTCACCAACTACCAATTGGCGTTTCAACAAGGAAAAATCGTTACTGGCTTTATCAATACGTTTATTTTGGTTTTCTTTGGTGTCATTGGCAGTGTGCTGATTGGGTCGATGACGGCTTACGTCTTGAATCGTTTTTCTTTCCCTTTTAAAAAGCTGTTGATCGGTGGGTATTTTCTACTGTCGATGGTACCAATGGTCGTGTCGCAAATTTCGACCTTTAAAATCATTGTTGCATTAGGCTGGTATGACAAGCTGATAGCGCCAATCATTATTTACTTGGGGGCAGATGTCGTGATGATTTTTATCTACTTGCAAATGTATGAAAAAATTCCAAGAGAGCTGGATAAAGCAGCGATTTTAGAAGGAGCAAGCTATTTTCAAGTGTATTGGAAGGTGCTTTTTCCCTTATTATCACCTGCAACAGCTACTGTAAGTATGTTGAAAATGATCAGCATCTATAATGATTTTTATCTCCCTTTTCTTTATCTTCCGGGAGAAAATCATGGGACGATCGCGACTTCTTTGTATCGTTTTATCGGGCCAAATCAGACGAACTGGCAAGTCATTTGTGCGCTGATCATTATCAGTATTATTCCTATGTTGATTTTTTATCTTATTCTGCAAAAATATATTTATAATGGTTTGGCTGGAGGTGTCAAAGGGTGATACAGGAAGCATTCATATATTTAAGAGGTTTTGCGAAACGGAGCTATTCTGTGATGGAGATTCGAACCGGCTTTGCTACAGGACTGCCTGTGTTGAGCGGTGGTTTGTTTGGGGCCTGTCTCGTTGGTCAAATCAAGCTGCTTGAGTTGCTGTTGTTTACGATCGCCGGTTTTTCCTTTAACATTATTGCGAACACAGCCAATGAAATGAGAGCCTTTTTGGCCAACGAAGAAAACGAGGAAACGTTTACTGGGCATAAAGGAAGCGAGGGGCTGGTACGTGGGGATGCCCGTTTTACGGATGCTGTGCTGATTCTTCTTTTGATGCTGGGGCTTGGAGGCGGAAGCGGCTTACTGCTTGTCTGGCTGACGAAAAGCGTCTGGCTGTTTTTCTGGGGCTGTGTGTCAGTAGTTGCAGCAGTCACCTATTCGCTGGGACCGAAGCCCTATTTATTATACCCAATTACAGAGCTGGTTTCTGGCTTCTTTGTAGGCGGCCTGAGCTGCTATTTATCTGCCTATGTACAGACCGGTTACAATAGCTGGGTCCTCGTTTGGTATAGCTTGATTGCGATGATTTTTACGATCTTTTTGATGTCAACGAACAATATTGGCGACTATAAAAAAGACATGGGTGTTCGTGTTACATTGCCGCATGTGATTGGCTTTCGTAATGCCATCTTATTGTTGATTCCAGAAGCGATCATCATGCTTCTCGCATGGACCGGATTATTTTTTCTACAAGTCATTCCTTGGTGGCAGTACCTTATTGGCTGGTTGATTTTTTACCGTCAAGGGTACGTCAGGTGGTATAAGGATTACTACACTATTCAAGAGGTTTATCCTGAAATGGGGAGAGAATATGGGCCACGACCACTATTATTAATTTATCATTTTCACGGATGGATGAGCCTGCTTTTCATTATTCGATTGTTAGGAGAGAGACAATGACTACGATTCGACTATATCAAAATAAAGTAAACCCTTTAGTTTTACCAGTGATTTTGGCTGATCGCTTGGGCTATTTCGAACGTCGCCAAGTACCTGTTGCGCTTGAGCTTTCTGAGACCTTCCAATTTCATTCGAATAAAAGCTTCGTAGGCAATAATGTGGAGGCGGTGATGGGTGATCTGACCTTTTTCTTTGATTATTTGAACCAAGGGAAAGAAGCTGTGGTGACCTCTACCTTGACTCGGACAATCAAGCTGATTGGCTACCCGGAGACCGCAAGGAAAAAAGGAGTACGTGTTGGTGCCGCCAGTAAGGGGCTCTTTCCATTCTTTCTTGAGTATGACTTGAAAAACCGTTTTGATGCTCCTGAAATCATTTGGATTGATAATACCTTTGAACGTATTGAAGCACTAAGAAAAAATAAAATCGATGCCCTGGTTGCAATCGAACCATTTATTCATCAAACGATGCAGGAACTACCTGTTGATGTCCTTTGGGATTCGAAAGATAGTGACAAAACGATGGTTATGTGGTGCTTTGATAAGAAATTTTATTTGGAGAATCAAGCACTTGTTCAGAATTATCATCTGGCATTGGAAGAAGCAGCTGTTGATTTTAATCAGTTGTCACCTGAAGAGAAGATGAAGACCTGTATTGAGGTTGCCGATTATACAGCAGAAGCGGCACAAGAGATGAGAAATTTCCTATTTGAGCCTCAGAAAAATTATTCAAAAAGAGATTTTCAATTATTGGCTGATTGGCTAGCTGCTCATGAGAAGCTAGATAAACGAGTAGACGCAAAAGGGTACATTGCAGATATTTTTTAGCATTTTACTGTAGCTGATTTACGGAGCTGTATAGAGTAGAAAGAGAAGACGTCAATTAAGTCATTCGTATCATAAAGTGCTGTCTATTCACAGGATAAATCTACAGTACTCCGATTGTTTCTCTTTACTTAAGTCATTCGTATCATAAAGTGCTGTCTATTCACAGGATAAATCTACAGTACTCCGATTGTTTCTCTTTACTCAGGTATAATTAAGTAAATTTGATTTTATGGAGGTTAGAAAGTGAAAATTGTAGAGGCAAGAAACAGAGACGCATTGTTGATAGAACGGTTAGTAGTGATCTGGGAAAGTTCAGTAAAGGCAACGCATCTCTTTCTATCAGAATATGAAATAGAGAACATTAAGCAATATGTACCGCAAGCATTAAAAGAAATCCCTCATCTAATTATTGCAGAAAATGAGGAACAAGTTCCTATAGGATTTATGGGAATTGTAGAGAACCATCTTGAAATGCTCTTTATTTCTCACGAAGAAAGGGGAAAAGGAGTGGGGAAAGAATTGCTTGAATATGGAATAGAAAAATATTCGGTCAATGATTTAGCAGTTAATGAGCAAAACCCTCTTGCTAAAGGCTTTTATGAACACATGGGATTTGAAGTATATAAAAGAACAGAACGTGATGAACAAGGGAATCCGTATCCACTTTTATATATGAAATTGAATTGATACATTTCAATTTTTCTACAAAATGAGACCGCCAAACATTGTCGTGTTTGACGGTCTCCATTTTGTAGTACTAATTATCTAATTGCATCCAATGCCTCTTCTAAGGCTTCTACTTTCGCGTAAAGGCGTTGAATTTGAATTTCATTTTCGATATAGTTGATGGAATTGCCCAATTGCTCTTGCCGACGATCTTCTAAACGTTCTACTTCTTTTTTTGCTTCATTTGCCAATTTAGTGATTTTATCAATTGATTCTGACATAGGTTAATCCCTCCATATTCTTTATTCTATTTTCAGTTTACGCTTGCCTTATAGTATATTCAACTATTCAGCTTCGCCGGAAGTAAAGCGACCCTCACTAATTGAGCAAAGCCAAGCCAATGGAAAGATACGTAGCAAAGCTGATCCAAATCAGATAGGGGATGAGCAGATAGGCAGCCCAAGGTCTGACCTTATGGAAAACAACGATGGACAGAAGAACAAAACCATCCAGAAGCAGACAGACAATAACACCTAGCCACATGTATTCGCCACCAAAGAAAATCAAGCTCCAAATGAAATTGATCACCAGTTGGATAAAGAAAAGGCCTACAGCTTTTTGTTTGTCTTTTTTTTGCTGTTCGGCGGTCAATAATAGAAATAGGCTGACCCCCATAAGAAAATAAAGAACGATCCATACCATACCAACCAAACTTCCCGGAGGAGCAAATGGAGGTTTAACCATTTCTGCATATTTCCCGCTGATATCGCCTGTTAGAAATCCTGAAAGGCTTCCTGTCAGCTCGACTCCAATCACACAAGCTAGAAATAAAAGCACTCGTTTTATTGTCATATTTCTCTCTCCCTTCTATTCAAGTGTACAAGAAAGAAGCCACATTTTCTAAAATAAGGCTTGGCTGGAGCAGAATAAAAAAGCAGTTGGTCATCTAGAGAACCAAACTGCTTCAGTTTAAGAAAACGAATAGAACGACTTTATTAGAAAGTGTTTGTAATCGCTGAGAAACTGCTTTTACATTTTTCAGAGGTTTTGTTATCAGGACAAACAAAAGCAAATTGATGAGAATTTCTGAATTTGACCAGTTGAAGTGTTTTTCCACAATGCACGCATTTTGGAACAGTGAATGCCTTTTTGCGCTTCTCCTTTTCATAATTTGCACACCCAAGAAAATAGCTGTAGTTTCTGCCTTTTTTTACTGCCAACACATTTCCGCAATTTTCACAAGAGCAGGTCATTTTACCAGCTTCGGGTTTAACTGTGGATTGATTGACCGCATCCTCTGGTTTCCCTGATTGCAGAGTAAGCTCTAAGTATTTATCGTAAATAATGGTTGGGTTATTTGCAGTTATAAATAAGAAAATATCTTTAAAGTTTAATGTTAGAATATTTGCCTTTTCAGCGTACCGTAAAGCAGGGCCATCGAAGTAACCTGTGGTAATAATACATATTTTAGCGTTTGGTGCACGATAAATTTCTTTTCCACCGGCTGTCTTTTCTACCATTTCTCGGGTAACATAGTACTGTTTTTGTCCATGTCTTCTCTTTTTCGCCTGAATAAGATAAAGAGGAGGCTCGGACTCATGCCGACGAACAACTAAATCGATACCATAATCATTCGATTTTTTTGTCAATGATACTAAGTAGCCGGCATTTCGCAGTAAGCGTGCCAATAAGTCTTCAAACTCTTCACCAGTCATATGTTGAAAGTTTAACAGTTCTGTTAACAACTCGTTACTGGGAACATTTCCATTTGGGGCTAGTAAATCATTTATTTCATTTTTTTCGTTTGTCATCTTTTCAATGGTCGCATTTTTTTCTTTTGAGAAAGCTCTAAAAAAACCCATGATCTGTCACTCCTTTGCATATCCTTAATTCTAACATATTGTTATGCATAGAGACTATAATTCATAGGTTTTTTTGTTTTTTTATTTCATTCTTTTTGCTTAATTAGTATCTACTGAAAATTTAAATGAAGTGCAATGCTCTATTTTTGTTTGTGGTGGCGCTTCTATTGAGCCCCATTCTGGGTGATGGACAATATCTGGTATTTCCTGTGTTTCTAAGGCAATGCCAAGGTTACTGCGCATTGTTTGACCATTGACTAGGAAATCATCATTGAAGCCGGTTGCTGTAAAAACGACCACACTTTGCCGATTGGTTGATAACTCCATGACTCTGCCGCTATTAGGCTCGCTCAAAATAATTTGAGGTGTATCAATACTTAAGAGAAAGGGGTCATCAATGCCTTTGGAGATTTCTGATAAAGCTGCACCGATTTTTTTTGATTCTGTAAAATCATAAGGTGTCCCTTTGACTGTTGCGATTTCTCCCGTCGGAATAGCTTCATCGTCTGTTGCAATCATTTCCGCAGCATTTACTATCAGTGTGTGGCTTGTAATGTCAGCTTTGGCATTTCCTGAAAGATTAAAATACGCATGATTGGTTGGGTTGATCAGTGTTTGCTGCTCTGTACGATAAATCGAGGTCATGTGTAAAGTGTCTTCTGTTAGTTCATAATTGACGATAGCGGTGATTGGTCCAGGATAGCCGGAAGTCTTGTCAGTAAGAGTGAAGCTTACACCGACAGATGTCTCTGTTTGGAAGGTTTCGTAAGACCAATACTGAAAAGCCCAACTATTAGAGCCGCCGTGAATATGATGGGGACCAGCATTTTTTTCTAATTGAATAGCCTGCCACTGTCCATCTTTGATTCGTCCAGCAACAGGGCCGACGAAAGCCCCAAAGAAGGCTTTATCCTGTAAAATGGCATCCTTATCATCCAGAGAAAGCAGAATATTCTCTGATTTTCCGTCTCTATCGGGTGTAAACAGCTGATAGAGACGGGCTCCGAAATTCAAAAAAGTTGCTTTAAGCGGACCGTTTTCCAACGTAATCAAATCAAGCTTTCCGTGATAGCGTTTATGAATAGTGATAGTCATTTTTATTGCTCCATAGCGTTTCTAAATAGGTCAGAGTCAATGCCGCTGTTGTAGCGACAAGGGGAATATCTGATCCTAGATCTTCTGACTGACCAACACCGATTGGAAAGGCACCGCTTTTTTTTATTGCGAGGATACCGGCTTGTGCATCCTCAATGCCGATACAGGCTTCGATTGGAAGGGCAAGCTGATTAGCCGCTGCTAAGAAAATATCTGGTGCCGGTTTTCCTGCTTTAAGAGAAGCAGGATCAACGATTGTATCGAAATACTCAGATAAGCCCATTTTATCAAGAAGGGCAGGGCCGTTTTTACTGGCAGAAGCTAACGCGGTTTTTATGTGATTCTTCTTTAAGTCCTTCAGTAGTTCTAGGATTCCTGGGAAAACATCTTTCGGTGAGACTTCTTGAATCATATCCACGTAATTGTCGTTTTTTCTTTGGGCCAATGCAGCGAATTCTGCATCTGTGTGGTGATCCTGTTGTCCACCTTGGGCTAAAATCAAGCGTAGGGAATCCTCTCGGCTAACGCCTTTCAGTTGTTCGTTGAACGCTCGATCAATCGAGATACCCAACTCTTCTGCAAGCTTTTTCCAAGCCTTATAATGATATTCCGCTGTATCAGTGATCACACCGTCTAAATCAAATAGTACACCTTGAAACATTGTGTTTCCTCCTTTGTTTTAAGTGATCGAAACCGAAGAAACCAGCGTACTGCTAAAAATACAAAGCTTCATTTCATCGGTTCGAACACGTTTTTTCCTTTTGGTGATCGGTAATCTTAACTACGTTGCAAAGGCAGAATGAGCTTATCTGACAGCTCTCTTGTTTCTTCGTAAACCTTCAAAGTTAGAGGCGTGCCTTCAAGAAGCTCAATGGTCAATTGCTTTCCAACCTCAATAGCTAATAGACGTCCACGATAGTTGATATGGAACGCATATTTTGTCCAGTCAGATGGTAGAAAAGGGGCAAAGCTCAAGGTTTCGTTTGCGGTTTTCATTTGCGCAAAGCCTTGAACGATAGCCAGCCAGCTACCAGTCATTGATGTGATATGCAAGCCATCTTCAGTATCATTGTTGTAGTTATCCAAATCCAATCGCGCGGTTCGCTGATACATTTCGACCGCTTTTTCCTCCATACCTAGCTCAGCTGCCAGAACAGCGTGGATACTTGGAGAGAGAGAAGACTCATGAACAGTCATCGGTTCGTAAAAATCAAAATTTCGCTTCTTTTCTTCTGCGGTATAGTCCTCACCGAAGAAATAGATCCCTTGCAATACATCTGCCTGTTTGATGAAGCAAGAACGTAAAATCTTATCCCAAGACCAATTCTGGTTTAGCGGTAAATCTTTTGGATCTAAGTCTGTAACAGGTTTAAGGTCCTTATCAAGGAAGGTATCGTGTTGAACAAAAACGCCAAGCTCTTTGTCTTCGGGATAATACATGTTATCAATGATGTCCTGCCACTGAGTTAATTCCTCTTCGGCTATCGTCACGGTTGTTTGTGCAGCATGCTTTTTATAGCTTTCACTTGTATAACGTAATACCCAAGCAGCAATTGTGTTTGTATACCAGTTATTGTTGATGTTATTTTCGTATTCATTTGGTCCGGTCACACCATGGATCATATATTTTCCGGCTCTTTTAGAGAAATGGACTCTGTCAGCCCAAAAACGAGCAACCTCTGTCAACACCTCCAAGCCTTTTGTCTGCAAGTAGGTCGTATCGCCTGTATAATTAGTGTAGTTATAGATGGCATAAGGAATCGCACCATTTCGATGAATTTCTTCAAAGGTAATTTCCCACTCGTTATGGCATTCCACTCCGGTGAAAGTCACCATCGGATAAAGTGCACCTGCCAAGCCTTGCTGCTGTGCGTTGTGTTTTGCTTGCGGCAGCTGATTGTAGCGATAAGTCAACAAATTTTCAGTCACTTCGGGTTTTGCTAGTGCCAGATAAAGAGGGACGGCGTACGCTTCTGTATCCCAATAGGTGGCGCCACCGTATTTTTCTCCGGTAAAGCCTTTAGGACCGATGTTTAAGCGTTCATCTTCTCCATAATAGGTAGCAAATAATTGGAATAAGTTGAAGCGAATCCCTTGTTGCGCTTCATCATCACCTTCGATCACAACATCTGCCAAAGCCCAGCGCTCAGCCCATGCAGCAGCTTGTGCTAATTTTGCCTGTTCATAGGAAACACTCTCTGCTGCACGTAACAGTTCTTTTCCTTTTTCAACTTGCTGTATGTCTTTGACGTTACGACTTGTGACAACGATCACGCGTTTGGTAAGAGAGAGCTTCTCGCCATGTGTAAGATCGAATGAAAAGCTTTCTTCAATAGTTAAGTCGGATGCTGTTTTCTTTTTAGCTATAGGAGCTGTTGTTTCATGGCTCATTAAGCTAGTCACGGTGAATTGCTCGATGCCAAAATCATTAGGGATCGTACGAACAGTTAAGTAGCTGTCCTCTTCAGAGGAGGTACTTGCCTGTTGGGATTCCCAGAACATTTCTTCGTAATTACTATCTTCATTGTGAACGTGGTTGTCCAGTTTAGAAACAACGCGCAGGACAGCATCGCCTTCAAGCAGCTCGGCTTCCATTTTAATCAGCGCCAGCTCTTTCGTTTCTAAGCTTAAGAAACGTTCGAAATGAAAACGAACTTTACTATGAGCCACTGTTACAGTAAATTCTCTGGTCAGCACACCGTTTTTCATATCTAGTTCCAAATAAAAGTCTTCGGCATCAAGTAGCGCAAGATCGATTGGGGTATCGTTGACGAATAGCTCCATTGATAGAAAGTTGACTGCGTTGATTACTTTACCAAAATAATCAGGATAGCCGTTTTTCCACCAGCCGACGCGTGTCTTGTCTGGGTACCAAATACCCGCCAAATAGGTTCCTTGATGATGGTCACCGGAATAATGTTCCTCAAAGTTTCCCCGCATCCCCATGTAACCATTTCCTATACTAGTCAATGATTCCTGTAGCCGTAATTGTTCTTTATCTAACGTGGTCGTTGTCAATTTCCAAGGATCGACAGCAAATAATCGTTTTAGCTGTTTCATTATTTAACACTCCTTTTTTGTGATATTCATTTTATGCTTTAACAATAAACGCAATCGGTTTCGTTGTCAACTGTAAAAATGATTTATTAGTAATATACATTGGAAACTCATATTTATATGGTGCATCAATAAAAATAATATTTTCTCTTTACATTTTGAAACGAAGGTTATATAATCTAGTTACGAAATCGATTGCGTTAAGTGCGACAATTGATAATTGAAAAGGAGAGGGAGACAATGAAAAAATTTATTAACTTCGAATTTCTGCAAAAGTTCGGCAAAGCGCTGATGGTCGTTGTAGCGGTTATGCCGGCAGCAGGGTTGATGATCAGTTTAGGAAAATCATTGCCGTTGATCAATGCAGATATGGGCTTTTTAGTAACAACAGGCGGTGTGATCGAGAGTATCGGTTGGGCTATTATTGGGAATTTACATCTATTATTTGCACTTGCCATTGGAGGTAGTTGGGCGAAAGAAAAAGCCGGTGGTGCGTTTGCGGCAGGTATCTCGTTTGTTTTGATTAACCGGATCACGGGTTCGATATTTGGTGTGACATCAGAAATGCTGAATAATGAAGACGCTTTTACTCACACCTTATTTGGAACGAAAATCATGGTAAAAGGATTTTTCACTAGTGTTTTAGAAGCACCGGCCTTAAATATGGGTGTGTTTGTTGGGATCATTGCTGGATTTGTCGGGGCAGCAGCCTTCAATAAATACTATAACTACCGGAAGCTGCCGGATGCTTTGTCCTTCTTTAATGGCAAACGCTTCGTCCCATTCGTTGTTATTGCGTGGTCAGTCATCGTTTCATTAGTTCTTGCAGTCGTTTGGCCTTACATCCAAGCGGGGATCAATAACTTTGGATTGTGGATCGCCCAATCGCAAGAGACAGCACCTGTACTGGCACCATTCTTGTTTGGTACACTAGAACGGCTGTTACTACCATTTGGTCTTCATCATATGTTGACGATTCCAATCAACTATACACAGCTAGGTGGTACCTATGAAATTCTTTCAGGCGCACAAGCAGGAACGCAGGTATTTGGTCAGGATCCTCTTTGGTTAGCATGGGCAACAGATTTAGTCAACTTGAAGGATGCAGGGGACGCCAGTCAATATGCATATGTGTTGAATAACTGGACACCGGCACGTTTCAAAGTAGGGCAAATGATTGGTTCTTCAGGTATTTTGATGGGTATGACGTTGGCAATGTATCGAAATGTCGATGCGGACAAACGTCATAAATACAAATCTATGTACGTTTCAGCTGCATTAGCAGTATTTTTAACAGGGGTTACCGAACCCTTGGAGTTCATGTTTATGTTTGCCGCAGTTCCGCTTTATGCTGTGTATTCAGTGATTCAAGGACTGGCTTTTGCAGCGGCGGATATTATTTCTCTTAGAGTCCATTCATTTGGGAATATCGAGCTCTTGACACGAACACCATTAGCTATCAAAGCGGGATTAGGCGGTGATCTGATCAACTTTGTTCTGGCCACGATTCTATTTGCTGTAGTGACGTATTTCCTAGCGAATTTCATGATCAAGAAGTTCAACTTTGCGACACCTGGTCGAAATGGGAACTATGAAAATGATGGAGATACTGATAGTAGTGGTGGAAACACCGCGATCGCTTCCGACCAACAGGTGATCGATATCATCAACCTATTGGGTGGTAGAGAAAACATTACAGATGTGGACGCTTGTATGACCAGACTGCGTGTTACTGTAAAGGACACAACTCGTGTAGGTGCAGAGCAGCACTGGAAACGGGCAGGCGCAATGGGACTGATTCATAAGGATAACGGGGTTCAGGCTGTTTACGGTCCGAAAGCGGATGTTTTGAAATCAGATATACAAGATTTATTGGAGTCAGGGGCTGAAATACCGACTTCGAATTTTGAACAACAAGTAGTAGAAACAGCGGATCAACCAACGGCATTTACCGGAGCAGTGGAGGACTTGATCGCTGTTGCTGAGGGAGAAGTTATTCCGATAGAAGCCGTTGCAGATGAAGTATTTTCGAAAAAAATGATGGGAGATGGTTTTGCTGTCGAGCCTACGAGTGGTGCTATTTATGCACCGGTTTCAGGAACGGTCATCAGCGTATTTCCTACGAAGCATGCCATCGGACTACAAACAGATAGCGGGCTTGAAGTACTTGTTCATATGGGCCTAGATACAGTGGAAATGAAGGAGTCAGCTTTCACGATTTTTGTGAAGGATGGACAAAAAATTACTGCCGGCGATAAAATTGCAGAGGCGGATTTGAAGAAAATCAGAGCCGAAGGCAAAGGAACAACAATCATCGTTGTTTTCACCAACAGTGAGAAAATCCAGGAGATGCATTTGGATAAAAAAGGAATTCAGACTGGAAAAACGATTATCGGCTCTGTAAACTTATAGACAGAAATACGCTTGGAGCAGAAGTGACCAGTCTGAAATAGAGGTTGGGACAAACACTTATGAGTGTTTGTCCCACCGTTTATCCGGTTTTAGGTGTATAGAGGTGTGTGGGATTGAGTTATGTCCCACACTCTTTGCTTTTTTAGCTAGTTAGAGAAATCGCTCTGGCGGATACTTATTCCATATATGACAGTGAAAGGATATATGATGATGAAAATACTCACATTAAATACACACAGCTGGCTTGAAGAAGAGCCAATAGAGAAATTAAATCAGCTGGCAAGGACGATTGTTGACCGTGACTATGATTTGATCGCTTTGCAAGAGGTCAATCAAAGTATCACCGCAGAACCAGGACAAACGGATGCCTATTTTCATGATGCCTCTTTAACAGATTTATTCGTACACAGAGATAATTTCGCATTGCTGCTTTCTAAAAAGCTTCAAACCTATGGCAAGAGCTATCACTGGTGTTGGTTGCCGGTACATATAGGATATGATCGATTTCATGAAGGACTAGCGTTGTTTTCAAAACATCCCATCGAGCCGGAGGGCTTTTTAGTGTCTAAGCAACAGGCATTTAACGATTACCGGACAAGAAAAATTTTATTTGGAAAGACACAGTTAGATGGTCAGGATGTTCTCGCCATGTCCTGTCATTATTCTTGGTGGACGGAGGAACAAGCAGAGGGCTTCTTGAAAGAGTGGCAGCAAACCTTAGATCATTTAGCGGACTATGATTTACCGATTCTACTCTTGGGAGATTTTAATAATCCGGCAGAGGTAGCCGGTCAAGGGCACGAACTGGTTCTTAAGCATTTTAGAGATATTTATCAGCACGCTGAAGAAATCGATGGTGAGCATACCGTAATCAAAGAAATTGATGGGTGGTCTGGGAATGATCAGAAGCTGCGGATTGACTTTGTTTTCACGTCAGAGGATATTTCAGCAGAACGATATGAAGTCGTATTTGATGGTAGAAAGACACCTGTGATCAGCGACCATTTTGGTATTGAAGCAACGCTGCATTTTTCAACAGAGTCGTAATAATTGAAGAAAAAGGTACGTCTGTTCAAATGTATGATTAAAGTTAAGGATAACAGCTCCGATATCCATACACTGATTTATTGAAAAGCTGGAATGAAAGAGCTTTTCACACGTTTTTGCATTGACAAAGCAACCGTTTGCATTTATGCTTAAGGAAGAAAAAAGTCAATCAATTTAGGACGAATGTTCTGAAATAAACGAATAAAGAGGGTAACGAAAATGAGTGTGACAATCAAGGATGTAGCTCGAGAAGTGGGCGTAGCTCCTTCAACCGTTTCAAGAACTTTACAGGATCATCCGAGTATTTCAAAAGGGACAAAGGAAAAAGTCAGACGAGCAATGGAGAAGCTGGGCTATGTTCCGAATGCTGCTGCGCAAAATTTGGCAAAAAAATACGCAAACACGATTGGTGTTGTCTTTCCCGTGTTGTCTTCGTCGGATAGAAAGAGCAATCCCTTTTACTTGGAAGCAATTACCGCGATGAATCAGGAAGCCGGGAAGCAGGATGTGACGATTTCCTTTGCCTCCGGGGAAACGCAAGACGAACTTTTAGAAAATGTTCAGTTGATGTATAAACAGAAACGAGTGGATGGATTTATTCTTCTATATATTAGAAAGGATGATCCCGTATTAAACTATTTGGTGGAATACAATATCCCTTATACAGTCATTGGTCAACCTTATCGATATAATAATGGAACGAGTAGTGTGGATAATGATAATCAGCTATTGGGAAGAACTGCTGCTCAATACTTGATCGATAAAGGACATGAAAATATCGTGTTTGTTACGAATTATGAAAAGGAAAATGTGTTTCAAGAACGATTTTACGGATATGAAAAATGTATGGAGGAAAATGAGTTAAAGCCATTTCCTTATGTGGTCTTAAAAAAACCGGAGGATTACACAGCGTTCGAAGAGACCTTGAAGGAGTTGCAGCCGACTGCGTGTATTGCCATCGATGATATGTTTGCTTTACGTGTGATTCAGCTATGCAACCTATATGGCTACCAAGTGCCGGATGATATTTCAGTCATCAGCTTTAACAATTCGATCTTCACCTCTCTGATCCACCCATATATCACCTCTATTGATATTCATACAGAGGAGCTTGGAAAGGTTGCTGTTCAACAGTTTTTGATTCAGCTGAAGGATCAAGAAGCGATGAAACAGAAGGTGTTGATCCCACATACCTTGATTGAGAGAGAAACGGTGTTGGATCGAAGTAAAAAATGAAATGAACATGTAGCTGAGTATTATGATTCAGGAAACTATTCCTCTAGAAGCTGTGGAAGTAAATCCAGCTTTTAGGGGATTTTTTTGTTTAAGACTAGCTACACAAATCAGCTTTATCGTGAATAAGACAACTTGTCTTATGACCAGGAATATCAAGTTTGTTCCGCTCTGGTATTGAAACTAGTAAACTTTATATGGTATTCTGAACAGGTCTGTTTTTTTTATCAGGCAACTAATAAGCAAAAGGAGAAGGAAAATATGGAAGGAAAAACAATGAAGATTTGGCCGTTAGTTGGTATGCTTGCGGTTGTCGCGCTGAGTATTATCAGTGTGTTCTTACCATTGGCGACAATGGGCTCAAAAAATTATTCTTCGCTGATAACAGATAGTGGAGGCGAGGCTGGAAGAATCGTGATTATTGCAGCAGTAGCTGTTGGTATTTTAGCTGTGTTGGCTTTATTTACGAAGAAGACATTCTTAAGTAAAATTGCTGGGGTTTTTAGTATTTTAGGTGCGTTAGTTTTGGCAGGAGTAGGTGCGATTGCCTATTTTGCTGTCGAGCGTTTATCTGCATCACCAGCTACCGGAATTTATCTTGTCTTTGTAGGAGCAGCGTTGTTCCTTATTATGGGGATTGCGTCTATGCGTGCAAAGAAAAACTAACCTAAGCGTATTTTTTTACTCTTAGTCATTCGGATAAAAAATGAGTTAGGCTTGAAGAGGTTCACTTCTTCAAGCCTTTTTTGCTACGCAGTTTTTTGAAAGTCAACGTCTTTTTAGAACGAAGGAAAAGCAGCAGAGATCCATTTTTCATGAAAAATGATAGGATGAATAGAATAAAATCAAAAGGCATACTGACTCGCTAAGAAATGAGCGTGTAGGTGAAAAATGAAGCTGCTATTAAAATGGTGAGACAAACACCCCTGACAGCGTTCATCCGTCCAGGGGTGTTTGTCACTAACTAATTTTTCGGTTAAAGCTTACCAAAGTTTTTAAGAAATAATCGTTTCAAGGGCTAAAAGAATCATATCATTAAATGTTGTTTGCCGTTCTTCGGCAGTTGTTTGTTCCCCGGTAATTAAGTGATCGCTGACTGTCAACAGAGACAAGGCATCAACACCAAACTTGGCAGCCATGTAGTAAAGACCGGCTGTCTCCATTTCAACGCCCAATACCCCATAGGTTCCCAGACGCATGAACTCTTCCTGATTATCTTTATAGAAGGTATCATCAGATAATACATTTCCTACACGGACACTCATTTCTTTTTCCTTTGCAAGCTGATACGCTCGATTGATCATTTCAAAGCTTCCGATTTGCGGAAAATCATATTGCGGAAAATCATTTTTGATCATAGAAGAATTCGTTGCTGCTGCCTGTGCAATCAGCACGTCACGGATGGCAATATCTTCTTGGATTGCTCCGCATGTTCCAATACGTGACAGCTTATTCACTCCGTACATTTTAATCAATTCGTGGATATAAATAACAGCCGATGGCATGCCCATTCCTGTTCCTTGAATTGAAACTGGCGTGCCTTTGTAGGTGCCGGTAAACCCCAGCATTCCTCTAACCTGGTTATAACAGACGGCATCCTCCAGAAACGTTTCTGCGATATACTTTGCTCTTAGTGGATCTCCTGGGAGCAAAACCCTTTCTGCAATCTGACCTTTTTCTGCTTCAATGTGAAAACTCATAAAATCCCTCCTGTATTTTTTTGTATACGCTTACTTTTTATAATATAACACAGGAGGATTTCGAGGTGCCGTTAATAGGGTTACGTAAAAAGTGTGAATTGGCTCACATTTTTAGTGTTATCGGCATAACTGAAGAAAGCGATTTCAAGTGTTAGGATACAGATATCAGCAGGTTATTTCCATTTTCTAAGAGCTTGGATTTCTTCCGCTTCATCACAGATGGAAAATAATTTTTCTTTATCTATGATGTGCAGATATTTTCCACGAAAATTAATAATTTTTTCGTCCTGCAGCTCATTAAGAGTTTTGGAAACGGATTCTCTGGAAACACCAAGCATATTAGCAAATAGAGATTGATTGATTTTCATGTCGATTTTTAAAACACCGTCCTCATTGTTGCCAAAATTATAGTAGAAATCAGCAATTAGATTGGCCACTTTTCGACGAACATCATAGAAGCTCAGGTATCGAATCAAACGGTTCAATAATCTGGTCCTACTGGCTAAAACGGCATAGGCTCGCTTAAGAATACAGGAATGCTCATCAATTAAAAAAAGAAAATTCTTTTTGGAAATCGTCAACAGAGAAACATCAGAGAGTGCTTCTACGGTTGAGAGACGATACTCTACATCAGAGAGTGCTTCAGTTTCACCGATGACATCTCCTGGAGTGGCAATTCCCAAAATAATTTCTTTATCTTCATGCATTCGATATATTTTGAGCAAACCTGATTTGATGAAATAAATTTCTTCAGTATCATCATTTTCAAACATGAGGATATGGTTCTTTTTATAATTCCTTATTCTAAAAAAATGTCCATAAGAAGCCAATTGTTCTTCGGATAGATCCGAAAAGATTTCAATATCTTTCAAATAGTCAATCATCTTGATAAACCCTTTCTGTAATGCAGTTTATTAATCCAGTTTATTAATCCAGTTTACCATTTTTTTATATAAATGATTAGAGAATAAAGGAGGAGTTCGATGAAATTCAGAAAAATCTGTGTCGTTGTTATGGACAGTGTCGGTATTGGAGAATTGCCGGATGCAGACCAGTTTGGCGATACAGGGAGCCATACGTTGGGACATATCACTGAACGGATGCCCGATTTACATCTGCAAAATCTAAAAGCTTTAGGGTTGGGAAACATTGCGCCATTGGCTAATATTTCCGCTGCCGAGGAGCCTTTGGCTTGTTATGGAAAAATGAATGAGATTTCTGTAGGAAAAGACACGATGACCGGGCATTGGGAATTGATGGGCTTGGAAATTACAAAACCTTTTCAAGTGTACCCGAACGGATTTCCTAAAGAATTGCTGGACGTTTTTGAGGAGAAAACCGGACGAGGGATTCTGGGAAATAAACCGGCATCCGGAACAGAGATTTTAGAAGAATTTGGAGAGGAGCAGAGAAAAACCGGGAAATGGATCGTTTATACTTCGGCAGATAGCGTATTTCAACTGGCAGCGAATGAAGAAATCATTCCCTTAGAGGAATTATACCAAGCCTGCGAAATAATTAGAGCTCTTACTCTTGAACCGCCTTATATGGTTGGTCGTGTGATTGCCCGCCCTTATATCGGAAAAACAGGTGCCTATGTTCGAACCCCTAATCGGCATGATTATGCACTAGCTCCGTTTGGGCGGACAGTTTTAGAAGCGTTGGCAGATAAACAGGTGGAAGTCACATCCATCGGTAAAATCAACGATATCTTTTCAGGAAGAGGGATTGCCAATTCCTATCCAACCAAAAGCAACAAGGATGGGATTTTACAAACGATTGAACAATTGAAGAACGTTTCATCAGGATTTATTTTTACTAATTTAGTTGATTTTGATTCATTGTATGGCCATCGCAGAGACGTTGAGGGCTATGGGAAATGTCTGGAAGAGTTTGATTCCTATCTGCCGGATATGTTGTCAGAGATTACATCTGAGGATCTATTGATTATAACAGCAGACCATGGCAATGATCCGATCCATCCTGGAACAGATCATACAAGGGAATATGTGCCGCTTCTGGCTTATAACCCGGCGTTTGTAAAAAAAGAAGATAAGAATCTGGGGATTAGAGCAACTTATGGTGATTTAGCAGCGACAATTGCAGAGAACTTTGAAACAGAAATGCCGAAAATCGGCAGTAGCTTTTTGAAAAATTTATTTGAGGAGGAAACAAAATGAAGAAAACAGGATGGAAATGGGCAATCTCTCTAGGAGTGGTTCTATTTACTTTAGTTGGATGCGGCGGGAGTGATAGTGGGGGATCAGATAAAGCATCTGGAGACAAAGACTTGAAAATCGGTATGGTCACAGATCTTGGAAGTATTAATGACAAGTCTTTTAATCAAAGCGCTTGGGAAGGATTGCAGAAACTGAATGAAGATTTTGGCTATGAAGTGAAGTATCTGGAACCGAAAGCAGATGCGGATGTTTTGCCAAACTTACTTGAATTTGTGAATAACGGCTACGACTTGACTTGGGCAACGGCGGCTACTTTAGAGGATGCAGTGAAGCAGATTGCAGAAGAAAATCCTGATGCAAAATTAGGTATTGTCGATTCTGCGTTAGAGGTAGAAAATGTGGCCTCTGTGTCGTTTAAAGAAAACGAGGGAGCATTTTTGGTTGGTGTCATTGCCGGCTCCATGACAAAAACAGACAAAGTTGGATTTGTCGGTGGAATGGAAATTCCTGTCATTCAAAAATTTGCGGCGGGCTTCAGAGAAGGAGTAAAGGCTGTGAATCCAGAGGCAAAAGTCATTATCAATTATACTGGTTTGTTTAATCGAGTAGACATGGGGAAATCAGCTGCTTCCACTATCTACAATGATGGGGCTGACATTATCTTTCACGCAGCAGGGTTAACTGGAAATGGTGTCTTTAACGAAGCAACGGAACGTAAAAATAATGGCGAAGATGTGTGGGTTATTGGTGTGGATAAAGACCAGTCGCTTGAATTTGGTAATGAAGTCACACTGACTTCCATGATTAAAAAGGTAGATGAGGCAGTCTATAAAATCAGTCAGGACCTTGCTGAGGGGAACTTCCCAGGAGGAAAAGTCACGGAGATGGGGCTGAAAGAAAACGGGGTGGATATTGCACCAACTTCTGATGTAAATGTTCCGGCAGATATTCTTGAAAAAGTTGAAGAGTATCGCGAAAAGATTATTAATGGAGACATCACTATACCGACAGAATAAGTAAAAAAGATAGTAGTATTTACATGTATTAAGAGAGGGCAGCTTCCTTATATTCCTCTCTTTTTACTTAACAAAAGAAGGTGGAGTATATGGAGACAGTTTTAGAACTAAAACATATCAGTAAGGCATTTGGTTCATTTATGGCGAATGAAGACATTAATTTTCAGTTGAAAAAAGGGGAAATCCATGCCCTTCTTGGAGAAAATGGTGCAGGCAAGTCTACATTGATGAATATTGTTTTTGGTCTATATCAGCCTACAGAGGGTGAAATTTTTGTTCATGGAAAACCAGAGGTAATGGACAGCCCTAATAAGGCAATTGACTTGGGGATCGGTATGGTGCATCAGCATTTTAAACTCGTCGAACCGTTTTCTGTCACAGAAAATATTATCATCGGAACAGAGCCGAAAAAAGGGATAAAAATTGATATCGCGAAAGCCAGAAAGGATGTCGTTGCATTATCCGAAAAATACGGCTTGGAGATTGATCCGGATGCAAAAATCGAAGACATCAATGTAGGAATGCAGCAACGGGTTGAAATCATTAAGACGTTGTATCGTGGGGCAGAAATCCTAATTTTTGATGAACCAACTGCGGTATTGACACCTCAGGAAATCACTGAGTTTCTGGCTATTTTGAAAAAATTGGTTGCAGAAGGGAAATCAATTATTCTAATTACGCATAAATTGAAAGAAATTATGGCAGCAGCAGATTCTTGCACGATTATTCGCAGAGGAAAAGTCATTGATACGGTGACTGTGGCAGATACGACAACAGATGCGCTGGCGGAAATGATGGTTGGGAAAACGGTTCATTTTTCAACTGATAAAGTTCCAGCCTCACCCAAAGAGGTTTTGCTGGAAGTGAAGGATCTGGTAGTAAAAAACAGTCACGGTAAGAACAGTATCGATCACTTGTCTTTCTCAATCAGAGCAGGAGAAATTTTGGGTATTGCAGGTGTTGATGGCAATGGGCAAACAGAGCTGATTGAGGCTATTACAGGGATGAAAAAAGTAGACTCCGGGGAAATTCTGCTTGAAGGTCAGTCCATTACCAATCATTCGCCAAGAGAAATCACTCAGTCTGGCATTTCCCATATTCCGGAGGACCGACATAAATATGGGCTGGTACTGGATTTTTCAGTCAGCGAAAACAGCATTTTACAAACTTATTACAAGCCGGAGATAACTCCAAAGGGACTGATCGATCGGGAAGTAGTGAAGCAGCTGACCGAAGGTTTTATTGAAGAATTTGATATTCGTGTTCCTTCTGCTGAGACCACTGCACGCTCATTATCCGGTGGGAATCAGCAAAAGCTGATTATTGCTAGAGAAATGAACATGGGACCTCAGGTGATGGTAGCGGTTCAGCCAACAAGAGGCTTAGATGTCGGCGCCATTGAATTTGTTCATAAACAGCTGATTGCTCTTCGTGATCAAAATGTAGCGGTGCTGCTGGTTTCTTTTGAGCTGGAGGAAATATTGAATGTTTCAGATCGCATTTTAGTCTTATTTGATGGGCAGGTTATCGGTGAAACAACACCTGAAACAACAACGGATCGTGAGCTTGGCCTAATGATGGCCGGAAAGTATCAGGAGGAGGGAAAATAAATGGAAAGTAAAACACAGAAAAAATATGATGCTGTCCTGATTCCTCTACTCGCTGTCATCTTCGGTTTGCTCTTGGGGGCAATCATGATGCTGATCAGTGGTTACGACCCATTACTGGCTTATGGCTCACTGATTAAAAAAATTGTAGGCAACGGCTATGACCTTGGTGAAGCCTTTCGAACCGTTGTTCCATTGGTAATGAGTGGCTTGGCTGTTGCAGTCGCAAGTCGTGCCGGTTTGTTTAATATTGGGGTTGACGGGCAGATCGTCATGGGTTCCTTAGGCGCATTGATTGTGGGAACACAGGTAAGCCTGCCACCGATTTTACATGGACTGGTTGCGTTGCTCGCAGGTGGGATATTTGGTGCAGTTTGGGGTGGTTTTGTTGGTTATTTGAAGGCAAAACGTGGTATTAATGAGGTTATTTCTTCGATCATGCTGAATTTCGTTGCTCTTTACCTCAGTCATTATTTGATTCGTCTGTTCATGGATCAGCCTGGCACACAACGTTCAGCGTTAATCAAGGATTCTGCCAGTATTACAATCGGCTGGTTATCTCGCATGCTAGGTGGTGCTCGTGTTCACTGGGGCTTTTTCATCATGCTGGCAATGGTTGTTTTCTACCATATCTATATTAATCGAAGCAGACCGGGCTATGAAATTCGGGCAGTTGGATTTAACCCTTTTGCCTCAAAATATGCGGGGATGAAAGTTCCATCTGTGATGATTCGTTCCATGATGATTTCCGGCATGATCGGCGGTTTGATCGGCAGCTTTGAAGTGTTGGGCGTATTTAATTACATTGCAATCAGTTCAACCACTTCTGGCATTGGATTTGATGGGATTGCAGTAGCCTTGTTAGGTGGCGGTTCCGGGCTTGGCATTCTACTGTCTGGAGGCTTGATTGGCCTGCTGACCTATGGTGCACAGGGAATGAGCTTTGGCGCAGGTGTCCCGAGAGAAATTATCAATATGGTGATCGCGTTTATTATCTTCTTTGTTGCAGCTTCGGGGATTGTTAAAGGCTTTTTAGGATTGTTTTTCAAAAAGAAACTGGCAAAGGAGGAAAGCTAAATGGATATCTTAGCAAATTTACTGAATGGCATGCTGGTTTTTTCAACACCGTTGATTTTTGCGGCACTTGGCGGAATGCTCTCTGAACGCGTAGGCGTGACAAATATTGGGATTGAAGGTTTTATGGTTTCCGGTGCTTTTTCTTCAGCGATTACAGCCTACTATGCAGAGCAAAGCGGGCTGGGAAGTTTGACACCTTGGCTTGCATTGCTTGGCGCTTTTATTTTTACGGTTATTTTTTCCAGTCTTCATGCAGTTGCTGTGCTGAAATATCATGCAGATCAAGTGGTCAGTGGTGTAGTTATCAATATGTTAGCGACAAGTTCGACCTTCTTTTTAGTTAAAATGATTTTTGACGGTTCTGCGGAAACACCGATTATTACGCATGTGTTAAAAAAGATTCGAATTCCTATTCTAAGCGATATTCCAATTTTAGGAAAAGCTTTGTTTAACGCGTATCCAACTACGTACGTGGCACTAGCATTGGTTGCGCTGTTGTTCTTTATTTTCTTTAAAACGCCATTAGGCCTGCGATTGCGAGTAATTGGAGAAAATCCAAGTGCTGCTGCAACTGCTGGTGTAAATGTGATGAAGATCAAGTATTTGACGGTTATTCTTAGTGGTTCTGTGGCAGCGTTGGGTGGAGCGACAATCGTTTTGACTTCCAACAGTAACTTTGCCTTTAATACAATTTCAGGGCAAGGATATATTGCTTTGGCAGCAGTTATTTTTGGTCGTTGGCATCCAGTTGGCGTTATGGGCGGTGCACTCTTCTTTGGATTGGCTCAGGCAGTGAAGGATCAGTTTCAAATCTTTGATTTTGCGGCGGCTATCCCTAATGAATTCTTTTATGCACTGCCTTATCTTCTGACACTTCTGGTATTGCTTATTGCAGGTGGAAAAACGAAGGCTCCAGGGGCTTTAGGTGAGCATTATGATGTTGGAAAACGATAGAAGGAGCTGTTTTTTTGACTAAATTTCTTGAGACCAGATTCCAGCTTGAAGAAGAACAAACAACTGTACGTAAAGAAATTTTGGCGGGAATTACAACGTTTGTGGCACTATCTTATATCATTGCAGTCAACGGCTCTATCTTAAGTATGGCTGGCATGTCCTATGAATGGGTGACACTTTCAACTGCCTTGACGGCATTTATCGGCTGCATGTTGATGGCTTTTGTGGGAAATTCACCTTTAGTGGTTGTGCCCGGAATGGGAGACAACGCGTTTTTCGTCTTTGTTTTAGTTGCTTCGTTTGGTCTTACATGGCAACAGGCGTTAGCGGCAACACTGATAGCTGGAATACTTTTTCTGGTCATTGCGAATAAGAAAGTGACCAATTTTCTGATAGAGGTGATTCCGAAATCAATGATTGCTGCGATGTCCGGCGGTATTGGCATGTTTATTGCCTTTTTGGGATTTAAGAACAGTGGAATTATTATTGCTGATGAAAGTACCTTTGTACGATTGGCTGATTTAAGAGAGGTGATTCCTTTAACCGCAGTCCTTACTCTGGTCATTATGGTGATTCTTTTTCTGAAAAATGTCAAAGGAAATTTTCTAATCGGCATTATTTCAGGAACGCTGATTGCTGTGACTTTTGGCCTGGTGGATTTTTCTGGAATAGGTCAGGGAGCTGTTTCTTTTAGCGGATATAGCAGTCAATTATTTGCCTTTGATTTTTCAGCAGCTAAAGGCTTCAATTTTTGGATTGCTGTTTTCTCATTGACGATGATGATCGTTTTTCAGAATATGGGCGCACAGCTGAGTATGCTACCGGAAAAAGAGAAGTTTCCGGTTTCATTTCGAATCAATGCATTGTCAGTGATCATTTCAGCGATACTAGGCACCTGTGCAACAACTTCGGCGGCAGAAAATGCTGCTGGCTTAGCTGTTGGCGGGCGTACTGGGCTTACATCATTTATAGCAGGCATATTATTTTTACCGGCTATATTGTTCGTTCCGCTATTTAGAATTATTCCACAGAGTGCCATTTCACCTGTACTGATAATTGTCGGTTGCTTAATGGTAATGAATGTAAAGGATGTCTTGTGGGGAGATTTCAGTGAAGCATTTCCGGCTTATTTAATGATGGTGATCATGCCGTTGACATTTAATGTAGCAAATGGCCTTGCTTTTGGTTTTATCGCGTATCCCTTAGTTAAAGGTGTGATGGGGAAAAGCAAAGAGGTAAAGCCATTAATGTATGTACTTTCAGCTTTATTTCTCATTTATTTTATTTTGGGAAGTGGCTGATCAATGGAAAGGATGAGTATGAAAATGAAGAAAAAGAGATTAGTTGTATCAATGATCGCAGCTTTAGTGGTGTTTGCAGGATGTGGGAAAGCAAATGATCAGGCTGAACCAGCAGCGACCGAGAAAAATGAAGAAGTAACCATTTATTTGACACGTCACGGGGAGACGATGTTCAATGTTCTTGGAAAAGTTCAAGGCTGGTCAGACACACCATTGACTGAGGAAGGTGAACAGGTAGCAATTGATTTGGGGAAAGGATTGAAAGGCGAGATCACCTTTGATTCGGCTTATTCAAGTGATTTAAAACGAGCCTATGATACAGGAGTGGCTGTGTTAAACGGAATAGGACAGGAGGATATTGACGTCCAGCAGCTAGAAGGGCTGCGTGAGTCCAGCTGTGGTCAGTTTGAAGGAGAGTTGTTGAAGACAGTTGGCGACACTCAGGTAGCTCAAACAGAATACAAAGACTATGAAGCATATGAAAAAGCTATAAGAAAAGAAGGTGAAGACAATTGGTCGTGGTTCGCCAATGCGCACTATCATGCCGATCAGTCCGGTTTTGCGGAAAAACCGGAGACAGTCAAGAAAAGAATGAAAGAAGCAATTACGGAGATTGCTGAGGAACAGAGCAAAAATGGTGGTGGCAATGTTCTGGTGGTCAGTCATGGGATGTCGATCAATATTATGTTGTCGGATATGACCGACAAGTATACAGGAGAATCATTGAAAAATGCCAGTGTAACAAAAATTCATTATAAAGATGGACAATTGGATGTAGAATCTATCGGAGATATGTCTTATCTGGACAAAGCTGAAAAGGAGTAGAATATAGTGCGTTAACATGGAAGAGGTTGGGGCAGAAGTGTTCAGCTTCAAGCAATAAGGCGGAATTCACGAAAATTGCACAAATTTTTGTTGAATTTCGACTTATTGTCGAAGAAGTTGCTTCTGTCCCACCGTTTATTCGGTTTTAGATGTATAAAGGTGTGTGGGATTGAGTTATGTCCTACACTCTTTTTTTGCATATGTATCAAAAGGTAAGTGTAGAGAATGTACCAATTTTTTTATTTTTATCTGTAAAAATGTGTATAACTGAGCACAGATAGAGTAAAATTGTTCTTATAAGTATGTATGTTTTTTGTTGAAAAGGACTGGTTATGAAAGGAAAGAAAAAATGAAGCTAATATTAAGTGGTGTGACAAAACGTTTTGATAATAAAACAATTATCGAAGGGGCGGATTTTACTTTTGAAAAGGGGAAAATCTATGGCTTATTGGGGAGAAATGGTGCAGGAAAAACGACGTTGTTTAACTGCATTTCGCGAAACTTGATTCTTGATGAGGGATCGATCGGTATCGAAGAAGCTGGTGTATTAGATGAAAACTATGAAAATACAGCAATCGGCTTCGTTTATACACAACCGCATTTACCGGTCTTTATGACAGCTTATGAATTTATCAAGTTTTATATAGAGATCAACAGTGCAAGGATAGCACAACCGAAAACACCGGAAGAGTATTTGGATTCTGTTGGGATTGAACGAGAGGATCAGCATCGTTTGCTGAAAGACTTTTCTCATGGGATGCAGAACAAGGTTCAAATGCTCGTCTCATTGATGGTCCAACCGCCAATTTTACTTTTGGATGAACCACTGACGTCCTTTGATGTGGTTGCGGCGCATGAGATGAAGGAGCTCATCCTACAGATGAAAACAGAATCAATCGTAATTTTTTCAACACATATTCTACAGCTGGCACAGGATCTTTGTGATGAAATTGTGCTGCTCCACCATCACAAGCTGAACAAAGTGGATGCAACAAGGATTCATGACAAGGACTTTGAAGATGAAATCATTGATTTGCTATCGGATAAAGGAGCGCTAGATGAATCGAAAGAAAATGAGGTGCAGTCATGACTCTTTTTGCTACCTACCTGAAGGATTACTGGTATTTCAAAAGAGTTGGTATTGCCAGTAAGGTCAATGGACTGATCTATTATTTCAAGAGATTGCCGTTGATTGGGAAATATATTCCTTCAACGGTCTACAAAACCTATGGGATAAAACAGGCGTTGTCGGTTTTAGGGGTGATATTCAGCTATGTGACTAGCTTTGCTGCGAAATTCTTTTGGTTGGCACTCTATTACGGTGTTGCTATTTTGCTTAGCAGTATCTCAGGAGAAAAACTTGTCTTTTTCAGTCAGCAGATACTCCTTTCCGGATTGTTTTATTGGTGGTTGTTTGTTCCGATTTTTCTCGGATTTTATAATGGGTATGCTTTCGGGGCACACAAGCCATTAGTCGATTTTATTGATCAATTCACGCTCTCTCGAACGACAGTTGTTCGGGGCTATACAATCATGGATGTCGGGATTCAAGGACTTGCTTATATACCTGCCGGGTTGGTTTATGGCGCTTTGCTTGGTCATCCGTTAGAGGTCCTGCTTTTCATTCTATTCACGTATTGGGGCTTCAACTATCTCTTTCTTTATTTAGGTCGTTTACTCTATACTTGGGATTTATCAAAAAAAATTCGTTTGGTATTGGGAAGTATCGTCGCTGTATTGATTTTTGGAGGAACAGGTCTAATTTATTGGCAGCAGCTAGTTGTTCCAATTGCGACTACTTTCATATCAGGGATCGGTGTCACTCTTTCCGGCTTGCTTTTTGTAGGCGGCATGTATTTGCTTCTTCATTTTAAGCAGGAAAACGAGTATTTACTGTACTGGATCAATCAGGCAACGGTGTCTTTGGATAAGGTAAAAGCACAAGCGAAAACCAACAACACGTATATCAGTGAAGGCTTGGCTATGCAGAAAAAACTGGTGATTTCCAATGAAGGAGAATACAGTCAGCTTCATGGGAGTCAATATCTGAATGCACTGCTTTTCAGTCGTTACCGTACCATACTGAATAAGGCTTTGCGGTTGCGGTTCTTAGGTATCGCGGCAGCATTGGTTGCTGTAGCAGGAGCCAGCCTGTTTGGGCTTTTCCATTCAGTGACTGCTCATGAGATGACAGCGACTCTACCGATTTTGTTCTTTCTGATGTACCTAATGACCTTTGGGAAAAAAGTGGTTCAGATGGTTTTTGTCAATTGTGATGTTTCCATGCTGTATTACCCATTCTATCGTGAAGCAAGTACGATTATCAGCGGCTTCAATTATCGATTCAAACAGACTTTGTTTTATAATGGACTTTTGTCAGCAGGGATTTTCAGTGTGTATCTGTTGTTGAGTGTATTGAATAATTTCTTTTTATCATGGGATTTTTTCGCTGTGCTGCTCCTGCTCCTATTGGCGTTGTCTATGCTCTTTTCTTTCCATGAGTTATTTGTTTATTACTTGATTCAACCATTTACTGGGGATATGGAAGTCGTCAGCCCGCTGTACAAAGTAATTTCAGGTGTCCTTTATTGGATATCTTATATGAATATTCAGGTGCGTTTTACTGGCTTTTATTATGCGTTGATTGTCTCTGCGCTAAGCTTGTTATATGTGGGCATCGGCTTTATCGTTATTTACAAGCGAGCACCGCAGACATTTAGAATCAAGGGATAAGCCTAAATGGATACACATAGAAAGTAACGAAACGAGAAGTAAATACATGAAAGGTGTTTGGAAGAGTGTTCTTCTAAATGCCTTTTTTTGGCTTGATAAAACTTGTTGCCGCTAAATGAAAAAATTTCTTATTCTACATATTGATTTTTATCAATTTTTACTTAAAAAAGAGAAATTTCGTGTCGATTTTATCAATTACAGGATAGTTATTATATTATTTGTATGTTATTATTCATTCATATGGTAAATGTTATTTATCTTAAAGTTCATTAATGCGATTTTAATTTTCTTTTTGGTATAAATGCTTTTCCAAAAAAAGTGGATTTGGTGACAGTCATCAAAGTTAGGAGTAGGTATGATTAGATTAACAAGTGTTGAAAAAATTTATTCTTCAGGTGAAGGGAAAGTAAGAGTAAGTGATAACGTGAATTTATCTGTAAAGCCAGGGGAGTTTGCGATTTTTACAGGAGAATCAGGAGCGGGAAAATCAACGATTTTGAATATTATCAGCGGTCTTGAAAGGCCAGATTCCGGAAGTGTTCAAATCAATGGCAAAGATGTCAGTAAATATACAGAAAATGAACTGGCAGATTATCGAAAAAATCAGGTAGGGTTCGTTTTTCAATTCTATAATTTGATCCCAAATCTTACAGTTAGAGAAAATGTTGAACTGGCCGCTCGAATGAAGAGGGATAGTGAGAATACGGAAGAGGTTTTAGCAAGCGTAGGATTGAGTCATCGTTTGGACAACTTTCCAAGTCAGCTTTCCGGTGGCGAGCAGCAGCGAGTTTCAATCGCCAGAGCGATCGTTAAAAAACCAGATATCCTGCTTTGCGATGAGCCCACAGGAGCATTGGATCACCAAACGAGCAAGGATGTGCTCGTCTTGCTCCAACAGCTCTCGTTGAAAAATAGAATGACTGTCTTAATGGTCACGCATAATCGTGGATTGACACCAATGGCTAACCGTGTTTTTGAAGTATCAGATGGAAAAATAAAAAAAGAAATTGAAAATGAGCAGCCAACTTATGTCTCTTCATTGGAATGGTAAGTAATCAAGATGAGACGAATACTAAGACGAGAACTGGTGCGAGAAGTCAAGCATTCTTTTATGCGTTTTCTATCAATCGCTATTTTAATTGCTTTAGGTACCTCCTTCTTTATAGGATTAAAATCGGCTGCACCGAACATTTTGACCGCAGGCAATCGCTATTTTGCAGCCTTTGATTTTTATGATCTGCGATTGATTTCGGCAGATGGGATCAGTGAAGAGCAAGCAAAAGAAATCGCAGAGCTTGCTGAAATAAAAGTGGTAGCACGCAAACAGGTTGTTCACCAAATTATGGCATCTCATGAGTTGAGTGTAGAGGTTGATACGTATGAAAATGGACAATATGAAATTATCGAAGGCAGAGCGCCAAAAAATGCTACAGAGATTCTTTTGGATGCGAAGGTTCAGGAGCAAATTAGTCTTGGCGACAAAGTGTCGTTTAAACAAGCAGTGTCCGAAGAGGAACGTGTATTTCAACAGTCTGAGTTTAAGGTTGTCGGGTTTGCTAACTCCTATCGTTTTCTCAGTAAAGAGGCTAGAGGAGCGACGACGATCGGTAATGGGGAATTAAACTGTTTTGCTGCAGTGGTATCTGCTGCTTTTGCTTTTGAAGGAAATGTATTGGACATTCGGTTAACAGAGGATGGTAAACTAGTGGATCGTTTTGAGGTAAGCTACTTAAAGAGATTGAGTGAGGTTCGAGGTTCCTTGTGTCAGGTGCGAGAACGTCAACAGGAAGAAATGAAGCAATCATTTGAGAATAAGCTTTCTAAAAATGAGACGGAGTTGCAAGCCAAAATACAGGAAA
Source organism: Enterococcus sp. 9E7_DIV0242 (assembly GCF_002140975.2). Classification (NCBI taxonomy): domain Bacteria; kingdom Bacillati; phylum Bacillota; class Bacilli; order Lactobacillales; family Enterococcaceae; genus Enterococcus; species Candidatus Enterococcus clewellii. Next base: position 4,448,180 of record NZ_CP147247.1, read on the forward strand.
CAAAGGACGGATTGGGACAATTAGAGAATCAAATCAGTCAGCTTTCTGAGGTGGACAGCCAATCGCCGGAAGAGGTGCAACAGCTAATTTCTGCCGGTATAACGCCAACAGATACTGTGCGGAAGGAATTGGAAAAGGAGCGCGGCGCTGCTGCAGAAGCAATTACGACAATGGAAAATGAGCTGAATGGCATAGAGGATATGCGTGAAGCTTATCGACAGCCGACTTATGAGGTTCAAGGAATCAATCAGACGGTCACCTTCAATAGCTTTAAAGAGAATATTCAATGCCTTGATGCCTTGGGAAACATCTTACCTGTTGTTTTCTTTTTTGTTGCTTGCTTGATTACTGTATCGATTATTACACGTATGATTGAACAGGAAAGAAAACAAATCGGAACATTGAAAGCCTTAGGTGTCAAATCAAGTGTGATTATGAGGAAATACAGTATTTACAGCATTCTTTCCGGGAGTGTTGGATTGTTGCTTGGTATCTTAGCAGGGAATTTTTTATTTTCAAAACTACTGATTGATTTATATGTGCCATTATATATTTTAAAAGAGTACGAACTGATCGTTTATTGGCCGCTTTTCTGGATTGCAGTCAGTGCGAGTTTGTTGTCCATTGTTGTCATTCCTTACTTTTTCTATAGAAAAACCTTAGGGAGTCCGGCGCTCCATTTGATGAGAGCCAAGCCGCCGATCAAGGGTCGAAAGATACTTTTAGAATACATGCCTATTATTTGGAATCGATGCTCCTTCTCTTTAAAAATGAGCCTCCGTACTATTTTCCGTTACAAGCTTCGAATGCTCTTGCTTTTCATTGGCATTATGGGGTGTATGGTTCTTTTAGTTGTGGGGTATGGTGCAAAAAATGCGGTAAGTCAACTACAGGATCAACAGTTTAACCAGATACTTCATTATGATATGTTGACGGTTTTTAATGCGAATGTGGAAAAGGAAGAGCTGGAAAGCTATTATGAACTGATTGACAAGAAAGAGATGAAACGGCTTGAGACTAGGCAAGAAAAATGGCATGCGATTGTACAAGATGGGGAAGAATTAGAGCTGACGACGCTTGTGCCGTTAACGGATTCAGCTAAGAATGAGCTGGGACAATACATTCAGATGGTAGATAGTGTTTCAAAGAAGGTGGTCAAGCTTGGAAGAGATGAGGTCTTCATCAGTAAAAAAATGGCTCAGTTGCTACATCTAAAAGAAGGCGACTATTTAGAGATAAAAAATGCAGAGAATGAAAAAGTGCGTGTGCCAATCAGTCGCATTGTTGATAATTACTATCTCCACTACCTCTATATTGGTGAAGCTGCTTATAAAAGGCTATTCAATGAGACGATTTCTACCAACACAGAATTGCTTCGTTATCATTCTGTCTCTGAGAAGGATAAAAAGGAGATTCTTGAAGCACAAGCAGTAAACACGTTTACAACAAAGAGGCAAATGATTGAAAAAATGGATGAAGTCGCCGTTCAGCTAGATCACTTGATTGCGATAGTAATTATCGCCGCCTGTGTCTTAGGACTAGTTGTTATCTACAACCTGTCCTACATCAATATTTTGGAGCGCAAGCAGGAACTATCTGTTGTATATGCAATGGGGTATCGTCCTATTAAGCGAACCATGTACATCTTTAGAGAAATGAATCTACTGGTCATGGTATCAATTGTTGTGGGTTATTATGCAAGTTTGCCCGTATATAAGCTAGTTATAAATCAGCTTGAGCTTAAGTTTTTGAAATTCCCGGAACCGGATCAGACAACTATATTTTTACAATCAGCAGGAACATTAGTAGTTGTCTTTTGCTTGTTGGTTGTTATTATGCATCAAAAAATAAAGAAAATGGACGTCCTTGGTGCGCTAAAGGATAGAGAATAATTCTCACGGAAAAAGAGAATGTAGTGACATCCTTTTTTTCAGGAGTGGTAGAATTTATGATACGACTATCCGGTTATTTTATGATTCAGGAGCTAAGAAGCGAATGCAGCAATGTATTTTGTTCTTTAGCTCCTGTTCTGTTTGACAATCAGGCAAGCATCTACAAAAAAAGCTTTACAAGTCTGGAAATCAATGGTATCATGATTCTATATTAAAGGTAAAAATTACCTAAAATGATTCAAGGATAATAGCCTTCATTGGTTTTTTCTTTTAAATAATTAAAGGTAAAAATTACCTAAAGGAGTGGCGATAATGAGAAATAAATTGGCAGGAAAAAATATTGGTGTATTTTTCGGAACATGGGCACCGTTGCATATTGGACACATCTCAGCAGTTCATCAGGCGAAACGAATCTGTGATGGGGTAATCTTGGCAGTCAGTGGTCATGAGGGGGATCGAGGCGAGCAAATAGGCTTGAGCTTAGAGAAGCGTTTCCGCTATACCAGAGAAACATTTCGAGAGGATGAGCTGATTGTTGTTGACAAAATCGATGAAACAGCAATCCCGCGTTATCCGAAAGGATGGATACAATGGCTTTCATTATTGGAAGAAGTCATAGAGAAAAATTGTGAGGAAAAAGAAGTAGCAATCACGATTTTTGTTGGCGAACCGGAATATGAACAGAGGCTCAATCATCTTCGACCGACCTGGAAGGTTGTCTTAATTGATCGACAGTTGTTGCCAATCTCAGCAACACTGATTCGAGAAAACCCTCTGAAGTATTGGCAAAAAATCGCTCGTCCTTTTAGAAGGCATTTCAGCAAAAATATTCTGATTGCAGGATCTGCATCAGGCGGTAAAACTACCCTGGTCAAAGATTTGGCGAGAAGCTATGGCAGTCCATTTTCATTAGAATATGCGCGACATTATCAAGAAAAATATAATGTACTCGATGAAGAGCTGAATGCCAAAGATTATATTTATCTACTGGCAAACCAGTACCGTCAGACCTCAAATGAAATTGAAGGGACCGCAAACAATGGACTTGTTTTCGCGGATACCAATAGTACAGTTACCAAGGCTTATATTGATTGGTATTTGACTGACGATGTGCAAAAAGCGAAAGCAGAAGGAAAGACACTGATTCGTCCAGAAGAGCTTAAGGCTTTAGAGTGTCAATATCAGGCAACGATTCAACAAGAGAAGTGGGATATTATTTTTATTGTTCCACCAGTGACAAAATATGTGGATGACCAGTTTCGTGATATGACAATGGCAGAAGAAACGATTCGTTGGGCGTTTCATGTGCATTTATTGGAATTATTTCAACAAGCAGGCTTAGCAGATAAATTGGTCATACTTGAAGCCGAGCTGACTTCGGAAGATCCTCAGGGATTTTACGGAAGATATCAGCTGGCGCAGACAAAAATTGCAGAGTTGCTGGATGTAACGGTCTGGTAAGTGAATAGAGGACACCAATTGAAGAGAATGAGAAGGAGTGGAAATGATGGAAGCAGTTAAAGGGTTAAAATATTGGGTAATAGAAAGAATGCAAACGAATTATTGGAGAAATAGAAGGCGAGAAGTAAAGAACAATCTGTCTATGCTATTGGCTCAAGGTCGGGAACTTGGAGTGAAAGGAATCTTTCTGGCTTTGCTAAAGGATATTTTCTTAGGCTGGAAACCGCTGGAAGTTGTCTATTTACTTGTGTTGGTCGGTATTCAGATTGGTGTCTACCTCAAACAGCCGGAAAGTTTTTTAGGAATGATCGCCGGAGCTACAGGAATCATTAACGTTATCTTTGTCACAAAAGGGAAGATCAGTAATTATTTCTTTGGTCTTATAAATGTGGTGATCTATTTATATTTGAGTATTGTTAGTGGCTTTTACGGGGAAGTGCTGACATCGATTTACTTTTTCGTCATGCAGTTTACCGGAACGTATTTATGGCTGTTGAACTTGGAGAAACAGACGGATGGGAAAGAAGAAATGGCTTATGTGAAGCCTAAAAAGCTTTCTTTCGTTGGCTGGATAAAAGCGATAACAGGCATGATTTTTATTTGGGGGCTTTTCGGATTGATTTACCGTAGTATCGGAGCCAACCGCCCCTTCCGAGATTCTGTAACGGATGGGACGAATTATATAGGACAATGGCTGATGAATGGTTCTTATTCTGCACAATGGCTGTTTTGGATTGGGACAAATGTTTTTAGCATCTATCTCTGGTGGGGAGCCAGCCTTGAAATGGTCGTCATGTACTGGGTCTTCTTAATCAATTCAATCGTAGGGTATATTCGATGGAGTAGTAAGAGCTGAATAGGAATTGGTAGTGCTGGAGTAATAGAGTACGGTTGATCCTTGAAATTTGATGGTCGCACAATTTTTTTAGGAAAATCAGCGATTACTTAGTGCTGTAATAAGTGAGTTGTCATGTGCATTCGTTGGCTGAGCAATGAAAAATAGTTTCGTGAACAATCAATAAAAATAGATTGACCTGAGAAGTCTGGTAGAATAAGCTTAAAAGAGTGAACAGCTAATAATGAAGCAAAAGTGAGTGGATAAAATGAAATTCAACGAATATGCGGACGAAAAAAAATATTATGAACAAGAAGCCAGCCAGGAAGAATTCTTGAAATGGTATCAGCAGCAGGATCTTCCGAAGTATGAGAAGCCATCTGTCACGGTCGATAATGTTATCCTAGGTTGGGCTGAGGACGAGGTAAAATTGCTCTTGATCAAGCGCAAAGCAAACCCGTTTCGAGGGCACTATGCTTTGCCGGGAGGATTTGTCGATAAGAAGGAAGATACAACGGAAGCTGTATTGAGAGAGGTAAAGGAAGAGGTCGGGATAACTCTGGATGAGACCTATGTAGAGCAGTTGAAAACAATTGCTACGCCGAATCGAGACCCCAGAGCATGGACGATTACTGTTGCTCATTTGACTTATTTGCCAGACATGCAGGCGGTGACAATTACTGCAGGAGATGATGCAAGGGAGGCGCATTGGGTTACTTTACGTGCTGATAAAGACGGGACGCCCCAACTTTCTTATATGGGAAAAGAGATACCTTTAGATGATCTGGCCTTTGATCATAAAGAAATTATCCATGAAGCAGTCATCAGAATCAAGAATCGCTTGGATTACGTACCGACTGTTTTACAAATACTAGGTGCAACTTTTACATTAACAGAGGCGAGGAAGGTCTATAGCAAATTTTTAGGTATAGAACTGAAGGAACTCGATAATAGCAATTTCCGTAAAACTCATGGAAAATTTTTCATTGAAATTGGGTTTGAAACAAAACCAGTAAAAGGTAGACCAAAAAAAATCTATAAGCTAAAGAATCTGACTTGATCGGCTGCTTAAAAATAGAGAGTTGGAAGAGCAGTTTTCTTCTATAGTATAGTCAACTACCTCAAGCAAAAATTAGAAGTGTTTCTCTATACAATTCGATGTTATTCTTTTCATCGTCTTTCCAAAAATATTTTCAGGAAAACAAGTAGTAACAGAACAACATGAAATTTTAGAAGAGAAAAAACATTCGACTTGCTACGTTCATTTATACGAAGGAAATCTTTGGTTATTGTTAGAAGAGTTCGACTTATTTCTTTAAAAAGAGGATCTTTCGCCTATTTTTTATCTATAATCAAACTAAAAACGATGAATGGCACGAAATTTGTGTCATTCATCGTTTTTATTCGTAGGATATTAAAAAAATAAGAGAAATTATATAGACATATAATAATATCTGTTATACTATTGGATTTGTGATAAAAATACCAATAAATATATTATTTTTTCTTTTATGAAACGAGTATAAGAAAAAATGTGATAAATAGATTGTTGTATCCGCTCGTTTATTTGATTCTTTATTCATTTTAACGTATTAATTAGAAATAGTCTACACCAAAAAATGAATTTATTTGATATTTTTACTGAAACTAGGATAAAAATATTTTTCTTTTTGGTTGGAATGACATGGAAACTAACGATAAATTGAAAATAACACTGAAAAATCATACGTATTTTTGAACCGTCAAATAAGCCGTCAATTTTTTTAGGAGAGGATGTTATTTAATGAGCAGAAGAGGAGAAAATATTTATAAAAGAAAAGACGGCCGCTGGGAAGGTAGGTACATAAAAGCAAGGAATGAACAAGGTAAAATTGTTTATGGATATGTATATGGCCGTAAATACACAACAGTCAAGCAACGTTTAGCAGAGTTAAAGGTACAATATGTTGCCAGTTATGGGAGTTTGAAAATTTATGAGGGAACCTTGGAACAGTGGTTATGGTTTTGGCTGAATGGGCCGATGAGGAGTAGAATCAAGGTTTCAACCTATTCAAGCTATCAGTTAAGGATAAGAAAATATATCTTGCCCTATCTTGGACAGGTCAAGCTTATTGAACTGCAGCCGGCCAAAATTCAAGCGTTCATCATGCATCTAGGAGAGCTACATATTTCTGGCTCATCAATTCGATCAATTATCACCGTATTGAAAAGTGCGCTGAACCAAGCAGTTATGGACAATCATTTATTGAAGAATCCCTGTCAAAATATTAGTATAAAGAAGAATGATGTCGAGGATGTCAGAGCCCTAAATAAAGAGGAACAAAGACAGCTTGAACAGGCTTCATTACTGGAAAAGGATTGCTCTGCCGTTCTTCTGGCGCTGTATACAGGCATGCGGATCGGTGAAATCAGCGGCTTAAAATGGACAGATATTGACTTTGAAAATGGTAAAATATCTGTCAGTAGGACACTTTATAGAACAACAGTGAACGATTCTACAAGGAAAACACAGGTGGTCATGGATTCTCCGAAAACCAAGTCGTCGAAACGAGTGATTCCTCTTGCTAAAAATTTAAAAGGCTATTTATTGAGTAAGAAGGAACAGTCGAAATCGGATTACGTCATTTCGTGTAGAGATAGCTTTGCAGAGCCTCGACTGATCAACTATCGTTTTAAGAAGACGTTGAAAGCCACCGGATTGACCCATATTCATTTTCACATGCTGCGACATACCTTTGCGACACGCTGCATTGAACAAGGAATTGATATTGTCACAATCAGCAAGCTGTTGGGACACTCATCTACCAAAATGACTCTGGATGTCTATGCAGATTCTATGTGGGAAAATAGGCGTGACGCCATTGTGCTTATAGACAAGCAATTGGAGAGCGAGTAATGAATAAGAGGTTGAGGCTAGTTTAGAAGTGTTAACCTATTGTCGAAGAGCCTTGAAACACAGTGGTTTACCGTTGATGCATTTTTGCTTGTGGTTCGTCGCAGTATAGGCCTACAAGTATTGAGTGGATATCGAAGCAGCTGCTGCCTTTGCGATTAGCTAATTCCTATTAAGGGAGGAATTTTCTCAAATTCCTTTAACTATCCTTACGCATACCATTCTACTATTATCTTTCCAGTCTACTAATTTTCAAGTAGATGAATGGTGGAAAGAATATCTAGCTTATCTAGCAAATAAGAAAAGTAGAACTGGCAACTCGAGGCAAAGCAGGACATTTGAACCGCTTTTCTGTCCCACTGTTCATTCGGTTCAAATACAGAGAGAGCGTAGGACTTAAGTATGTCCTACGCTCTCCTTTATTTTCTAAAAAAAGAGTCCCAGACAGTTATTGTCTGAGGCTCTTTTTTTGTTTTAGGTCGTCAAAAAATGGTCAATGTTTCTTTTAGTTGTTATTAAAGCAGCTATTTCAGCTGCTTTTCCTCTATTCGTTTCATAAAAGAAAAAATGCGATGGAATAGTATACAAGTACAATCATCAAATTCTTTATTTTGTAGAAATTTCATATAATGCTGACCGTCAAATAAGCACAATATGAATGTTGTTATCCGCTGACTTATTTAGAGTATAACCCATAAAGGGGCATTTTGTAGAGCCAGAACCCTTAGGGATCAAACAAATGCGATGAAATATAGGAGGAGATAGGATGTATCAGATTGGCTATTTTGTGTCAAAAAATCAAAAAAGTGAATATATTGACCGTTTTTTGGATGACCAATTGTACAAATTCCATGAAATCAATGAAGAAGAGCTCTTTGATCATTCTTTATTGGATGGAGTCGTACTGGAAGAAACAGACTCAAATATCAATTGGGTATGTAGTTTACTAATGAAGCTAAAAGAAAGATCAAACTTATTAGTATGGGTATTGTCGCCGGGAGTTATTGTACCTAAATCCATTCGGTTGGTTTATCTGCAACTTGGCGCTAATGGTGTGGCGGACAGCTCAGATGATTTTGATGAGTTTAGCTTAATTGTAAGAAATACACTGGCGTGCGCTAAAGATAGCGAGAAGTCGGTGATAGGAAAACAGAGCTTGGTAGAGGAAGAAAATCATGACTTCCAACTACTTCCTAAAAATTTAAGTGTCATTTTAGAAGATGGCAAGGAAGTTGAACTGACAAAGTTGGAATTTATGGTTATTCAGTATTTACATAGACATGCTCAGGAGACAGTTACGTATGAAGAAATTTATGAAAATGTTTGGAAAAGCGGGGAACCTTGCAGGTATCGCGTAAGCAATATGATTTTTCACTTAAGAAAGAAAATCGAGAAGGATGAAAAGGAACCAAGATATATCAAGAATGTTCGTTCCTTGGGATACAAACTTGTCATTTAAGGGGAGGAGGGAGTAGACCTATGTATCGATCAGGCTATGTCGTCTGCCGCGAAACTGGCTAATTCACACACACAGCCAGGAGGGAGGAAATACCTAAGGTTTCAGGCAAAAAACACTTTACAAAAATTTAGGAGGAGAACAGTTTGAAAAAGACAAACATTCTTAAAAAAGGCATTTTAACACTAGCTGCAACTCTTGCACTAGGCGCGGTAGCAACATTAGGTGTGGAAGGAGTTCCTTTCTTGGCACCACAAGGCGTTGAAGCAGCAGCTGGTACGGTTCAAGTAGCAACAGTTGGGGAATTTGAAGCGGCATTGAAAGATGCAAATGTCAACGTGATCGTTGTAACATCAAGTATTTCTTTCAACAAAAACATTACCAATATTCCAAACCGTGATGTTGAAATCCGTGGTAGAAAAGGACAAGGCGTTGTTATCAACTCTGGTCATTTCTCTATCTATGGAAAACAAAACACTAAAGGCAAAAACACATTGACAGTCAAAAATGCTCGTATTATTGGAGACAGTGGCGATGGTCGCTTCTTTACAGGTGGTTCTGGGAACGGACCTTCAAGCTATGGTTGGGATGTAGTAGCTGAAAACGTAAATTATGATGGCGCACGTTTTGTTCATTTGAGCGAAGGAAAGCTTACATTTAAAGGTAAAAATGTTATCAATACAAGAGCTGAAAATGCTTGGGTTCATGATTTAGAGTTTGAAGCTGGATCAGAATATACAGGTGTAGCTGCAAACCGTGATCACTCTCAATTCTCAGCATTCTACTTCAATGGTGCATTGATCAAAGGGAAAGCAACCGGGGAAGTAAAAATTGGTGATAACGCGAAAGTAAACGTGAAGATTGGACCTCAAAGTAATGTGAATTACTATTATCCAGTATTCTACGATAAAGTTCACAAAGTTGACGTTGGTCAAAACGCTACATTAGATGTAGATGCTGCCGGAGTTGCATTTGAGTTTATTCCTCGTGCTGACTATGTAAACAAAGCACCTTCATTGAACTTGGCAAGCGGAGCAAAAGCTTACTTTAATGGACGTGGTGGTGGAGATTATCCAGCAGTTTACTTCCAATATTATGGCGCACAGTTGAACATGGAACCAGATTCTGAGTTTGTAGCAACAGGTAATAGTAAAAAAGGTGCTTTCCGTAGCGAATATAAAGGTGCAGTCATCAACCTAAATGCAGTAGCTAATTTTGAAGTTGCTAATAAAAAACCAGATGCTCAACTTTTCTATGCAACTGATACAACAATCAATGGTAAAGATATGGGCGATGTATACACTTGGACAAAAACTGGTGGGGAATATCTTGAATCACCAAGTTCAACATTCTATGGTGGTAATTTCTCTGTAAACTTCGGAAAAATTTGTAACAGCAAAACACTTTCTGTTACAGGAGACTTAACTCAACAGTTCAAGATGGAGAATTACGGGAAAATTTCTTTACAATCAATGATTCCATAGAAAATTACCATATTTGGTATTTATTTTAGCGAAGGGAGGAGAAAAATGAAACAAAATAATAAAAAACTCGCTATCGGATTAGCTTTGGTTGGTTTGATTGGTTTGAGTTACTCCTACTTTAATAATTACTCTATGGTAAAAGCGGCACCTCTATCTCCAGCAGATTATATTGATTTTGGTCCAACAACAACACCAGGTGCCCATATTTTAAGGGGCAATAGTACAGATATAGATGGGAATATAGTTGAACTACCAGGTGAATATGGAACTATTTTCAAAATAAACCCAGATACCTCATATGAGGTATCTGGTAATCAAGATTACATCAATGTTGGAGATGTAAAAAAATCAAATGGTACGATTGCCAAAACAAAATATTATCGTTTCAAACCATTTTCATCATCGTTACCTGAAAATGAGAAACCAACAGTAAAAATTAAAAATGCTGGGGTTTTTCAGGGGAAAACAATAGATTTGAAATTGGTCATAGATAGTGTTGATCTTACAGGGGCAGAGGGAGAATATTTCAATTTTATTGCAGTACATCCTGAAGATGCTGAGCTAACACCTACTCAGATGAATTATCCTGTAAGTGACAGTTATGCAAAAACTTGGGCAGAGCTATTTCTATTTTTAGGAAGTGGTAATAGAAATACTGGATCAACAATGAATCCACTCTATGATTTGTATATACAAGGAAATAGTGCTGAGTACCATTATGAATTTTACTATAGTGATGATAATACAAAAATCGATGATTTTAAAGGTGTTTGGAACTTCGGGAACATAAACAGACAAAAAGCGGTTTCTGTGGAACATTCTGATATGACAGATTTTTCTGATGTATATATTAGGGAGTATGATTCTTCTGCGTCCCCTGTCAACTATATTGGGGTCAAGAAAGACTATAAGAATAATGTAGCTACTCCTAATTTTGTTGAGTTCGGTGCAGCAGGTTCTGCTGCGTTTACCCCTAACTCTAAAATATCAAAGTTGATCGGTGGCGATAATATTGACATGGGAGTTCAATATCGTCATACAAGCAGAGGACCTATGGCGATCGTTTATGATTCCAATTCTTTGGTGCGTATCGCACCGTCTCGCCCAATTGTATTCGGAGAGAAGAATAGTACCGCTCATGGTCAATCCGGTTACAAAGACCTAAGATATACAATTCGTCAAGCAACTTCACCAAACACGTACGATAACGGAATTGATAATCGGAATGATGCGTTTGAAATTCAATCAGAGGTTCCCGATTATTACGATATCCATAAGGATTCTGTCAAGGTTTATCAGTATCCATCTGGTGTGGAGGCTACTAGTTTGTTTAACATTGAAACAACTGGAAATACGGTACGAATAATTGCTAGAGATCCGAAAAGTGATGAGTTTGACGGAGAAGTATTTGATGTAAAAGTTGTTGCAAAACCAAATGCGACCTTTAATCTTCCAGCAAATAAAACACTTTATGGCTATATGGAATCCGGTGATCTGAATGGATACATGACAAACTTTGAGATGGGTGGTCCAAAAACGAAAGTGGTTTATTCTTATGCGACGAAAAAAAATGTTGCATTAGAATCACTGGAAATAGAGGGGCAAACAAAGTCTCAGGTGCGTTATGATGGTATTCCATCGGCGAATGCCAGAGAAAATATCACGTATCCTGTAGGAATAAATTGGGTGACGGAGTTCGGTACAGATCTTGACAATCGAACAAAAATCGAGGCAGATTTAATCAAGGATATCGCTGTAGATACAGAGAATTTTCCTCATGATGAAATAACTTCTATTAAGCTCGATTCAACCCGATTACCAGATACTTCGACAGAAAGAGATGTAGTTGTATATGTGATTTTGACAACGGCCCAGGGGGTTGAAGCAACAGTTCCAGTTACTATAACCTTAGAACAAGGAAATGCTGATTTAACCGTTCGCTTTGTAGATGAAACCGATAACGATATTACCGGTTTCGGCCCAGTTATCTTGACAGGAACAATTGGTGAAACAGCAAATTTGACTAATGAACCAGAAGTTACAGATGTATTAGCTGCTTTGACGGCTGCTGGCTATGATATTGTCGCCAATGGTAAACCGGCGAATGAAACAGCTGTAGCGTTCGAAGAAGGTGGGTCAACGGTCAAGTATATTCTTGCGAAGGCAAAAAGTACGATAACTGTTGAATTTTATTATGTGTCTAAACAAGGCGTGGAAACAGCTATTCAAGAAGTAGCACCTGTTGTGCTGAATAATAAAGAAGTCGCAACATCAGTTGATTTGACTTTAGAAACAAGCGTGATGGATGCGATTTCTACAATTGTGAACACAGGACGTTTCACATTGCTGAATACAGGTCGTCCAAGTGATGAAACGGCAGTGGTTGTTGAACGCACAAATAAAACAGTGAAGTATATTTTTACCGGTCAACTGAAGCTGGAATCCGTACCAACATTAGATTTCCGCAAACAGGCTATTACAGCAACAGATGCGGTAAAGGTAGATAACCCAAGCTTGATTGACAATGAAAATTATACTGCAGCGGATAACGTGGACCACAAGGATAAGCTGATTGTTTCGGATTATCGTAGTGTAGCAAATGGCTGGACACTATCTGTTAAGCTATTGTCGCCATTACTTCCGGATGAAGCTAATCCAAATACAGCGTATGTCTTGGCAGATGCTATTCGTTATGACACAGGCAGTGAAGAAGTAATTATTACAGAAGATTTACGAGACATTGTTTCTGAAACACATGAAGGTCAGTATGATGTGAGTTCTACTTGGACTCCTGCGGGTAAAGGTTTCAAGCTAGAGCTTCCGGCAGGTGCTGTCAATAAGATGGGTAAATACAAGGCAACGATGCAATACGTACTGGCAAATACACCATAGGATGGAGGAAGAATGAACGTGAGAAAAAAATCGCTTGTTTTACTTGTTACTTCTTTCCTTTTGGTGCTGAGTGTACTTTCAGGTTTTGCAATGAATGTTGCAGCTAATGGAAACGGCGGTTCTGTTCAAACGAACGGCGTCATCAGTTTTTATGATGAGACAATTGCCTCTTCCACTACAGAACCAACAGATTCATCCACAGCAATTTCTTCAGAACCGGAACCGTCAACTACTGATTCAAGTATCGTTGAGAAACCGGCTGGTGGTAAGCTGCCTTCAACAGGAGAACTGGTGAAGATGAGCCTATCTGTCAGTGGACTGGCTGTTCTAGTAGCTGTTCTGATCTTCTTCTTTTGGAAGAAGCGAAAAGACAATAGTAAAAGAGAGGGGAACTAATCAATGAAGATAACGAAACTGCTTTCAGCTGTTGTATTGTTTTCAACTTCCCTGCTCTTTTTCTGTGGACAGACAGCTGCAGCAGAAGAAGGAGTCAATCAAGACGCAGTCATTGAATTTACAAATGGGACAGAGATCGATCATATCGTAGATCCGGAACATCCGGAAATACCGGTTAATCCAGGAGAAAGTCCGAGTACGTCAGGGAGATTGAGGCTTGATTTTGTTCCTCAGTTGAATTTTTCTGCTAACGCTATCGCGGATGAAGAGGTTTCCTATCCGGTCAACGCTCAATTGTTTTTAGATGACACAAGTCCACGAGGAAATTTCATTCAGGTTTCCGATTATCGGACGACAGCGACAGCTCAAGGCTGGACGCTACAGGTAAGACAGGAAAGTCAATTCACTAATTCAAATACGACAAACAGCTCATTAAATGGAGCGGTATTGTCCTTTGATAAATCATGGACGAGCACACCAAATTCTACAACAGGAGCTCCCGTTGTCTCAAGTGAAGTTATTCGTTTGAATAATATTGGTGATACCTATGTATTAGCCAATGCTGAAAAAAACAATGGAGCGGGAACCTGGAGTATTTCTTTTGGTGCCTCCCCAGAACATACAAATGGTCAAGCATCAACATTGACCCCTAAGGTTGGTAAGGATGGTGCACCTCTTTTAGATGCAGCATTCAATAATCAGCAAGTTCATGAAAATAGCGCAATAAAACTAACTGTACCGAAAGGCACGACCGTCGATCCGGTACCCTATTCAACGGTGATAACTTGGATATTAGCCGAGTTACCATAAATAACAAACACACATTTTAGGAGGAAATACAAATGAAATTAACACACAAACTTTGCGGAGCTGCTCTATTGGCAGTAGCAGGAGTTGCGATTGCAGCACCAAGTACAAAAGCGGTTGATAGCTCAACTCACAGTGGCGATGCATACATCGAATTTACTCGTAACACAGATGGTGGTCCAGATACAACAATTACAAAACCTGGTACAACAGATTCAACAATCACAAATATCCCTGATGTTACAGATCCAGGTGATTTCGGTATCGTAGCAGTAACACCATTAGACTTCAGTTCTCATGAAGTGGTTGCAGGATCTATTGCTAGACGTGAATACTTTGCACTTCCGTTCGAAGCGAATAAAGGCAATGCTGATGCGTATAAAGTAGAAAACTTTGTTAAATTCCGTGACAAACGTTCAACTTTGAACCGTAAATATAAATTGAGTGCTCAAATGACTCAAGAATTTACAGGTAAAGTTGGTACACAGGATGTAACATTGGATGGTTCTATCTTGACATTCAAGAACATGGAACTGAAATCTATCGAGCCAGATCATTTGAAACCAGTAAATCCTACAATTGAACCAAGTGTTACATTAACATTGGGTGAAACAGCAAAAGCATTTGTTGAGAATACAGAAGCTTCTAGAGGAGCTGGTAACTATGAGCTTACATTTGGTACTTACGATAACGGTAGTGCTGCTGATGCAGTAAAATTAGACATTGATGGTACAGCTCAAATTTTTGAAACAAAATATACAGCTAAAGTTCTTTGGACATTGGCAGAAGTAGAATAAGCTAAAATATTTAAAATGATATAGCTAAATTTTGTTTATAGATTTACCGGTTCGGTCGAACCGGTAAATCTTCTTGTTGAAAATATGAAAGGTAGTAAGGTAACCGAGCGATGAAGAAAAATAAAAACTATTTATGGCCATTATTCCTTCTGTACATAGTTACAAGTTGTATTTGGGGTGTCTCTACATATGCAGAAGAAACAGCAACGACAGAAGGCGGAGCGGAAGATCCATTAGGTGGGTTTAATTATCAAGTTATTCTTCCGGAGAATCAACACAAAAAGGATGTTGGGTATTTCAATTTGATGATGGTTCCGGGACAGGAACAGATTGTGGAAGTTCAACTGATCAACGATTCTGCGCATGAAATGACGATCAATATTTCATTAAATGGAACCAAAACGAATGGAAATGGTGTAATCGAATACGGGCCAACCGACATAGAAGATGATAAATCATTGAAATATAAGTTTACAGATATAGTGACTGGAGAAAAGCAGGTAATTATTCCGGCACAATCACTTGTTTCTTATTATTTAACGATCAAAATGCCGGAGGCTTCTTATGATGGCAAGATTGTCGGTGGGATTCAATTGCAGCAGGAAGTGGATCATTCGAACAGTCAAGGTGGGATTATCAATGAATATGCCTACATGATTGGTATGGTACTTCAAGAAAACGAGACAGTACTAGAATCCAATTTAGAGATGAATAGAGCTTATGCCGGATTATCGAACTATCGAAATGCTGTTTTTATCAATTTCTCAAATACAGTAGCTGATTTTCTCAGAGATATGACAGTGGATGTTCAAATCATGCCTGCTGATTCAGAAGAAGTACTTTATGATACAAAAAAAGCCGGCATGGAGATGGCTCCCAACACATTAATCAACTTTCCTGTGACCATGAATGGTGATCCGATGGAGCCTGGAGATTATAAGGCGCATATTTTAGTAACCGCAGGTGAAAAGCGTTGGGAATGGACAGAGAATTTTACGATTACTGATGAAGAAGCAGATAAGTTTAACGGTCAAGATGTGTCGTTGCTTCAAGAAAGAACGATTGATTGGAAAATGATTGCAGCGATCGTTGGTGGAGCATTAGCAGTTATTCTGATAATTTTTGTTATTGTGCGTATCATTCTTAAAAATAAAGGGAAGAAAAAAGGAAAACGTAAGCCTTCAAAAAAGGGGAATAGAAAATAGTTTGAAAATGAGGGAAGATCTATGGATTTGAATATGAGTATGCTGGATTTGACCTTCATAGGTCTGCTGTCATTGGGAATTCTTCTACTCTTGTTGGGGGTTCTGTTCCTTTTTCTTAACGCAGCTGCTAGACGAAGTTTAAAAAAGATCAAGGCTAGAAGACCAAAAAATAAGAAAAAGAGGAAGCAATGGCAACGAATCTGCAAGAAGACAGAGCAGACGAAAAAGAAACGATTACGTACGGGTATTTTACTGTTGATTTTATCTGTACTGCTTGGCGGCAGTGCATCTTACGCACGCTATTATCAATTGACAAGCTTGAGTTCGTCTAATGCAGCAGCATTAGCGAAAAGCTATTATCTTATTGGAGAAATTGAAGGTCAGCTAAATTCTTATGGCAATGGTGCTTCGATTGAAAAGACAACGAAAAATATTCGTGATCTATCTCAACAGCTTGCGGGAGCGGGGACAGAAACAGCTTATGTGGGGATGGCTGTTGACGGACAGAAGCTGGTCAATCGACATTTTAATTTAGTAAAGAACTTAGGGATTAACTTAAATGAACAAGCAAGAACGGTTTTGGAGAATCAAGAAGAAATGACCAACTACTTGTCAGATATCGAAAAAGTAAAAGAAAGTCAGCAGAAAGTATTCGAGAAATATCAAGTAAATGAAAGTGCTTTACAGCAGAAGAAATGATTCAGCGGTAAGAAGTGATAAGCATGAAGAAAGAGAATAAAAAAAATAGAATGAAAAAAAAATCAGCAAAAACGCAAGGGAGAGTTACTCCCTTACGTTCAGCTGAACGAGAGAAAGAGAAACAATCTGCCAAAAAGAAAAAGCGGATGAATGTGACAGGAAAGAAGCAACAACTGAAAAAAACGGCGGAAAAACCGTTGCAAAAAAATAGTCGATCTCAATCGATACAATCTCAGCGGAAAAAGAAAGTATCTGCCGGCAACCGAAAAAAAAAGAAGTTGAAATTATTTATGGTGGAAATTGGTTTGACATTGAGTGTCTTTTTAGGGTTGTTTTTTCTGGTGTATTTTTTTACATTCAGAGTGGTTCAGACACAGGGCTATTCGATGACGCCAACTTTGAATGATCGAGATCAATTGTTTGTAAGCAAAATCGGTACGATTGAGCATTTTGATTTGATTTGTATCAAAGAGACTGGAACAAATGACCTGCTCATCAGACGTGTAATCGGTCTGCCGGGAGATCGTTTGGAGTATAAAGCGGATCAGCTTTATATCAATGAAACGGAAAAGGTTGAACGCTATTTGACTACTGGCATAGCACAAAATGGAGAAGTCCAATTTACAGAGGATTTTACATTAACTGAACTGACCAAAAAAAGTCAGGTTCCAGAGAAAAGCTATTTTGTATTAGGAGATAATCGTCCTTATGCATCGGACAGTCGTCATTTTGGTTTTGTTTCAGAGAAGGACGTTGTCGGTGTAGTCAAGTTTCGGATTTTCCCTTTCCATACAATGACTGTTTTTTAGTCGTGCAAAAAGGTCATATGCCTAATGGATTTATATAGAGAAGGATAGGTTGCGTGATGAAAAGAAACAAACTAATTAAATTTCGTTTGAAAAAACGATTTCCGACAAAGCAGAAAGAGTTCTTTATTTCTGCTTTCTTCTTTATTTGTATTATCGGTTTACTTCTCCTGTTTTTCTTAAAGATACGCACACATCGGATTGATGGAGATTCGATGAAGCCGACATTGCATAATGGCGATCGTGTGGCTATTTTAAAAACGGATGAGTTGAAAAGATATGATTTGGTCACTTTCATACCGGAAGAGGAACCGAATGAATCTTATATTAAACGGATAGTTGGCTTACCAGGAGATCGAATCTGGGTAGAGGGAAATGCTCTGTTTATCAATTACCAAATGGGCGACAGTGAGCCGGAAAGTAATCTTCCGGCAAAAGAACTACCAGATGGAACATTGAAGGTAACAATTACAGAAAATGTCTGGAATGACGTGGAACATTTAGAGGTGATCCCTGCGGATTGTTATTTTGTATTGGGTGATAATCGGACACATTCAACAGATAGTCGTCATTTAGGACTGATTAAATCAGAACAAATAGAAGGGACTGTCCTGTTTCGGTATTATCCATTTTCGAGTATAGGAAATGTAAATTAATGTAGATGAAGTGAGGAATATATGAAGAAAAAAGTAGGCAGCTATATTAGAAGAAATTACATTGCTTTGCTGGCAAGCTTTATGGTGCCAATAATTATTATGGTCATCGTTTATGCGATGAATGACGTTTATTTAGGCAGTGATTATAGCATACTCGCTAGTGACAGCTTTTCCCAATATTCAAATTTTCATGCAAGTTTTAACAATGTTCTACATGGAAAACAGAATATTTTTTATACCTGGTATGGATCGTTGGGTTTAAACTATTGGTCATTTTCTGCGTATTATCTCAATAGTTTGTTTACACCATTGGTTTTCTTTTTTGACAATGGTGCGATGCCAGATGCGCTCTATGTTATCACATTGGTAAAATTCGGTGCAATCGGGTTTTCATTTTTTGTTTTTGCGTCTCAAACATTCCCCAAAATGTCCCCCTGGCAACATATCTCTTTCAGTGTTGCGTATGCATTGATGGGCTATACCGTTGCTTACTCACCAGTTATTATGTGGCTGGATGCATTTGTTTATTTGCCTTGGATTATTTTAGGCATCAATCGAATATTGAAAGGGAAAAGTCCTCAAGTATTGTTTTGGAGCTACCTTTTGCTCTTTTTGTCTAATTTCTATATGGCATTTATTGTGGGATTATTCTCTTTCTTGTTCTATATCGCCCATTTATTTATTGACTGGAAGCAATACAGGCGAAGTATTCGTTTTTATTTGATAACGGCGTTTTCGGCCGGCGGAGCGTCAATGGTAACGATTTTACCGACGATTATGGATTTAAGGAACAATGGCGAATCGCTAGAACCGATCAATAATTTTTTTACTGGAGATACAGGTGTTTGGGATTTTGTTGTAAAGAACATGGTAGCGGCTTATGACACCAGTAAATATGGGTCAGCTCCTTTTATCTATGTTGGATTGATCCCATTGATTTTCTGCTGCTTCTATTTCGTATCAAAGAAATTTTCTTTACGAAGCAAGCTGGGCTATGGGTTTCTGCTGCTGATAATTGTTGCGAGTGTATATGTTGAACCGCTGAATCTAGTGTGGCATGGCCTACATGCACCAAACATGTTTTTATTCCGGTTTAGTTTTTTAGTGTCGTTCTTAGTGATTTTTCTGGGCTGTTATGGCTTTGAAGCCTATGAAAAAGAAGACCGAAATAAGCTATTTAATATTTGTCTCGTACTTGGCGGTTTGTTCATAGCATCGATTCTTTTCTCAAACCCTAAAAGATATAACTATATTACCAATGAAACACTCTATGTAACGATTGGGTTGTTGATCGCTTATCTGTTTTTTATTTCCATTTATAAGACAAAAGGGCGTGTTGAAAAATTTGCACCTATACTGCTATTAGCGCTTATGCTTGTCGAGGTTTTCTTCAATACAAAGGGAATGGTTGCTGGTATACGGTCAGATTGGGGATACCCTAAACGAGAGTATTACTCCGAGTCTTATTCAGCTATAGAGCAATTAGTAGATCAGACAAAAACGGAGAATAATTCAGTATATCGGTTGGAAAATCTTGATCAGGTATCCCATAATGACAGCTTTAATTATGGGTATAGTGGCGTGACCATGTTTTCTTCTATTCGAAATCGTCACTCCTCAGCTTACTTGAATGGACTAGGCTATCGCTCGCTTGGTACCAATTTAACAATCAATTATGCAAACAATACACTTCTTATGGATGCTTTATTAGGCGTTAAATATAATCTAGCGAAAGAAGATCCGATGAAGTTTGGTTTTCAAAAAACTGCAGAAAGTGGTGACTATAGTTTATATGAAAATCAATATGCCTTGCCTTTAGGTGTGCTGACGGATGAAGAGATATTCGGAACAGATGCGGTAAAAAATCAAGTAGATTTATTCACTCATTTATCAGGCGTAAAGGATATTGGGATAGAGATTATTGAGCCAAGACAAGTAACCTTGGAAAATACAACACTCACTACATCAGGGAGAGAACAAATATATACTGAAATCAGTCCAACAAAACCGCAAACAATCACTTGGTCTGTTTATGTACCGGCCAAACAGCAAGCCTATATCAGTCTATATCCAACAGATATGAGTTATATGTTTGATAGTGGTGTCGAGGTCACTGTCGATGGCGTGGCTAGAGAATCGCAGATAGCTTCAACAGGTCAATACTATAATCTTGGATACTATGAGGAAGGCACGACTGTGCAGGTCACTACAGCATTTACTGGTGCCAGAATGGTTAAAATCTATAAACCCGATATTTTGTTGATCGATACACTAGACTTCAAAAAAGCTGTTGAGGCCATTCAGGAGAAGGGGGTGTCATTTCAAACAACAGGGCGAACGGCGACTGCAGCTGTTGATCTAAAAAAGGATCAAGTGCTTTTTACTACGATTCCCTATGATGCGGGATGGAGCGCCTATGTCGATGGCAAGAAGGTAGAAATACCAACATTCAAGAAAGCCTTTTTAACACTCAATGTGCCTGCTGGCAAACATAAAATCGAATTTGTCTTTTTACCTCAGGGATTCAAAATTGGTGCAATACTTTTTGTCAGTGGTCTTGTTTTATTTCAAGGATTTGCATGGTATGACACACGAAAAAAAGAAAGAGGAGCTATAAATGAATAAAAATGGATTACGTATACTTGTATTGCTACTCTTTATTTTGAGTGGCTGTTCAGCAAAACTGGCAGATGAAAAAACAACTTTTGAAGGTGCAGGACACCAATACGAATTCAGTCTGCCGGATACATGGAAACAGCAGGAATCATCCGTCTATAAAAAAAACTATGGTGAAACAGCTGTTTTTGGTGCAGAAGATGAAAAAAGTGATTCTTTCATGTACATTTTGACTTTTCCGATAGATGAAGTGGTACTTGAAGGATTTGGTGAAAAAACGAGAGAAGACCTGCAGAAGGTTCATGGGTATAAAAACAGTGAAGATATTTTTATGAAGGAATACGAAGTGAATGGTTATCCGGCATTTAAATATACTGTAAATACTTTTTATAAAGATGACAGTATTTGGGTGCATTATTATTATATTGTAACGGAAAACAGTTTGGTTCAAATCAATTATTATTCTGCGGATGATCGAAATTATGAGAAGCGTGTAGAGATCCTGAATGAATCGGCGGATAGTCTAAAAGAAATTGGCGAAGCAACGATTGAGACAGAGGAGTCTACCTCAGAAATAGAGTCTAACAGCTTGTATACTGAAAATGATCTTCTCCGATTTGATGTGACAGGCTATCGAAAGATAACGGTGGCTGACCAAGAGTATTTGGCTGTACGATTCAAAATAATGAACAAAGCAGATACAGCGGTGACTCCGGCACTCTGGTATGAGAAAACGACACTTAAACAGGGGGAAAACAAGCTGGCTCAAGCTGAATTTCCAGATGACGCAGAAGCAGCAAACTTGAAAGAGTTGGCTGTAACCAATAAGGAACCAGTGCTGAAAGGTCAAGAACAGGAAGGACTTGCTTTCTATAAAGTTTCTTCGGACGAAAATGAACGGATAGTGAAAGTCCTGTTTAATGAGGATGAGTTCGAACGGGATCAAGAAATCCAACTCGATTTAAGCACATTTGATGATGAATAATTTCAATAACATAACAGAGGTGAATTGGATGCTTTTTTGTAATAAGAGAAAAAATAAGGGCTTGTTGTTGGTACTCTTGTGTTGTAGTTTCATGCTAGTGGCTTGCAATGAGTCAAAAACAAGTACCAATAAATTAACACCTGAGGATCAAAAAATCAGTTGGTCAAAAGCAAGAGAGTCAGCTTTTTACAATTATTCGTTTGAAAAGCTAAGCAAGGAAGACGCAGATGAACTGCTGATAGACAAACTGGAGTTGGCACACACGAAAACCTTGACAGCTGCGTCAGAGGTCTTGGTGAATCAGCTGGTAGAAGAAGATAAATGTTGGATTGAATCAACACAGTATACTGTTTCGTCAGACAAACAGGAAACCAATTATTTGTCGTATTGGACATTCAAGACAAGTGAGGGCTATTATCCATTGTATGTTCAGACTCAGACAATATATACCTATGATAAAGAACAGAAATTGGCTTATGCTTCAAGAGAATTAATTGAAGTAAAAAATATTACTTCTACCGGAGAATTTAATGGAAAAGATTTGAAGAAATTAATTTCTCAGTTAGGCGATGTATACAATATTCCTGAAAAAGATTTTTCAGTCAAGCTTTCAGAAGTATTACAGCAAACAGATGCTACAACTGTTTTATTTGATACCTTGGAGGCAGCAAAAAAAGAAAACAGCATCGGAAAAAAACTTTATGTAAAAAGAGCAGAGAACGGTGTTGTTTCTCAAGTGGTCGTAGTGATGGAGGACCATAGCTTTGAATGACACTTAGTGCTGAAGAAAGTCATTTAGAATCATTTGTAGTACGCGAAAACAATCAGCTGACAGTTGAAATGAAACTGTCAGCTGATTTGTTACGTCTTGAGTAGATACAGGTTGGTGCATACCTAAAATGTTTAGATGTACGTTTTAGTCAATTATTGAGAATACTGAATGTTTCAGACTCGTTCTAATGAGACTCATAAAAGTCATAAATCGTGTTTAGACGATTGGCGTAATCGGTGTAGCCGAGTACTTCGGAAAAAATGTCAATGATTTTCTTACACTGCTCCTTCCCTTTTGGATCGTCCATTTTCATAAGAAATAGGCCGTGAACGTAACGAGCAAATAAATCATAATGAAGATAACAAAACTCTCTATTACCGGATAGTTGATCAAAGTAGGAATCCAGAAGCTTTCCTGCTTTTTCTAATTCGTTTGCCCTCAAAAGACCTAAGATAATATGAAGGGCAGCATCACAGCGCCATTGGTTGATGGTAGTAGACACCGATTTTCGCTTTAGCAATTGTTTTCCATATAGAAATGATTCGTCTGGGCTAAAGAGGGCTCTGGTGTAGGTCAGTAAAAATAACTCAAACTTCCCCCATTGCTCTGTTTGACGAAGATAGTTTTTGATTTCAGTGAGATCAACCGTGTATCGTTCGAAAAAAAGATAATTATAGTAGTCTTTCCCTATATCAGCTGCATACTTATATTTTTTGTCTCGCGTTTCTTGATAGTCTTCTTCCTGTTTTTCAATAAAACTTTTCATTAGAAAAGAATTGCCGGCATTAAAAGCATGGTCTAGATCCTGCTCTGTTTTTAATAACCAAGTGTCCATGTTATCGGTTATGTGGGCTAAAAATTCTTCAGTTGTTACATTCATTCTAGATAGCAGCTGTAGTAAATTCGCAAAGCGAATATCGCTGTTTCCGTTTTCATATTTTCCTAAAAACTGTGTTGTGACAATACCTGTTGCTGTCTCTTTTACGGATAGATTCTTTTCTTCTCGGATTTTTTTGAAATATTTCCCTGTGCTGTTCAAACGAGCTCACCTCTTCCCAGTTGAAACTATAGTTTCATTCCTTTCTATTTTAACAAAAACAATCGATAGAGAGAGTTTTTTTGAATAGATTTTTTCTGTTTTTCGATTCTATTGAGGGCAACTGCTATGATAAATGAAAGAGAAGGAGTGAGAAATATGAAACATTTAACAATCAGTGAGCAGTTCTTTTTATTGGTAATGAATAAAAAAGGGACAATTGGCGCCTTGAATGATTATGGAAAAGTTAGTCTAGTCATGGCTGGCTTGTTGGATCTGCAGAATGCCGAAGTGATAGAAATCAGAGACAGTGAGGTGCTGATACTGAATGCAGAGCTTCCTGTAGAATATAGTGGCTTAGCTCCTTTGGTAGAGAAGCTCCAGAGTCTGAAAAAGCGGACACTTGAAAAAGTTGCGGATGCCTATGGTGGTACATTTTTAGAAAAAGAACTATCTTTATTGATAGCGAGTATTCGAGAGCAATTGATTAAGAAAGGCTTAGTAAGTAAGAAGAGTGAGGAAGGGATTTTTGGAGAAAAAATCAATTGGTACGCTGACGAACCTGAGATAGAAAGGATCATTCATTCTATAAGAAAAAGCTTTAGTTCTATGGAAGAAAATTTGGATCAATTAGCATTGGTTTTATTATTGCAAAAATCCAATGCACTGACCCAGTACTTATCCAAGCATGATCAAAAAATGATCAAGGATGAATTAAAAGCATTGAAGCGCAGTGATTTGGCAAAAGACATCCAAAAAATGATGGGCGTGATCGATCAGCTGTATACAGTACTAGCAGTTGCAGTGATTATATAACTAAAAAACGAATGAAAATCGGATGGCGAAGGAACCATCCGATTTTTATTATAGTTTAAGCATCTCGATTACATTGATTTTTTTATGACGGGTAGGTCTGAGTGGGAGACATAGACAGCGGTTTTCACGCCTTTTTTATGTCGTTTTACTTTCCCTTTTTTTGTTGATTTTACTCTCTTATTTAATCCACTATGTGATTTCATTTTGGGCATGATAAAGCTCCTTCTCGGTATTCAATAGGCCAATACTTGTGCCATTCATTTTCTTTCACACTGTGTTATTGCCTATAGATTGTTTTCTTTATATGAATCAGACGCTTAAGTTCGACTTTGAAAAGCTATAATCTTCTTTTTATGTTTCTTTTAAAATAGTACGCGATGAGTGGGAAGATAGACGATTTATGATTCAGATAATATGCTTCAACGAATTCTTCTTTCCACCTATAAGTATTAAAATCGAAATGGCGGCGTAAATTCAGTGATCCTCATACTCAAACCTCCTTAAAAAATAGAACAAGAAAAAGACCTTTTTCTTACTAAAGAATCTTCTATCTTGAATCATCTTTAGTATAGAAAAAAGTCTTCCTGTGAACTTCTGAATTCTTGCTCTATTTGATAGGAATGCAAACATTCATTTTAACGTAGTTGTTATCAAAATCAATTTTTTGATACATATTTAAGCCATACTTTCTGCTCATTTCATACGGGCTTTGCGGCAGCCAGACGATGAACAAACCTTGAATCTCACTGAAAATATCCTGAATATATCCTTCAAATGGGTAGACAGCGAATTTTCCACCTTCCAACAACGTTCTATTGTTGTCATGAATTGACGTATAATCAAAGTCAACTAGACATAAATCACATACATTGTTATGACGTGTAGTTGAAGAGGGATCATTATAGAATCTTTCTGTTAAAACGTTATTTCCATTCATAGACTGGCTGTTTCTATCTATAAAAAGCCGCCATTTTTCTTTTATATCCCTATAATTTCCTAATGTTCTTTCAAAAATCATGTAGGAGTTTTTAATTTCCTTGATTTGAATTTTACTTTCAAATGCTTGATATGTAACAAATTGTCCCGATTTTTCAGGATAAAAGGGATTCGCTGTATTCTGATGGTGAGGCAGCTTTCTATATATTGAAGGGGGAGAATGGTAGTACTCTTTGAAGATTGAGCTATAGTTTGTTGAACTATAGCCGTAATCTAAGCCGATTTCCGATAGTGAGCGTTCTTTCTTGAGCTTAAGATCTATAGCACTCTGCTCCATTTTAAACCGTCTAATAAAGGCATAGACACTCTCACCCGTTACTTCTTTGAAAATCCTACAAAAATAGTATTTTGAGAGGAAAAGATGCGCTGCTAAATCATCAATTGTGATATTGTCTTCTAAATGGTTCAACATATATTCTATACTATCAGTCACTATAGCTTTCTTATCCAAACACTTCACCCCCTTCTTCTATATAGTATTGCTTTTTAAAATTCTTGATAGTAAGTGCTCGAAGTATCTTAGCAGTTATCCTAATTGAGCATTTTATAATAATTTGCTTGATTTTTTCGTTTTGTAAAGCCAATATGCTCATAAAATTGATGGGCAGAAGTTCGATCCTCACCAGAGTTTAGACGGATACCGGTAGCATCAATAGTAAGCGCCCAATGCTCCACTTCAGTCATCAAGGCTTTGCCACAGCCTTTTCCATGAACCGTTGTAGCAACCGCAAGGGCCAAAATATTGAGCAGCTTTGGGGCATAGGTTGTTTGGTAGACAGCTGCGTGGATATAGCCGCAAACCTGTCCCTCGATCAAACTGACAAATAGCTTGTTGTCTGACTCTTTGAGCAGGCTTTCAAGTTGTTTTTTGGTCAGTTCCAATGGGTAATCGTAGCCTAAAGATGTTTGGTTGATTGCATGAAGCGCCTCAGCGTCAGCAAGTTGTGCTTCTCTTATATTCATACAAGTTCCTCCTCGTAAAATAATTGACATTATCAGTAAAAACAATGCGTTAAACTCAATAATCAATAGAATGATGGCGATTTTTTCTAATCGTCGTCAGATATTTAGCCTTTATCTGCAATTTTCTGAGCTTTACCAGTATTCGCAAAATGAAGCTTGGCGTAGTTCTCTAAGAGAGACAGTCCACCTTGTTTTAAAATTCGTGCAGCGACCTGATCAGATTTTGCACCGGCACCAGATGGTACGGCAAAACCCAATTCTTTTCCTTCTTTTTCCAATTCCTCTAGAAAAGCAGCTCGACAGATGATTGAAGCGGCAGCAACAGCGATATGGTATTGTTCACCTTTCGTGATAAAATATAATTTTTCACTGACTTGATTTCGTTCATCCCGAACGTATTTTCGGTAATTTCCTTCCGGCGTGAACTGATCGATAAGAATGCCTTCTGGTTTGACTGGATCAAGATCACGTAGAAGAAGAAAAATCGCTTGGTTATGCAAGGCAACCTTCATGTGAACCGCATTATATTTTGGCTGTATTTCGTTGTATTTTTTTGGTTCCATAATCAATAGTCGATACGGAATCAGCTCTTTGATTACTTTAGAGAGCTTGATGATCTGATCATCTGTCAGCTCTTTAGAGTCTCGCACGCCGAAAGCCTGTAGTTTGGGAATCATATCCTTTTCAACATAGGCTGCACAGACGGTGACCGGCCCGAAATAGCTGCCGTTTCCGACTTCATCACTGCCGATAGCAGAGCGTTGGGCAAAGCCGGCAGGCAGTGCAGTGCTGCTTTTACCTGTTGCTTTCTGTTCCCCTGTCTTTGTAGGTGCTGGTGCGCCCCATTTGGCTGCTTCTCTTTCCGCGTCATTGCCTTGAAACATGACTTTTCCGGAGGTATAAGCAGTAATAGTTGTCGTTCCAACCTTGGCAGAAAACTCAGTGTATGGGATTGCTTTGTTAAGCAGATTTTTTTGATAAGATTGCTTCATTTTATTTAGAGTATCTTTAGATACTTTGATTACTTGATTGGCCATTATTTCTCCTCGCTTTCATTTCTTCTATGGTAAAAGAAAAACGATCAAAAGGAAAGCCTCAACTGAAAATAGTATTGGTTTTCAGTAGGTAAACAGGTAAGATGGAAGAATAGATGAAAAAGAAAAGAGTTGGATAACATGAATGCAAAACAAATTGAAAAGAACGAGTTGTACTATTATAGCTTGGTAAGTCCTAAAAAAGAGTCAAAGCAATTTATTGAACACAGTAATTCGCTGGTACCACAAATGTATGATTATAATTTCTTCTATATAAAGGACCCTTTGTTTGTTTCAGAGCTGCCTGCTTTTATGAGAGGCTATGCGGAGGAGCAAGGTTTTCTTAAGTTATTTGGACGAATCTTTCCAACGAAAGAAAAGGCAATGTGGCTTGCGCCTACCTTTGAAGGTTATGACTATTCGGAGGAGCAATTGGTCTATTTAGCTTTGGAGGATTACGAAGCATTGGAACAAGCCCAGACTGAAGTTGCATATCGGAAAGTAGAAACAGAGGCGGACCTGCAGTTGTATTGTGCGTTTGCTTTTAATGATGCGAAGCGGATATCCTTGAGCTTTGCGGAAGAAAAAATGAAACTGATTCGTTGGTTGTTCCAATTGCAACCTGCAAGTTTTTATATTGCTGTAGAAGAGGATAGAGTGGTCGGCAGTATCGATTTTTATGAACTGCAGGAGTATTATAAGGTAGAGAATGTTTACGTAGATGAAAAATATCGCAAGCGTGGGATTGCGGGAACATTAATCAAAACGGCGGTTCAAGAACGGACGAACAAAGCCATGGGTGTCGGTCTAACTACCCATGTTGATGGAATGGCGCGTTCTTTGTACAAAAAACTGGGGTTTGAGGAAAAAGCCTTTTCTATCAATCATTTATTTGTCAAACAGATGGAAACTAAGAGGAATGAATAACAACAGATAGCAAGGTGAATAAGTACGAATAGTGTATAGTAAGAGCCGTAAGAGAACACAAAGGATTTGTTTGTTTGAACTTTCTTCCTATTTATGGTAAACTATGTACAAGTAATGATACTAAGTGTGAGTGAGCGGGTTTCTGCTCACTCTTTTTAATGGCATCGATCAGGAGCCTTGAGTTGCCAATGGTACGTTACATCTAATCTCGAAGGAGGCGAAAATTTTGAGTAGTGTCGTGGAAACTGTTACTGAGTTAGTCACACCGATCTTGAAAGAGCAGAATTTTGAACTTGTAGATATAGAGTTTGTCAAGGAAGGGAAGAACTGGTTTTTACGAGTGTTTATTGATAAAACAGGTGGCATTGATATAGAAGAATGTGCATTTGTCAGTGAGCAATTAAGTGAACGACTGGATGCAATAGAACCAGATCCGATTCCGCAGGCCTATTTTCTCGAGGTCTCTTCTCCGGGGGCAGAACGTCCATTGAAGAAGGAAGCTGACTATGAAAACGCAGTGGGAGAGTACATCCATCTTTCTTTCTATCAAGCTGTAGAAGGCGAAAAACAGATCGAAGGAACACTGAAAAGCTTTGACAAAGAAACAGTCACCTTGACAGTGAAAATCAAAACAAGAACAAAAGAATTGGTCATCGATCGAAAAAATATTGCAAAGGCTCGTTTAGCAATAAAGTTTTAAGGCAGTAGCTTCTAACGGTTTGTCTTTCAGTAAAGAAAGACAAGATTCGTTCAGCTTTGACTAAAAAATCGGGAGGAAAGAATAACTAATGAGCAAAGAGATGTTAAACGCTTTAGATGCATTAGAAGCTGAAAAAGGAATAAAAAAGGAAATAGTGATTGAAGCACTGGAGGCAGCATTAGTTTCCGCATATAAGAGACACTATGGACAAGCTAATAATGTTGAAGTGGAGTTCGACGAAAAAAAAGGGAACATCCACGTATATGCTGTAAAAGAAGTGACTGACGAAGTAATGGATTCACAGCTGGAAGTATCTTTGAAGGATGCAATGGCAATCAACAAAGCCTATGAAGTAGGCGATAAAATTCGTTTTGAAGTAACGCCAAAGGATTTTGGTCGTATTGCAGCTCAAACAGCGAAGCAAGTTATTTTGCAACGGGTTCGTGAAGCAGAAAGAACAGTTATCTATGATGAGTTCAGTGCGTACGAAAATGACATCATGCAAGGAATCGTTGAAAGACAAGACCGTCGCTACATTTATGTCAACCTTGGTAAAATAGAAGCAGTATTATCAAAGCAAGACCAAATGCCGAATGAGTTTTATCAGCCGCATGATCGAATCAAGGTCTATGTATCACGTGTAGAAAATACATCAAAAGGACCACAGGTTTTCGTAAGTCGCAGCCATCCGGATTTATTACGTCGCTTGTTTGAACAGGAGATTCCGGAAGTCTATGATGGTATTGTAGAAATCGTAAGTATTGCCAGAGAAGCGGGAGACCGTTCAAAGGTTGCTGTCCGTTCTAATGATGCCAATGTCGATCCTGTAGGAACTTGTGTTGGACCAAAAGGACAACGTGTACAGGCAATCGTGAATGAGCTAAAAGGCGAAAACATGGATATCGTAGAATGGAATGAAGATTCTGCAGTCTTTATCAGTAATGCATTGAATCCAGCACAGGTTGTAGACGTAATTTTTAACCCTGAAAATCCGAAAGCTTGTACAGTGGTCGTTCCAGATTTCCAATTATCTTTAGCAATTGGGAAACGTGGGCAAAATGCTCGTTTGGCAGCAAAACTGACAAACTTTAAAATCGATATCAAACCAGAATCAGAAATGGAAGACTTTTACGCTCAGCAAGCTGAAGCTGCTGATGGTGAAGAACTTCTTGATGTCTATGAAGAAGAATTTGTTGAAACAGAAGCTGCAGATACAGTAGATTATGAAGAAACAGATGATGTAGAAGCTGAACTTGATATGGAACAGCCGGAAGAGGCTGAACAAACAGAAGAATAACGTTTTGGAGGGGATCGAAAATGAAAAAAAGAAAAATTCCAATGCGCAAATCTGTTGTTTCAGGAGAAATGAAGCCTAAAAAAGAACTTGTTCGTATTACTCGCTCAAAAGAAGGCGATGTTTCTCTGGACCCGTCTGGAAAAATGCCGGGAAGAGGAGCCTATATAGCACTTGATCCAGAGGAAGTTAAAAAGGCACAAGCAAATAAGATACTCGATCGAGTATTGGAAACAACATTGACTGATGCCTTCTATCAAGAGCTATTGGATTACGTTGAACACCAAAAAGCACGTAAAGAGTTGTTTGGAAATGAATAAAGAAAAAACATTAAGCTTACTTGGTCTGGCAATGAGAGCTGGGAAATTGATCACTGGTGAGGAATTAACAGTGAAAGATATTCAAAATAATAAATCAGCTTTTGTATTCGTTGCAGCAGACGCGAGTGAAAATACACGGAAAAAAATCAAAGATAAGTGTTCCTATTATAAAGTTTCCTGTAATTGTGAACTGCTCCAATCAGAAATCAGTCAAGCAATTGGCAGAACACGGATGATCGTTGGTGTAAATGATAGGGGCTTCGCCAGGAAATTTGAGGAATTAACGAAAGGCTAGGAAGGTGATTGCATGGGTAAAAAGAGAATATATGAATTAGCCAAAGAGATGAATCAATCGAGTAAAGAGGTAGTGACCAGAGCACACGAACTGGGGATTGATGTGAAAAATCACATGGGAGCAATCAGCTCTGATGATGAAACAAAAATCCGTTCTGCATTTACGAAAAAGAACAGTCAGGCACCTCAACAGAAACCAGCAAATCAACAGCCAACTAAACAGCAAGGACAAAAATCAGACCATATGAGAGATAATAATACTAGTAATCGCCCACAGCAGGGACAGCAAAACAAACCAACGCAACAAAGTAGAACGGCACAACAAAGCCAAGGGAACAACCGTCCGCAACAAGGACAACAAAACCGCCCAGCACAACAAGGACAAAGTAATAATCGCCCACAACAAGGCCAAACAAATAATCGTCCACAGCAAGGACAACAAAACCGTCCACAGCAAGGACAGCAAAACCGTTCGAATCAACAAGGTCAAGGGAATAATCGTCCACAGCAAGGGCAGCAAAACCGTTCGAACCAACAAGGTCAAGGCAACAACCGTCCGCAACAAGGGCAACAAAATCGTCCGGCACAACAAGGCCAAAGTAACAACCGTCCGCAACAAGGACAGCAAAATCGTTCGAACCAACAAGGCCAAGGAAATAACCGTCCGCAGCAAGGACAGCAAAATCGTCCGACACAGCAGGGCCAAAGCAACAATCGTCCGCAACAAGGACAACAAGGTGGTCAGAATCGTCAAGGTACTGGAACAGGTACCGGCACTGGTCAGAATAATCAAAACCGTGGCAATAGTCAAAATAGAAACAACAGCTTCGGTGGCGGCGGGAACCAAAACCGCAACAATCGTGGCAACTACAACCAAAACCGTAACAGATTTAATAAAAAAGGGAAAAAAGGCAAGTATCAAGAATCTACGAAGCCGCCAGTACCAGCTAGAAAGTTCAAAGAGCTACCTGAAGTATTAGAATATACGGAAGGTATGAACGTAGCGGATATCGCGAAAAAAATCTACCGTGAGCCAGCAGAAATCATCAAGAAGCTCTTTATGATGGGCGTTATGGTTAACCAAAACCAATCTCTGGATAAAGAAACGATTGAGCTTTTAGCTGTTGACTACGGCATTGAACCAAAAGAAAAAATTCAGATTGATATTGCTGATATCGATAAATTCTTTGAAACAGAAGCGATTTCTGAAGAAAATCTTGTCACTCGTCCTCCAGTTGTAACAATCATGGGGCATGTTGACCACGGGAAAACAACATTGTTGGATACACTGCGTCATTCTCGCGTAACATCAGGAGAAGCAGGCGGGATCACACAGCATATCGGTGCATACCAGATCGAAATCGAAGGTAAGCCGATCACTTTCCTTGATACACCAGGACACTCGGCGTTTACAAGTATGCGTGCACGTGGTGCAAGTATTACAGATATCACGATCCTAGTAGTTGCAGCAGATGATGGTGTGATGCCTCAGACTGTTGAAGCAATCAACCATGCGAAAGCTGCTAAGGTACCAATCATTGTAGCAGTCAATAAAATTGATAAACCAGGTGCTAATCCGGATAATGTAAAACAAGCATTGTCTGAACATGAATTGATTCCGGAAGAATGGGGCGGAGATACGATTTTTGTCAACATCTCAGCGAAATTCAACCAGAATATTGATGAGCTGCTGGAAAATATTTTACTGATAGCTGAAGTGGAAGATTTGAAAGCTGATCCGACTCAAAAAGCAATTGGAACAGTTATCGAAGCTCGCTTGGATAAAGGAAAAGGAACTGTAGCAACCCTATTGGTTCAACAAGGAACCTTGAAAGTCGGCGATCCAATCGTTGTGGGTAATACCTATGGACGTGTTCGTGTGATGACCAATGATATCGGCCGCAGAGATAAAGAAGCTGGACCGGCAACACCAGTTGAAATCACAGGATTGAATGGTGTGCCGCAAGCAGGGGATCGTTTTGCCGTATTGGAAGATGAAAAGACTGCGCGTCAAGCTGGAGAAGAAAGAGCGAAGCGTGCCTTGTTGGAACAGCGTTCAGCGAACAATCGCGTGACTCTGGACAATCTGTTTGAAAGCTTGAAGGAAGGCGAACTGAAAGAAGTGAACGTCATCATCAAAGCCGATGTACAAGGTTCAGCAGAAGCTTTAGCAGCCAGTCTACAGAAGATTGATGTTGAAGGTGTACGGGTGAAAATCGTCCATTCAGCAGTTGGTGCGATCAATGAAAGTGATGTAACGCTTGCAGCAGCAAGTAATGCCATCATCATTGGGTTCAACGTTCGTCCGACACCTCAGGCGAAACAGCAAGCAGACCAAGAAGAAGTGGATATTCGTCTGCATAGAATCATCTACAATGCGATTGAAGAGATCGAAACGGCGATGAAAGGGATGCTTGATCCCGAGTTTGAAGAAAAAATCACTGGACAAATGGTTGTTCGTGAATTGTATAAAGTGTCTAAAGTCGGAACGATTGCCGGCTGTTATGTAACAGATGGCTCTATCCGTCGTGATAGTGGTGTACGTGTCATTCGTGATGGCATCGTTATCTATGAAGGCGAATTAGCCAGCTTGAAACGCTTTAAAGATGATGCAAAAGAAGTGAAATTAGGATTTGAATGTGGAGCGATGGTCGAAAACTTCAACGACTTGAAAGTTGATGATGTGATCGAAGGCTTCGTAATGGAAGAAATCAAACGAGCTTAATTCCTCTGCTCCATAGCTGAGAGGAGAAAAATAAATGGCAAATTATCGTGACCGTCGTGTTGGACAAGAAATTTTGCGGGAAATCAACGACATCTTGAGAAAGCGTGTCAGAGACCCTAGAGTCCAAGATATTACGATTACAGACGTACGTGTGACAGGCGATCTGCAGCAGGCAAAAATCTTTTACAGCCTGCTTTCAGATTTAGCTTCAGATCACCAAAAGGCCCAGCAAGGGCTGGACAAAGCGAAGGGACTGATTCGTAAAGAATTGGGACAACGCCTGACGTTGTATAAAACACCTGAGCTTATTTTTGAAAAGGATGCATCAGTAGAGTATGGCAATCATATCGATGAACTGATCCGCAAACTGAATCAAGAATAAGAAAAGTGTAGCCTGTAAGAAGAGAATAGAGGAAAACATTGAATTCAATGTTTTCTCTGTTCTTTTTTGTAAGCAGAGATAGTTGGTTTCTGCATTGAGATTTTTCTATCCCATAAAAAAACGCTGACTAAATTTCAAACGAAATTTTGGTCAGCGTTTTTTATATTAAGTTAATCTGTCTGTTCAGAGTTGTTCCAATGAGGAACTATGTCGTTTCTTCTTTTTATACTTGTGTCAACAACCTACTTGGATCGGATTTTAAGAAATACTTCTATGTATTTACTCTTAACCTTCAGTTGAAACAGAGAGATCTTTTGACATTTTTACACAAAGAATATTGTCTTCTAAATAGGTTCCAGACTTTTTTGTATAGCCAAGCTTTTCATAGAAAGGAACAACACTGATTTCAGCAGACAAAGTGGAAGTCGTACAGCCTTCTGCCACAGCTTTATCTTCTAACGCTTTCATCAGCTTACTACCCATTCCTTTTCTCCGGTAGTCTTCTTGAACACATAAACGGTCTGGTTGAACAATCTCTTCTTCTGCTAGTTCATAACGTAATGTTCCAACAACTTCTCTGCCTTGGTATAAAACAAAGTACTTACGATCTGGTGTGTCCAGTCTATCAAACTCGTCTTGGATTGAGATGTGTTGTTCTTTAACGAATACTTCATATCGAAGGGCAAAAGCTGCTGCCTGATTCCATCGTTCGTTTCCAAAATGTAGTTTCATGATTTTCCTCCATGTTTCTCATAATAAAATAGTAATTCAATGGTATACTTATAATAACAGAAAAGTGGAAGAAATACGAGGAGGTTCTTTTATAGTGTTCATGGAGCAATTGGACTGGATCAGCTGGAAAAAGATGTCCGACAAAGCTAAAAAGTCTGTATTTCAGCAGGTTTTGCTTTATTATGTACATCCAATGACGGAAATCAGCGACATTCGTTTGAAAGATTATGAATTATATGGAATAAAATGCCGAACCTTCGAATTGGAATTGGATGGCGAAACATTTGTTTTTATCCCAGGAAACAAAGAGGCAATTCTAGGCTGGGATCTTGGAGCAGAAGGCTTGCGTAGCCATGAGTTGCTTGGCTTTGATTTGTTGGAAACAGAAGACAAAACATTCAAAACAAGCTTGAAGCATGAAGAGCTTGGCGAAGCAGCTGATTGGATTGAAGCAGAGGAGTCTTATGATTTTAGCTCTCTTGATGGGATCAGTCTGTATATCAATGACCACACAAGTGAATTGAGAAAAACAAAGATTCCTGCGATGCTTGTTCAAAAATATGCACTGCCGGCAGGAACAGAAATTCTAGGTATTATGGATACTGTTACAGGTACCTTCAAGGGTGAAGTGACACACTTCCTCCCTTATGAAGAAGAAATCACAGCTACTCTGTTTCCAACATTATCGGCTGTGGAAAGTGTGTTTTGGGAGTTTCCCAAATCGATACACAAGCGTGATAGCTACTATTTAGAGTTTGTACCGACAACGGATGCGTATCTGGTCTACTCTTCTCGTGAACAAACCCATGCACAGCTGAAAAAGAGAATTGAGCAAAAAGGATTCAGTCTTTTATCTGAGGATCAATGGGAATTTGCTGTAGGGGCTGGAACAAGAAGACTTTTTCGGTGGGGAAATGAACTATTGCTTCCGCCAAAGGCTTCCGGTCGCCAAATCCTTGATAAGATAAATGGCCCAAATATGTTTGGAGTGGTAATAGACAGTCATCAAAATAGATATGAGCTGACTGACAGAGAACAAGTCGTCAAGCTCGAAAGGCAGCGTCCACAGCGTTCGCTGATTGAGAACATGCTTCCTTTATCCACGTATTATCAGTCGCAGCATATGCTTGCAAAGGACCAGATTCTTAGCCCTGATATCTATTTATATAGAAAGATGATTGCTATTGAACTATAAAGAAGCCAGTAAGGGCAACACGAATCAAGTTCGCTGTTGACATTGGCACGTTTTTTCCTTATACTTTGAGAAGAAATCTAAAGAACATCTTTTTGATCCACTGTATTAACAGAAAGTTCTTCATTGTTGAGAGAAGAATAGTACACGGTTGAACGGGCTCTCTTTAGAAAGTTTCAGCAGAAATGCTGACGCAACTCAGCGTTATTGAGCTTAAGAGGTAATGATACAACATCATTGCAATCAAGGTGGTACCGCGAATGATCGTCCTTGACTGCGATGGTGTTTTTGTGTGTTCTAAGAGAAACGATGGAGCAGCAAAATAGTTGAGCAAGAGACTGTGATTCTTGCAACGGCTGATTAGCCAGTTGGAAAAGTCAGTTGAGTGCGCGATTATGCATTATTTACAGGGTGGCATTAATTATTACTATGGGTCGCGGCTCTAGTGATTCACTAACAATATTCAGGGAAATTAATTGAAGAAAGCAGGAATAGAAAAAATGAAACAATTATCCAGCAGTCAAGTTCGTCAAATGTTTTTAGACTTTTTCAAAAGTAAAGGGCACACTATTGAACCAAGTGCATCACTTGTGCCAGTCAACGATCCAACATTATTGTGGATCAACTCAGGTGTTGCAACGCTAAAGAAATACTTTGATGGTTCCGTTGTACCTGAAAATCCAAGAATTACCAATGCACAAAAATCTATTCGTACAAATGATATTGAAAATGTTGGGAAAACAGCCCGCCACCATACAATGTTTGAAATGATGGGGAATTTTTCTATTGGGGATTACTTCAAAAAAGAAGCGATTCATTGGGCTTGGGAGTTCCTAACTTCACCGGATTGGATTGGTTTTGATCCTGAAAAGCTATATGTGACTGTTTATCCAAAAGACACAGAAGCAAAACGTATTTGGCGCGAAGAAGTTGGGTTGCCAGCAGACCATATTGTTGATGTGGAAGACAATTTTTGGGATATCGGTGCTGGCCCATGTGGTCCCGATTCAGAAATTTTCTATGACCGTGGCGAAGCTTTCCTTGATATTCCAGAGGATGATCCGGAAAATTTTCCAGGTGGAGAGAACGAGCGCTATTTAGAAATTTGGAATCTGGTGTTTTCTGAATTCAATCATCAGCCAGATGGATCTTACGAGCCGCTTCCGCATAAAAACATTGATACTGGGATGGGACTGGAAAGAATGGTCTCTGTTATCCAAGATGCACCAACAAACTTTGAAACAGACTTGTTTATGCCGATCATTCATGAAGTAGAGAAGCTAAGCAATCAAGTGAAGTACGGAGACAGTCCGCAAACAGATAGCTCATTCAAGGTGATTGCTGACCACATTCGTGCATTATCGTTTGCTATTGGTGATGGAGCGGTTCCATCTAATGAAGGCCGAGGCTATGTGTTGCGCCGTTTGTTACGTCGTGCAGTTATGCATGGTAAAAAGCTGGGAATTGATAAATCCTTCTTATATGAACTGGTTCCTGTAGTTGGTGAGATCATGGTCAGCTACTATCCGGAAGTGCTTCAAAAGAAAGAATTTATTGAAAAAGTGGTTCATAATGAAGAGAAACGTTTCCATGAAACGATCAACGAAGGCTTAGAGATTTTGAACCAAGTCATCGAACAAGTGAAAGCATCCGGCGAAGATACATTGAACGGAAAAGATATTTTCAAGCTTTATGATACGTATGGTTTCCCTGTAGAATTAACAGAAGAGGTTGCAGAAGATGAGGGCTTGAAGGTCGATCATGAAGGCTTTGAAAAAGAAATGAACGCACAACGTGAACGAGCTCGTGCGGCGCGAAATACAGAAGCTTCGATGGGGGTTCAGTCTGCTGTTTTAACAGATATCAAAGTTGCGAGTACCTTTGTTGGGTATACTCAGCTTGAGGCTGAAAGTAAATTGTTGATCATTCTACAGGATGAAGAGATTATTGATACGGTTTCGGAAGGAACTGTTCAAGTGATTTTTGCTGAAACGCCGTTTTATGCAGAAATGGGTGGACAGGTTGCCGACCATGGAACGATCGAAACAGCAGATGGAACAGTGGTAGCAAATGTTGTAAATGTCGTGAAAGCACCGAATGGACAATTTCTCCATACAATTGAAGTGATCGGGCTAATGACAGAAGGCGGCAGCTACCAATTGAAAGTTGACGAAAAAATGCGGAATCGTATTTTGAAAAATCATACAGCAACTCACTTGTTGCATCGTGCATTGAAAGATATTCTAGGCGACCATGCCAATCAGGCTGGCTCCCTTGTGGCACCGGGACACTTACGCTTTGACTTCACTCATTTTGGTCAAGTGACAGCGGAAGAATTGGTTCAGATGGAAGCAATCGTTAATGAAAAAATCTGGGAAGCGATCCCTGTTGAGACGATCGAAACTGATATTGATACCGCCAAAAATATGGGCGCAATGGCTCTGTTTGGTGAAAAATATGGTAGAGAAGTCCGCGTGGTTAATATCGGTGGCTATTCTATTGAGCTTTGTGGTGGGACACATGTTCAAAATACTGAAGATATCGGTATTTTCAAAATCGTTTCTGAATCTGGAATCGGTGCGGGGGTTCGTCGGATCGAGGCTGTAACAAGTAAGGAAGCCTACGAAATGATGAATGAGGAAGAGCAGCAGCTGAAGGCAATTGCCGGTATCGTGAAGTCACCGCAGTTGAAAGAAGTTGTTTCTAAGACAGAACAGCTGCAACAACAGCTTCGTCAACTGCAAAGAGAAAATGAACAATTAGCAGGCAAACTGGCGAATCAACAAGCCGGCGACATTTTCAAGGATGTCAAAGAAGTGAATGGACATACCTACATTGCTGCAAAGGTCAATGTAAAAGATATGAATCAGCTTCGTCAATTAGCTGACCAATGGAAGCAAAAAGAATTATCTGATGTCTTGGTACTAGCGACAGCACAAGAAGACAAGGTAAGTCTTCTGGCTGCGATGTCATCCAAAGCAAATGAATCTGGCTTGAAAGCTGGGGACTTGATCAAAGCAATCGCACCCAAAGTGGGCGGTGGCGGCGGCGGTCGTCCTGATATGGCACAAGCCGGTGGTAAAAATCCAGCAGGAATTGCAGATGCGCTAAACGAAGTAACAAGCTGGCTTGAAAGCAAATAAGGGCATCCGTGATGTATAAACGAAACAGATAATACTAAACAAATCAGAAAACAGGCGATTGAAACGTAGAATGTTTCAATCGCCTGTTTTCTGATTTGTTAAGAGGTAAGTATTTGTCTTTATCAATAAAATAATATGTTTTCAAAAACTATTCATAAAAAGTGAGTATATTTTCATGAAAATGATATGAAAAAAGTATGGGTGAGTCGCCATAAAACACGACAGTGATATAGGAATGTATGAAAAGACAAGCAGTATATTTTTAATAAATCAATATTTTTTGTAAAGTTAGGGGGAGGAATCATAGGGGAGGATTATCAAATGAATAAAAAATGGATATACAGCTTAATGGCTGTGCTGATTTTTCTACAATATCTGGCACCATTGCCGGCGATTGCAGAAGAGCTAACGAAAGTAAATGAAGAGTTGACGCTGTCGGGACTTACAGTTACCGGAGAGACAGAAGACACGATTGAACTGAAGCTTGATGGTCAAGCGAAAAATGACCAAAATATACCGATCGACAAACAGTTAACGGTCAATGGTGGAGCGAAGCTGATTGTTCAAAATGGTACGAGCTCAGGAACTATTGCCGGTGCTTATTCGGTAACTGAAAGTGGTCTTCAATTGTCGCTTCCGGCAAATGCGCAAGGAGATTTTAGTCTGAGTTTTTCCATTGACAGACGATCCGTAGCAAGTGGGGAGTCCTTTGTTCTAACTGGAAATAATCAGTCTGTTTCAACGACGCTCCCGATTCAAGAAGAAATAAGCTCTTCTAGTTCAGAGGAGATAGAAAGTAATACGACACAAGAGAGTACCGCAACTAGCGAATCCAGTAGTACCTCTGAAGAAACAAGTACGAGCGAAACGCAGTCAACTGAAACTTCCTCTTCGATTCCGGAAAAGCAAGCAAGAGCCGATGGCGGAAATGATATTCGAACTTATTTTGATGGTGGTACAGGAACAATACTATCAAGTGCCGACATTACTTTCAGGGACAAAGACGGTAATGTGATTACAGGATCGATCCCTGCTGATGCAACAGCTGTTGTTCATTACGATTGGTCAATTCCCGAAGAAATTCGAGATCAGATCCAACCCAATGATCACTTTACCTTTTATTTGCCAGAAGGAGTGGAAATTGCGATTCCTCATGTACGTGAGCTTGTTAATGATGATGGAACAATATATGGTGCATATTCTGTTGATTCTACAGGAAAAGTGACCATGATATTTAATGAGAATGTCACAGATGAGTTTGATATTAAAGGAACTTTTGACTTCTTTACAAACTTTGATTCTGGTGTAATCACAACACCAGGGGAGAAAACAATCACATTTCCAGAGGAAGATAACCTACCTCCTGTTGATGTATTTATCAAGCCAACAACAGACACATCAATTGCTAAAGCCGGGAAGTTTGATAAGACACCGAATCCTGACAGTATTACTTGGACAGTAGATGTTAATCAAGCGATGAATAAATTGAATGATCCTGTTGTGACTGAAACTTGGCCAGATGGTGTAACACTTGATAAGGATTCAATAAAGGTTTACAAGCTTGTCATGAATCTAGATGGAACAATCAATTCAGTTGGCGAAACATTGACACCCGATCAATACACGATAGATGCGAACGGAAATGTGACGATTCTTGGTGAGACATCGGATGCCTACCGCGTGGAATATGTGACGAACGTCAACGATTCAAAAATTCCAGTTGCTGGAGGATCTGTGCCGTTCAAAAATCAGGCGAGTCTTTCAGATAAAAATGATCCCACGAAAATTCCAGCAGAAGCAACAGTCACTGCAACTTATGGGAAATTGATTCAAAAAAGCAGGAATAGCTATGATTCTACAAATCAGCAGTTTAGTTGGACGATCAAATATAACTATGGAGAGAAGGATATCCCGAAAGCAGATGCAGTGATTACTGATACAATGAGTGACAATATGGAGCTTATCAAGGAATCATTAGTCATCTATCCAATCACCTTTGCCGCAAATGGAAGTGAGATACAACAAGCGCCGCTTCCTGCTTCTGCTTATACAATTGAACCAAATCCGAATGGTTCCGGTTTTGTTATTAAATTTGCGGATGATATTGACGGAGCGTATAAAATTACGTATAAAACGCAGGTAGATGGTATTGTCACTGGAACCACTCCTGTTAATAATACAGTGAATGTCGGTACTGGTGAGGGCAGCACAGGTGGCGGAAATGCAACACAGCAAAATATTATCAAAAGTCTGCGCTCTGTAGACTATACAGATTCAACAGCCGATTGGCGCTTTGTTGTTAACCGAAACCACTATACGATGAAAAATCTGACGATCACTGATGTGTTTGATCCGGTTCCAGGTATGGCTCTAGCAAGACCTGATGAAGGTGTAGGTGGTAATTATGAGCTAAAGATT
Organism: Enterococcus sp. 9E7_DIV0242; assembly: GCF_002140975.2. Taxonomy (NCBI): domain Bacteria; kingdom Bacillati; phylum Bacillota; class Bacilli; order Lactobacillales; family Enterococcaceae; genus Enterococcus; species Candidatus Enterococcus clewellii. The sequence goes on from NZ_CP147247.1 coordinate 4,489,804, forward strand.
ACCTCATCAACAGGAAAAGTTTTAACGTTGGGAACAGACTACGAATTGGTGGTCAATAACTATGATGGTAGTAGTGATTATGGTTTTGATATAAAATTCATCAATGATTATGCAGAGACGACAGAGTCTTTTACCATTGACTATACAACAAAGTTTGATATTAGTGTGATTGATCCACGAGATCCTGCGAAAGATCATTTTCATAATAAAGGAACAGTGAACTGGGTCGATGAGAACAATGATCCACATACCTCATCGGACGAGAAGGATTTTGAGCCAAAGCCGGAGTTCTCCTACAATGCAGGAAAAAGCGGAGCATACAATGCACAAACGAAAACGATCACTTGGACTCTTCATACGAATTTAAGTGAAAATCAACTGCATAATGCAACTCTGACAGATCCAATCACTGGAAATCAGGAGTATGTGCCGAATTCACTAAAAATCTATTATGGTCATACGAATCCTGATGGTACGGTGGTAAAAGAAAGTGACGATTTGGTCAATGATCAGATGGTTACGATTAAACAGCCCAATGAAAATAATAATACTCTATTTTTACAATACCCAAACAATCAAAAAACTTACTATATAGAGTTTCAGACGACGTTGAAAGATAAAGTCGTCAATGAAGCAAAAACCTATGAAAATATAGCGAACTATATCAATAATGATGTCAGTCGAGATGTTATTGGACAGGTTTCGGTGAAAAACGGGGGATCTCACGTTCAAAAAACAGGAGCACAAGATCCAGATGATCCAAATTATGTTTTATGGAATGTGACCATCAACCCAAGCTTATCTACACTTAGTGATGTTGTTGTCACTGATAAACCTTCTAATAATCAAATTGTGGATCAAGAATCGATCAAGTTATATGGAACAACTGTGGCTGTAGATGGTACTGTGACAGTTGATCATACCAATGTATTGACGGAAGGAACTGATTATACAGTAGAGGTGATAACTGACAACGCGACTGGAAATCAACAGTTAGTAGTCAAACTTGTGAATGAAATCAGTACCGCTTATGTAATGGAATACCGCTCGTTGATCAGTTCTTCTGCTACAGGAAGCACGGATAAAGTGAGCAATCAGGTCTCTATTACAGGGACAGGATCTGAACAGGTGGAAGATGATACGAATAATGAAGTGACTGTGGAGATTGACCATAGTAGTGGTAGTGCCTCTGGGACAAAAGGAAAAATTACGCTGCAGAAAACGACAGAAGATCGTGTCGTTATGCCTGGTGTACATTTTGAATTATGGAACTTAGACAAGACACAGCTTCTTCGTGAAGGGGACATTGACGATAGCGGGTTGATCACCTTTGGGAATTTGAAACTTGGAGATTATCTATTAGTGGAAACGAGCACATTGCCTGGTTATACGATTCCGGATGATTTGGTAGCTGGACGTAAAATTACCATTTCACAGGCAACTAGTGAAGAAAGAGCTGTGCCGCTTGGCGTCATTAACGAAACTGCAAAAGTTTATCTGACAAAAACAGCTTCAGATGAGACAGCTTTGGCAGGCGCGGTCTTCAAATTGGAACAGAAGGTCATTGATATCTGGCAACCGGCTACTGGAAACAGTACGTTTACTACAAATGCACAGGGGATACTAGAGATTGAAGAATTGGTTCCGGGCGACTACCGCTTGATTGAAACAAAAGCGCCAGCTGGCTATTTGCTGGATGCGACACCAATTGAATTTACAGTAGCGAAAAATGCAGAAAATCAAATTCCGGAAGTTGATTTGACGATGACCAACTATCAAGGGTCGGCAAAATTAGTGAAAGAATCGGCAGATGGACAACCTTTAGCCAATGCACAATTCAACGTGATCGATTCATCTGGAAAAACAATAAATGCTGATCCGCTAGTTTCTGATGCATCGGGTGTTGTAACGATTAATAATCTGGCACCAGGCGACTATAAGTTTGTGGAAATAAAAGCACCGACCGGTTATATTTTGAATCAGCAAGAATATTCATTTACTATTGCCGATGAGGCGGTAGGGGAACCGGCGCAAGTCGATGTTGGAACTGCGACAAATTATCAAGGGTCAGCTGTTCTTCAGAAGAACGATCGATCTGGTAGTGGTTTGTCTGGGGCACAATTTGATATATATGATGCTACGGATACAAAAATCACAGCAGCACCATTGGTTTCAGATACCGACGGTAAAGTGACGATCGATGAGCTGGCACCGGGCTCTTATTACTTCAAGGAAGTCAAAGCACCGGATGGTTATGTTCTAAATACACAGACCTACGACTTTACTGTTCCGGAAGCAACGACTGGCGAATTGCCAACAATTAATGTCGGTGAAGCAGTAAACTATAAAGGAAATGCGGAATTAACGAAAGTAAATAGTCAAGGGGAGCTTTTGGCAGGCGCAGAGTTTTCTGTATACGATAAAAACAATCAGCTGATAAAGGATAAGCTCACCTCTGATGAACAAGGGCGGGTTCAAATCGCTGATTTGGCTCCTGGTGACTATAAATTTGTAGAAACAAAAGCACCAACTGGATATATTCTGAACCAGCAAGAATACCCTTTTACTGTTAAAGATGAGGCTGATGGACAACCTGAATTGGTTGACGTTGGCAAGGCTGTGAATTATCAAGGGTCAGCTGTTCTTCAAAAGAATGACCGATCTGGTGATGGTTTGGTAGGAGCAGGCTTCGATGTATATGACGCTACTGATAAAAAAATCACAGCGACACCTCTTCTTTCAGATGCTACTGGTAAAGTGACGATCGATAAGCTGGCACCGGGTTCTTATTACTTCAAAGAAGCCAAAGCACCGGATGATTATATTCTAAATACGCAAACCTATGCCTTTACTGTTCCAGAAACAAACAATGGCGAATTGGCGACAATCAATGTCGGTGAGGCAGTGAATTATAAGGGGAGTGCTCAATTAACGAAAAGAAATAGTCAAGGAGAGCTTTTGTCAGGAGCAGAATTTTCTGTATATGATGAAAAGGATCAGTTAATACAAGAAAAAATCATTTCTGATGAGCAAGGGTTGATTCGGATTAGCGAACTTGCGCCAGGCAACTACAAGTTTGTAGAAACCAAGGCACCAACCGGCTACATTTTGAATCAACAAGAATACCCATTTACAATTGTGGGTGAGGCTGCAGGTGAATTAGAGCAAGTGGCTGTCGGTACTGCTATAAATTATCAAGGCTCGGCCGTCCTTCAAAAGAACGATCGATCTGGTAATGGATTATCAGGAGCGCAATTTGATGTATACGACGCTACGGACAAAAAAATCACAACGACACCATTATCATCAGATACTACTGGTAAAGTGACGATCGATAAGCTGGCACCCGGTTCTTATTACTTTAAGGAGGTAAAAGCACCTGAGGGGTACATCTTAAATACACAGACTTACGACTTTATTGTTCCGGAAACAGCTACTGGTGAATTGCCAACAATCAATGTCGGTGAGGCAGTAAACTATAAAGGCAGTGCGGAACTAACCAAAATAAATGGCCAAGGGGAGCTTTTATCAGGCGCGGAATTTTCTGTATACGATGAAAACAATCAGCTGATACAGGATAAACTCGTATCGAATGCACAAGGGCTGGTTCGTATTACTGATTTGGCGCCAGGTAGATATTACTTCAAAGAAACAAAAGCACCAGTAGATGATGAAGGAAAAGACTACGTTATCAATGATTATCCTGTTTTCTTCACGGTTTCAGGAACTGCAGAAGGTGAACCAGAGATATTGGGCTTGGGTAACTTCCAAAACTTCAAAGGAAAAATTTCACTGACTAAAGAAGGTGAAGCTGCTCAAACAATTGCGGGAGCGGAATTCACGATTTATCGAGCAGATGACCAAAATCAAGAAGTAGCTGAACGAGTGGTTACAGTAGACGAAAGTGGAGAAATCGATATTAGTAATTTACGTCCGGGCAGCTACAAAATTGTTGAAACCAAAGCACCAATCGGATATATCATCAATACACAGCCGATTTACTTTGTTATTCAAGAGGATTCAGAAACAGAACCTGTAGTAGATCCTGTGACTGTACCAAACTATCAGATCTCCATTGTTGCTTACAAATTGGATGGGGATTCGAATGAACCTGTCAGAGGACTTGCTGGCGCAGAGTTTGTTGTTCTGAATGGTGATGGAACGCCATTGGATGAAACCCAAAAAATTTATGATGCCAATGGAGAAGAAATCACAGAAAATAATAAATTGACCTCCGACGAAAATGGTCGGGTATATGCATCTGGAACGGCAGCAGGAACGTTCCAATTGGTAGAAACAAAAGCACCTGAAGGCTACATTCTAGATACCACACCGATTTTCTTTACTGTAGAAAACCAAGCCGGGAAGCCAGAAAATATTCAATTGTCTTTAGGTGATATCAATAACTATAAGGGCAAGTTTTCAATTGAAAAAGTCAATGAAGAAGGAAAGCTTCTAAGTGGCGGGGTATTCCATATTGAAAATGAAAATGGTGAGAAACAAACCGTTACTGATTTATTAGGAAATCCTGTGACTGAGCTTTCTGCCAATGACAAAGGCCTGATTGCGGGTGGAGGATTAGCACCAGGCGCCTATACACTTGTAGAAGATGAAGCACCAGAAGGATATATCATCAACACGACGCCTCTTTCCTTTACTATTGCATCGGAAGTTACAGGGGAACTGACGACTGAAAATGGTGGGGTATTTAATGGACAGTTTGTGAACTACACAGGTTCAGCTCAACTAATCAAGGTAGATGACAAGAATCAACCCTTATCGGGGGCTGAATTCACAATGTATGATAGCACGGGTACGGAGATACAAACAGTGGTATCAGATAGCTCTGGTAAAGTGACTGTGACTGACTTAGCACCTGGTAGCTATGAATTAAGGGAAAGCAAAGCGCCGGAAGGCTATCAATTAAGCGACAAATCGGTGTCATTCACTGTTTCAAAAGAGGCATCTGATAAACCGATGCAGCTTGAGCTGGGGAATTATGTGAACAACAAGGTTCCGGAAGTTCCTAAGACGCCGAACACACCGAATACACCGGGAACACCGCCAGAAACACCACCTAGTGTAACACCAAAAGGTTGGTTGGCAATGTTCAATTCACAGGTGAATTATCTTTGGATCTATGCGGGCATTGTTGTTGTACTCGTTACTTCGGGTATGTTAATCAAGCGGAGTAGAAAAACTAGGAAATAGGATTTGAGTTGAGGTTTTAGGTGTATAGAAGAGTGTGGGATAGAGTTATGTCCCACACTCTTTTTTCGTACTACGACTGAACGTTTTTGTCTGAAGTTGTTTTTTTTGATGAGGTGGAAGCATTTCTTCAGTAGCTGATTCACGTCGATCCTTGGGCTTTCCCAGCTTTAGCTGCAGCAGTGATAAGATCAAAAGAAAATCATCGAATAGTCTGCCTATTTGGCAAGATTTCTTTAGCGTTGAATGCTATAATATGCTGTGGAGGAATCAAGATATGAATGAAAATCAATTATCAAAACGTTTAGAACGCGTTGGTGAGCTAATACCATCTGGCAGTCGTCTGGCAGATATCGGTTCCGATCACGCGTATTTACCTGTAGCACTTATGCTTCAAGGAAAAATAGAGTTTGCAGTGGCGGGCGAAGTCGTAAAAGGTCCGTATGACTCTGCTGAAAAACAAGTTCGAAAAAATGGCTTGAGTGAAAAAATAACTGTTCGATTAGCAGATGGTATGGAAGCTGTTACTGCTGAGGATCATATCACGGCTGTTTCCATCTGTGGAATGGGCGGAATACTGATTCGAGACATCCTCGAAAAAGGAAGAGTGACAGAGCATTTATCTGGGCAGGAAGTACTTATTCTTCAACCGAATGTTGGGGAACCTATGTTGAGAAGCTGGTTAATGACACAGAGCTATACGATTATTGCCGAAGATATTCTGGAAGAAAATCAAAAAATTTATGAAATCATTTGCGCGGAGAAGAAAGCGAGTCCAGCAAATTATACAGAAGAGGAGCTGACTTTCGGTCCGTTGCTGCTTCAAAAAAAAGGGATCGTATTTACTAAGAAATGGCAACGTGAGTTGAAACAACGAAGGAATGTTGTGGAGCAGTTGAAAAAATCAAAAGCAGACCAACAGCAAAAAATTGCTGCGTTGGAGCAGGAAATCAAGAAAATCGAGGAGGTATTGAAAGGTGAGTATTAGCGGAAATACCTTTATTGAAAAATTTGAAAGCTATTGCCCTCAATGGCTGGCTGAATCGGGTGATCCAGTTGGACTTCATATAGGAACACTGAACAAAGAAATGAAAACAATCATGGTCACCTTAGATGTTCGACCAGAAGTTGTTGCTGAAGCTATTGAGAAAAAAGTCGATTTGATCATTGCGAAGCATCCACCGATTTTCCGACCGGCAAAGCGATTAGATACGGATCAACCTCAAACGAAAATGTATGCAGAACTTCTGAAAAACGATATTGCTGTCTTTGCAGCACATACGAATTTAGATATCATCGAAAACGGCTTGAATGACTGGTTTTGCGACTATTTAGGTATTCATGACACCACTTATTTAACGAAAACACACACCGTACCCTATAAAAAATTAGCGGTGTTTGTTCCGGTTGATGACGCTAGTGAAATGCGGGCCGCGTTGGGAGAAGCAGGTGCCGGGACGCAAGGTGATTACAGAAATACCAGTTACTCTTTGATCGGCACCGGTCGATTTACACCAGTTGCCGGAGCAAATCCAGCAATTGGGACCCTTGATAAGGAAGAACAAGTTCAAGAGGCGAAGATCGAAGTGATTTTTCCTGAAACCTTGGAAAAAGCAGTGCTGTCTGCGATGTTAGCAGCACATCCTTATGAAGAACCGGCATTTGATGTCTATACGATCGATAATTTAAAAAAGGAGTATGGTTTGGGAAGAATTGGTGATTTGGCCGAACCTGTGAAGCTCTCTACTTTTGTTGAGAAAGTCAAACAAACCTTTTCATTGGAGGGCTTACGATTGGTCGCTGAGGATGAAGAAAAGGAAATCCAGCGCGTAGCAATTTGCGGTGGCAGCGGTGAGAAGTTTTATAAAGATGCATTGGGGAAAGGTGCCGATGTTTATATTACTGGTGATGTCTATTATCATACGGCACATGATATGGAAGCAGAAGGCCTGACCGTGATCGATCCGGGCCATCATATTGAAGAATTGTGTATGCCTGAGTTGGTCAAACTATTCAATCAATGGAAAAAGGTCTATAATTGGGATGTAACGTTTATACAGTCTGAAACAAATACGAATCCATTTAAATTTAGATAGGAGTAATTAAGATGTACGAAAATTTATTGCCTCGATTTTTAAGCTATGTAAAAACAGAAACTCGGTCAAACCCAAAGAGCACGACCACTCCCTCAACAGAAACGCAGATTGCTTTTGCGCAGACACTGAAAAAGGAATTGGAAGAGTTGGGGATGTCTGATGTTTTCTATAATGAAAGCAACGGTTTTGTTATCGCGACATTGCCGGCGAATACGGAGAAGTCTGTGCGCACGATTGGCTTTATCGCTCATATGGACACAGCCGATTTCAATGCAGAAAATGTTCATCCGCAAATCGTGGAAAACTACGATGGGGAGTCAACAATCAAGCTAGACAAGGATGGCAAGTACACATTAAATACTAAGGACTTTCCAAATTTAAAAAATTATGCTGGGCAAACATTGATTACAACGGATGGAACAACACTTCTAGGTGCTGATGATAAATCAGGAATTGCTGAAATCATGACAGCTATGGAGATTCTTATTAAGAATCCATCGATTGAACATGGCACGATTCGTGTTGCTTTTGGTCCGGATGAAGAAATCGGCGTAGGTGCGGATAAATTTGATGTTGCACAATTCAATGTTGATTTTGCATACACTATGGATGGTGGTCCAGTTGGCGAATTGCAGTATGAGACATTCAATGCTGCACAAGCAGAAATCACTTTTTATGGAAAGAATGTGCATCCGGGAACGGCTAAAAATACAATGATCAATGCACTGCAATTGGCGAATGATTTTCATAATCTGTTGCCGGCAGATGAGGTTCCGGAAAAAACAGAGGGCTATGAAGGATTTTTCCACTTGTTCTCTTTAGCTGGGACACCGGAAGAAGCATCGGCAACGTACATCATTCGAGATCACGATAAAAGTAAATTTGAAGAACGTAAACAGCAAATCACAGATATCCAAGAGAAGATGAATGCAGCGTTTGATCAAGAACGGATTGCTGTGAATATGTTCGATCAGTATTATAATATGAAAGAGATCATTGAGAAGGATATGAGCATTGTTGAATTAGCTAAAAATGCCATGATCGCTTTGAGTATCAAGCCATTGATCGAACCGATTCGTGGTGGAACGGATGGTTCTAAAATTTCTTATTTAGGAACACCAACGCCCAATATTTTTGCTGGTGGCGAAAATATGCATGGCCGTTTTGAGTTTGTTTCCTTACAAGCGATGGAAAAAGCGACAGATGTGATTGTGAAGATCGCTGAGTTAAACGCAAAATAATTTGAAACATAGAGATAGGCTGGAGCTGACTGATTTGGATTGCTCCAGCCTGCCCTTTTTCTGAGAGGAGAGAGTCATATGAAGAAATTCATGGTATTGTTCAATAATACCTCCGGTAATGACGAAGGACAGAAGCTTGCTGAACGATTCAAAGAATATGCTGAAGATAAAGACGACAATCTGACCTGTGATCTTCAAGAAATTGGTCCGGATATTGATGATCAAGAAGCGGTTGAAGCAGCAAGAGAAAAGAAAATCGATAGTCTGATCATTATTGGCGGAGACGGAACAATCAATCGAATGACGGCGGCATTCAAGGATGATTTGTCGCATTTGACTGTTGGAATATTACCCGGTGGTACAGTCAATAATGTAGCACAGGCGCTCAATATCCCTGCAGATTTTGAAAAAGCAGCAGCGATTATACTACAAGGGCATACTCGAGGTGTTGACTATGGTCTGATTGGGCAGCAACATAGTATCGTCAGCACAATGACCATTGGTATTTTGGCAGATACAGCTGCACGCATTACTCAGAAGGAAAAGCAAAAGTATGGTAAACTAATCTTTATCAGAAATTTTTTCAAGTTGTTGATAAAAAAGAAACGATACGATTTGGATATCGTGGTCGATAACGAGCGCTGGCAAGGAAAAACACAGCTTTTGGCATTATTGATGACAAATTCTGTTGGCGGTTATCGAAATTTTGATGCTTCTGCCAAACCAGACGATGGTCTGTTTCATCTAATTATCTTATCCCATATCAACTCATTTCGTCTAATTTTTTATTTACCGAAAATCATGCTTGGAAAAGTCAATGAGCTACCGGATATTGATTATTTGACAGGGACAAAGATAACGATAAAAAGCAGAAAAAATGAAAAAGTTGGGACCAGGGTAGACGGAGATCCATGTGATGATTTGCCGGTAGAACTGGTAATGGTCAAAAAAGGGCTATCGATATTTGCACCGGAAGAGACTTGAGCCCCAAACATCACTTTCTATGATCCTCCGCAGATCAGAGGAAAGCGAGGAAATTATGATAACTGAACGTTTAAACGAACTATTCTGGATTTATTTAATAGGAATCAATTTGTATACACTGATCTTGATGTTTTATGATAAGAGACAAGCTAAAAAGGGAGAGTGGCGAATTCCTGAAAAGCAGATTCTTTTTGCAGGGATTCTTGGTGGAGGTCCAATTGGATTGGTCAGTCAACGCCTGTTTCGCCACAAGACGAAGAAACCGAAATTCTATGTTGCCTTTATTATTGGAAGTGTTGTCTTTTTTGGGATTCTTTATTTCTATTTCACTAATTATCGTCATTAAGGGGAGAGAAGATGAAAAACAAACCAAAATTGAAGATTTTTCTGAACATTCTGCTGATGGCAGTCATGATCGGCGTAGTCTTCTATGTGGTGGATAATTCATTGAGCGATATTATGGCTCAATTATTGAAAACCAGTGCGGTAGTTGCTGTGATGGTCGTTATATTGGGTGTGATTTATCAGTTTGTTGAAGGGCAATCGATTCAGGAAATAGTAAGGAGCTTCGAGCCGAAGTTTACAATGACAGATGGATTTTTTGCTTCTTGTTATGTGGCTTTTTATCGGATTGTTTCTTTTGGAACGGGGACGCTTGTTTCTGAGGTTCTTTTTTATCGGAAAAAGGGCCTGGCCGTTTCTCAGGGGATGGGTGTAACTGCTCTTCACATGATTATGTATAAGTTAGCAGTCGTTTTTTGGGCAGTGCTAGGATTGATTACTCAGTTTTCGGCATTGTATAAAAGCTCTCCGCAAATGATTCCATTTATTTTAGCTGGAATGATTATTACTTTTTTGATTATTTTCGCCATACTTGCTTTGTCCGTCAGTATTCGTCTTCAAGTGATTTTGACTGTCTGGGCAAATAAGTTTATCAAACGTCAAAATCTAAGAGACTGGGTTGATAAATGCAATATTCAGATTTATTCATTAAGGGATACTGTGCAGACGATCATTAAAGATCGCTCGGCTCTGATTCGAATCTTTCTTTGGAATGTTGCAAAGGTCTTCATCTGGCTGTTGATTCCTTATGTGGCTTTAGTTGAACAGCACACAACCATTGATTTATTACAGGTGTTGTCTTTTACTAGCTTTTCTATCGTTTTAGCCGGTGTGATTCCCACACCAGCCGGGATCGGTTCATTTGAGTTTGTCTATTTGCTCTTGTTCAAGCCATTAGTTGGTACAGTCGATGCAGTGTCTTCTTTACTGCTTTATCGTTTCAGTAGCTTTGTCTTGCCATTTTTGATTGGGATGGTTTATGTCATGCAATTAAAGCGTAAGGAAATAAAAGAAGAAATTATTGCTGTACGAGAAGAGTCGGCTGAGTGAACAGTTTGATGAAAAATGGAGTATTTAAGCAACTATTGCTAATGTTTCACTGGGGTCGTTAACAGAACAGAATGCTTTAAGTCAAACGATGGTTTTAACCAACGAACTGTCAGTTTTCCAGTTACTATCATGGGAAACTGGCTTATTTTATTTTTGATTAATCGTTCAGCTTTATAGAAAACGCCCTACGGAGAATTTCAAATTGTTCTAAGCAAATATGATGTGTTATACTATTAGACATACTAGGGGAGTCATTATGACTGAGATGTTCAATTGAACGGACCCTTTGAACCTGTGAGTTGAGACTCGCGTAGGGAAGTAGTCTAAGGAATAGAGTGAATATTTCCGACTCTTCAAATGGTTCAATGACCTATTTGAAGAGTCTTTTTCTATTTTTTCGGCTTTCTTCTCAAAAAAATATGAGGAGGAACATCATGAGCTTTACAACAGAAGCACGAGCAGCTGCAGAAGAGCTGTGGGAGAAAAGTAAGAAACACGCGTTTATTCAAGAAATACAGGACGGGACTTTGTCACCAGCAGTTTTTCGTTATTATTTGCTGCAGGACCGCTATTATTTGGAGCAGTTTGCGAAAATTCATCAAAAGGCAGCCGAACTTGCTACTTTAGAAGAGGAGAAGCAGCTTTTCCTAGCAGGAGTAACAGGATTAGAAGAAGCAGAAATAGCTGTTCGAGAAGGTTTTTTCAAGGAGTTGGGTATTTCAGAGGAAGAGATTGCTGCAGTTCCCATTGCGCCAACAGCCTACCATTACACAACTCATATGTATAGTGAGTTGCTATCTGGAAGTACGGCACGAACAGCTGCCGCCCTTCTTCCCTGTTATTGGTTGTATCAGGAAATTGGTGAATATTTGATAGAAAGCGGTTCCTCACATCCGTTGTATCAGCGGTGGATCGAGACCTATGATAGTGAAGGGTACAAAGAAGCAGTCACAAGACAACGAGAATTGACTGATCGGCTGGCTCAATCAGCAACTGCAAAAGAGCGTCAGGCGATGCTACAAGGATTTTTGGTTAGTAGCTATCAGGAATGGAAATTCTGGGAAATGGCTTATGTGCAGGAAAAATGGGAGGACAGCTCATGTATCCATATCAGTTGATTGAGGAGATACGCAAACAAAATCCTTTGATCCACAACATCACGAATATCGTCGTTGCCAACGATTCAGCCAATGGGCTTTTAGCAATTGGTGCTTCACCATTTATGTCGAGTGCACCTGAGGAAATGGAAGAAGTTGCGGCTCTTGCGTCTGCAACGGTTCTTAATACAGGCACATTATCTGCCGAACAGCTGGAGGCAATGCGTCTAGTCGGTAAACGAGCAAACGAGTTAGGAAAGCCAGTGGTGATCGATCCAGTGGGCGTGGGTGCGACAACCTTTAGAAAAAGAGAAATCGGCCGTTTACTGACAGAAATAAATCCAACATTGATTCGAGGAAACGCCGGAGAAATTGCCGCATTGGCTGATATTGAGTGGCAAAGCAAAGGTGTAGATGCAGGCAAAGGCTCAGCAGATCTTGTTATGGCTGCGGAAATCACAGCGAAAAAATATCAGACGATTGTTTCAGTTAGTGGTGAAACAGATATCGTCACAGATGGGACAACAACGTATTTTGTGGACAATGGCACGCCATTTTTCACTGCAATGACTGGCGCCGGGTGCTTGCTTTCTTGTGTATGTGGTGCATTTCTAGCAGCGGATGCCACTAAAAGTCTGGAAGCTGTCGTAGTTGCGAATTGCAGCTATGCGATCGCGGGAGAAGTAGCTGCTGCTGATTTGAATGGACTGTCGGTAGGATCATTTAGAACCAACTTGTTAGATATCCTATCACAAATAGATAGTAAAAGAATGAAGCAGGATGCAAAAATCAGGAGGAAAGCTAAATGAATACAACGATACAGGCGTTGACCATCGCTGGGTTTGATAGTGGCGGTGGTGCCGGTCTGCAAGCGGATATAAAAACATTTCAAGAACGTATGGTTTTTGGCACATCTGTTTTGACTGCTTTACCGATTCAAAATACCCAAGGGGTGCAATCGGTTTATGACATTCCCATTGCGGCAATATCAGATCAACTACAGGTGATTGCTGAGGATTTTTCGATTCAAGCAGTTAAGACAGGCATGCTTTTTACAGAAGAGATCATTCGATTAGTAGCAGCATTTTTAAGACAGAACCATTTTGGTCCTTTGGTCATTGACCCAGTCATGGTTGCTAAGAGCGGTCATGCATTGTTGAAGGACTCAGCTGTACGTGCTTTGATTGAAGAGCTGCTGCCGCTTGCTGCGGTTGTGACACCCAACATTCCGGAAGCAGAAGTTATTACAGGGATGGCGATTACGACTAAATCTGATATGATGGAAGCGGGAAAGAAAATACAGGCATTGGGTGCGAAGCATGTTGTGGTCAAAGGTGGTCATCATATTGAGGGACAAGAATCTTCGGATATGCTGCTGCTTTCCTCTGGAGAAGTTGAGTGGTTATCTACTGAGAGAATACAAACGAAAAACACCCATGGAACGGGCTGCACTTTTTCCGCTTGTATTACTGCTGAGCTTGCAAAAGGGACAGCTGTTAAAGAAGCCGTTCATATCGGAAAAGCATTTATTCAAGCAGCAATCTCTGATGGTATTGATGTTGGTCTTGGGAATGGTCCAACAAATCATTGGGCCTATCGGAAGGTAGAAAAACTATGAGGAATCCAACGACGTATCTACCTATTTATTTAATTGCCGGTACACAGGATATCGTTGAAGGAACCCTACCTGAACTACTTGAACAAGCTTTGCAAGCGGGAATCACGTGTTTTCAATTGCGGGAAAAAGGGCTGGGAAGTCTCGAAGATAGCAAGTCACGCAGAAGCTTAGCCATTGATTGTCAGAAGCTTTGTCGTAGCTATGACGTCCCGTTTATTATCAATGATGATGTAGCATTGGCTCTAGACATAGGAGCTGATGGTGTCCATGTTGGGCAAGACGATCAGGCAATTGATGAGGTACTGGGTTTGTTTCCCAATAAAATCGTAGGTCTATCTTGCTATGATGAGAAAGAGATTGAGTTGGCGAATCAATTAGTGGGAATCAGTTATTATGGAATTGGACCAGTCTTCGGTACGATATCAAAAGCGGATGCCAAGCCACCGATTGGAGTGGAGAGACTAGCTGAGCTTGCCAAGCGATCTAAGAGACCGGCTGTTGCAATTGGCGGTATCAGTACAGAAAATTTCAAGGAGATTCAAACAACCACTGTTGCCGGTTGCGCTGTGATTTCTGCAATCACAAGATCCGCAGATTTAACTGATACAATAAAAAGATTAACAATAGGAGGTTAGAAAATGGAACATCATGGAAGCTGTCTATGCGGTAGCGTAAGTTTCACAATCAAACATGCCGATCCAGATGTATCTGCTTGTCATTGTGGAATGTGTAGGAAGTGGACGGCTGGACCGTTATTATCGATTGATGCAGGACATTCAGAAAATGTTCTTTTCGAAGGGATAGAGCACATTGGGCGATATCGCTCGTCTGAATGGGCAGAACGAGGCTTTTGCAAAAATTGTGGTTCTTCTTTGTTTTATCACGGTTTGGATGATGATAGCTACTATATTCCCATCGATTTGCTGGATACAGTCAATCAAGCTCAGCTAACATTGGAAATCATGTATGATAACAAACCAGCCTATTACAGCTTCAGTAATCAGACCGAAAAAATGACAGAAGCTCAGGTTTATCAACAGTTTGTAGAGGATACAACGAGCACAGAAAAATAGAATGTTTTATCTATGTCAACTAAATTAGAAAAATGAATATATCATGAGAATGAAAAAGTGGACAAACCTTGCTAAACAGAAGGTTTATCCGCTTTTTTCTGTTATGCAAATGAATAATTATAAACAAAGGATAGAAAATGATGGCGAAATGATAATAAATAATCAGATATTTTAAGAGAACAATTGAGTTCACTGGAAAAACGAGTATGATAATACTATTGAAAATGGATTTAAAACAGAGAAACTGAGTCTGAAAGACGGAATGCCATTATTCATGATGTGTTTATTTCAATCAAAGGAAGTGTTTTTATGGAACAAAAACAGCTGAGATGGTTTAGTGTGGGGCTGATTGCCTTCAACATGGTTTGGGGAATTGGTAATGTTGTTAATAATTATGCGCAGCAGGGAATTTCTGTTGTAACGTCGTGGCTATTGATTTTGGTGCTTTACTTCATTCCATATGCCTTGATTGTTGGTCAACTTGGGTCGACCTTCAAAGATAGTAATGGCGGTGTAAGCTCATGGGTACAAAACACGAGTACTAAGCGGCTGGCATATTACGCGGCTTGGACGTACTGGGTTGTTCACATTCCCTATTTAGCACAAAAACCTCAGGCGATTTTGATTGCTTTAGGCTGGGCGATTCAAGGCAATGGGAACTTGGTAAATACAATGTCTATTGCAACAGTTTCTTTCTTATCATTGATTATCTTTTTGCTTTTTCTCCTATTGTCCACTCGTGGATTGGCAACGCTAAAAGTAATCGGAGGGATCGCCGGAACTGCGACCTTCGTGATGTCGATGCTATTTATTCTTTTTGCTGTAGGTGCTCCTGCAATCAACTCATCGGTTGAATTTGCAACACCTCACATGGAGCAAATCAGTACGTATATTCCAAAATTTGATTTTAGCTATTTTACGACAGTTTCCATGCTGGTCTTTGCAGTCGGCGGGGCTGAAAAGATTTCTCCTTATGTCAATGCAACAAAGAATCCTGCGAAAGAGTTTCCAAAGGGAATGATTTTCCTTGCAGCAATGGTTGGTGCTTCAGCAGTATTAGGTTCATTTGCAATGGGGATGTTGTTCGCAAGTAACAATATTCCAGAAGATTTGATGGCCAATGGTGCGTACAGTGCATTCCAAATTCTGGGTGAATATTACGGCGTTGGAAATTTATTGATGATTATTTATGCGTTGACAAATGGTGCTGGACAGATTGCTGCTTTAGCATTTTCTATTGATGCGCCACTAAAAATTCTTCTTGCTGATGCAGATCCTGAGTTTGTTCCGTCAGCTCTTCGTAAGAAAACGAAAAAAGGGACACTTGTTAATGGATACTGGTTAACAGGTATTCTTGTCAGTATCATCATCGCGCTGCCAATGTTTGGATTGAAGAATATGAACGAATTAGTAAAATGGTTGACAAATCTGAACTCTGTAGTGATGCCGATGCGCTATCTTTGGGTATTCTTTGCCTATATGATGCTGAACAAAGCCTATAAGAACTATCAGTCAGAGTACAAATTTATGAAGAATCCTAAAGCCGGATTTATCTTTGGCCTATGGTGTTTCTTATTTACTGCATTTGCCTGTGTCTTGGGGATGGTACCGAAATTTGATTTTGCTGCAGATCCGCAAGGATGGTTTTTCCAATTAGCTTCCAATATCTTGACACCGATTGTCTTGATTTTGTTAGGAATGATTTTGCCGGCAATTGCACGAAAAGAAAAGAATACATTATAATCTAAAATCATAATATTATCCGAAAAACGGGCGGATTATCCGGAAATTGTATATCAATCTTTTCGGATAGTTCGCTTTATTTCTGAAATAGTAGCTATTTTACTTGAAGTGAGAGGGCTTATTAAGGCCGTAAAATAGGAAAAAAACGAACGATCCTACAAGGATTTTTGCTGAATTTACTGAAAAATGGTAAAATAGTTTCTGTTGACTCATAAATAGTGGTTTTTTTATAAAAAATTGAGAGCAATTTTCGTTTATAAACGGTATAATTATTGTTGAAGTGTATTTTTTCTTTTTTGAAAGATGATTATAAACTAATATAAAGACTATTCGAGGAAGTGAGAACAATTAGTAAACGAGGTAAAAAGTCAGACGTTGAGAAAAAATCTGTCTTTCTATGTAAGACAGTCGATCCTGAATTTTTAGGTAGAGAAATTTATGCTGACAATGTTGAAACACTCCACAATTTTTATTTGATTCGCGAAATAAATCTGGCAAAGGATTACCAAAATTTGGCCGAAGGTGAGGCCTATTTTGATGCCATCTGTGATAGTTGGGACGCGGCAGAAGAATTCAATAAACTAGTCGTCAAAAAAATCTATATGTATGTAGAAACTGAATTGATGTACTACACGTTGCTTATGGGAAGCTTTGAACCGTTGAACAGAGAAGCGAAGTCCCAGCTAAAGCAATGGTTGACAGATGTAACCGTTGAAAAAGAAGCCCATTCTCTTACGCATAAAGGCAATACAGAGGTTGAATCGGCTGAATTGAACAGCGTGATGAAGCAAATGATGGAAGCCTCAAACGAAATGTTCCGTTTGCGAAAAATGATTGGTGACCTGAGTGAAACAATCGGTCAAGCGAGACTTGAAGCGAAGGCACAGCCGCTGATGTCACGAAGTGTGCACACCATCCATTTGAAGCGGGCGCAACCATTGGTCATAGATAATGAAGAAGTTTCTAAAGAGCCTATCAAAAAAATCGAACAAAAAGAAGAAGCACCCACTATAGATGGGGAGTATTCAGAAGAACCGGTCATTGAGATCCAACAGGTGACGATCGAACCAACCGAACCGGCAGAAGAGGAAATAGAAACCGGAAAAAAGCCGATGAACGGATCGAGTTCAGAAACGGTCCAAGAAGATATCCAGTTAGCCGAAGAGGATACAGCCTTACTAAAAGAGCGAAAAGATGAGAAAGCAGAAGTAGAGGAATCCTCTGCGGATAAGCTCAGACGCAAAAATTTGGAAAATCAAACAGAAAAAGCAGTGATTGAAGAAGCGAAGGCAGAGAAACCATTGCCGGAAGTGAAACAACCTGAAATTTCTGATGAAGAACGTCGTAATTTACTATTATCAAAGCTGATTCTAGAAAAAGAGAAGACAAGAAAAAGGACTCCAGGGAATTGGCCACGTTTTTCTAAACTGTTGCAGGATAGCCACATGGTACCTGCACCGAAGAAAATCCCGAACTTTTCAAGAAGTGAGATGGAGAACCTTGAGGATGACATTTATCTTCGTTTCATGAATAAACGAATCAATATTGGCAAGAAAAAAAGTCGGGATCAGAAAAGGCGTATCCCTCAATCTGAACTGTTAAGCCAAATTTCAAAGGCCGAATACCTCAGTTACTCATGGGGACAAGTGCTAAAACAACGTAAAGAGGACGTATTGATTTGTAACCGTCTGAGTAGTGCAGGCTTGGTCAGTGGGCTAGATGATTTTCTTTATGATATGAAGCGAACGGCTAACAGACCTTCATTGCTTACAAAAAAAGTCAGATGTTCAGTTGACAAGCTGAGAAGATTGGATGGCTACGTGTTGATGGATCAATATATGCAGAAGTTGAGCCAGATATCTAAAGAAGACTATAAATAGAATGTCTGCTACGTAGGTAGAGAGTTATTATAATTAAAAATAGAAGACGGCAACGAATCCATTTTTTAGGAATTCGTTGCCGTCTTTGTCTATTTCTAAATACTTTTTTATCAAAAACGATTAAGCAATAGAACAGTGCTTTTCCGGTATCTTATAAAAGCAACAAATCATATAACAATACGATTTGTTGCCAAAAATCGAATATAATCACTTTTTTAAAGGAAATATGTATTTTATTTGATAACTTTTGACTATGGAAACTAAGCCTTTTTATTAGAATAGCTGTTCATATATCCACATTTTGCAACAGCTTAATATTTATGATACAAGAATTGCACCGACAGGTCAGTACTATAATGTGGGGTATTATGAGGAAAAAACGACATTGACCTTTACAACGACATTCAGTAGTACGGACAAACTTGCTATTGTAAAACCGGATATTGTTTTACTTGACACACCGAAGTTTAAAAAATCTGTAGATGCCTTACAGGAAAAAGGTGTGGATATGAAAGTAAATGGTCGACATGCAGAAGCGAAGGTAAGTGCAGAAAAAGATCAATTACTATGGACAACGATTCCTTTTGACAAAGGCTGGAAAGTATATGTAGATGGAAAAGAAGAAGCAATACAAAGTTTTAAAGGGGCTTTCCTATCTGTTCCGTTAAGTGCCGGTGAACACGACGTTGAATTTGTCTTTTTACCTTATGGCTTGAGGCTGGGAGCAGGGCTGTCTATTTTTAGCTTGCTTGGCTTCGGGGGGGTATTGGTATTATTTGAAAAAGAAGAAAACAAAGACTGATAGAATGAAATAGCAGGAACCGTTAGATACTTATTGATGAAGTGTTTATACTAGAAAAAAGTTCGACAAAGAGAAATTGTCGGGCTTTTTTCTGCTGTAGAGAAAGTATTCTTGTCTTGTAAAGAAGATAAAACGAGTGTTTATAAAAGAAAATTGATTCTTACCCACAAATAATAGTGAAAAACTTCGATTTTATAGTATAATTTTCAAGATGGCAGAAAGGTGGAGAGACCATGAAAAAAAATCCAATATATGCGGTCGTTGATATAGAAACCACCGGGACCGATCCTCAGGTAGACCGAATCATTCAATTCGGTTGTGTGTTGATCGAAGAAGGGAAGATTGTCACGCGTTTTTCAACAGATGTGAATCCGGGACGGAGTATTTCTCCACAAATTCAACACTTGACGGGAATCACGAATAAACAAGTGACTAAAGCACCCTATTTTGAAGATATTGCCTTGACCATTCATCATTTATTGGCAGACACGATTTTCGTTGCGCATAATATTTATTTTGATTATTCCTTTTTAAATAAAGAGCTTCAACGCTGTGGTGCACCGGAGTTACAAATTCCGGGTATCGATACGGTTGAGCTTTCACAAATATTTTTTCCCACTGAAAAAAGTTTTCGTCTAAGTGATTTATCCGAGAGCTTAGGCCTGGTTCATGAGAATCCGCATCAGGCGGACAGTGATGCTCAGGTAACAGCGGAGGTTTTTCTACTGATTGAAAAAAGAATCAGAACGCTTCCTCTATTGTCATTGAAAATGATTTTATTATTGAGTGACCAGTTAGGAATGGAGACAGGTGCTTACTTGAATAGACTGTATGAAGAAATGAAGGTGCAGCCCATTCCATTGAAAGAGGGCCTGCAAGTGATTGATGGGCTTGTTTTAAGAAAAAAAGTTCTTCCTTACTTTGAAACATCTGTCTATGAGACTGGCGCGTATCCAACATCGAAGAAACAAAAAGAGCGAGTATTTGCTAAGCAATTGACTTACCGTAAGGAACAAAGTCGAATGATGAATGATGTTTTTAAACATTTTACCGAGGGGAAAGAGAAAAATCTGTTCATTGAGGCTGCGACAGGGATAGGAAAAACATTTGGGTATTTGTTTCCAAGCAGCTACTTTGCTGAACCGAAGAAGCCGGTAATCGTCAGTACGGTATCAATCATGCTTCAAAATCAGCTTTTTGAAAAAGATATTCCATTTACGAATCGTTTTGCAGAGAAAAAGCTGCAGGCGACGGTCTTAAAAAGTCATCGTCATTATCTTGATCTTCAACGGTTTAGAGAAACCTTGAAGAACCCAATCAAGCAAAAACAATATGCGCTTTATCAAATGAGAGTATTGGTCTGGCTTTTGGAAACAGAGACAGGAGATCTCGACGAACTGCAGTTGATCAATTTTAATCATATTTTTTGGAAAGATACTATCCATAGAGGGACAGAGCTTTTGAAGAAGGATGATCCTCTCTATCAAGAAGATTTTGTTCGATTTCTTTATAAAAAAGCGGAGCAAAGCAATCTGCTGATCGTCAATCATGCCTTTTTGATGCAGGAATCATTTAGAAAGCACCCGTTACTACCGAAAGAGGCGAGTCTGATCATCGATGAGGCACATCATTTACCGGATGTCGTAAAACGTACTGCGCTGCAGACGATTCCGATTTATGCTTTTCAAAAGCAGGTCGTCCAAGCTCGCGAAGAAGGTCAGCTTTTCGATCAAGTAATCTCTCTACTGGAGAAACTACCTACTGAAAAACGGTATGTTGAGATGTACTCCCGCACACTGATTGATATTGTGGAAGATCTGAAAGACTTTGCTTATGAGTTGGGGCAGATTTTGGTCATTGATAAGCGTGAACAGCTACAAGAATCTGTGATTCAGAAGACGCAGTTCGATCAGCTTTCCTTAGAAGGAGAAAAGCTGATTCGAAAAATTGAGACCTACTTGAGTGATTTGGAAGAAATACAACAACAGGTTCGAACAGGAATCGATCGTCAGTTGGAAAGATTTTCTGTTTCTGAACGGATGAAGCTCACTGCGCTATTTCAACTGTTTTCAGAGGTTTCCAATCTGGCTGAATGTTTTGATATCTTTGTTAATCAATGGGAAGCTCATTGGGTCAAGGAATATCGAACCGATAAAAAAGGGCTGACTATACTTGCGGTCAATGATCTGAGTGCCGGGATGATCAAAAAGGCCAGTTGGTATCCTAATTATCAGCATATTCTCTATACAGGCGGAACATTGGTTTTTTGGAAAAACCGACAGTACTTGCCGGATAAACTTGGGGTAGATGATTTCTCTGTTAAGGTTTTGCCGGACCCTTATGATTATGAAAAATCTGCTCGACTCTATGTTCCTAAGCTTCCAATGGATATCCATGAGGTGTCAGATGCGGAGTTTGCTGAATATATTAGTCAGATAGTAGAACAGGTAGCGAGGCAGGAAGATCGCCCGATTTTAGTTCTGTTCACTTCCCATGAGGTACTCAGAAAAACATATAGTCATTTGCATCAATCGATGATGAATATTGGGAGAGAGGTCATGGCTCAAGGAATTAGTGGCACGAGAGAGAAATTATTGAAACGGTTTTACCATAGTAAAAACAGCATTTTACTCGGTGCAGATAGTTTTTGGGAAGGAGTAGACCTTCCAGGAGATTCCCTGCAACTATTGATTGTCACGCGGTTGCCTTTTGAAAACCCGAAACGACTACTAGTCAAAGCGGAGTATGAATACCTTGAAGCACAGGGAATCAATCCTTTTACAGGGGAAGCCCTTCCTAAAGCGTCTATGCGATTACGACAGGCACTGGGGCGGCTCATTCGTTCTGAAAATGACCATGGTGTACTGCTGGTGTTGGATCGTCGACTTGTCCGAACAAAATACGGTAAGCGAATGCTAAGAGCTTTGCCTAAACGGTTACCAGTTGAAGAACTATCATTAGACGAAACGTTGCTATCTATCCATGAATTTTTTAAAGAAAAAGGATAATTTTCTCCATCGTGTATCAAAAAGAATTTATTTTCTGATATAATGAAAAACAGTAAGTTTTGAAAGGACGAACGTGATCGTGACATCAGATGAGCAGAAAGAACACAAAAGGGTTGTCATACTTTTGGCACTTGTTGCCATTTTGTTGACCATTATTGTTATGTTAAGTATTTTTTATATCCGTTCGACCCATTCAAAGTCTCAAGCACGAAAAGAAGCGGTCAAAATCGCGGAAGAACATGCGCAGTTGGATTCTGTGGAGGACTTCTACTGGTTCAATCGAGACGAAACCTACTTTGGTTTGACTGGAAAAGATGCATCTGGGAATGAAATTGTCGTCATTATCCCTGAAAAGGGTGGAGATATCTTGACGTTTGATCAAGAAGAAGGTCTCACGGAAGGTCAAGCGAAGCAAGTAGTGAAAGAGCGCTATGGTGAAGAAAATGTTCAAAAAGTCAATCTCGGTATGTTTGACGGTAAAGCAGTTTGGGAAGTTGTCTGCAAGTCATCTGAAGGGGCGCTGAACTATTATTTGATTGCCTTTGAAAATGGTGAGGAAGTCAACACTGTTCTTGGGATTTGAGTGAAGAGCAACGAGAACCGTATTATTAATCAGTCATCTGGGTAGTTTATGCTTGGTTAGCTCAGATGTTGCCATTAGTAAAAACAGCTTCATAAACTAGAATAGTCGTTTTTATGACGAGTTGTTCGTTGTATCTCTATAGAAGCGGGATAAATCAAAATGAGGGGTGGAAGTATGAAACTATCAAAACGTGCACAGCAGTTGGCACCTTCGGTTACTTTAGCGGCATCAACAAAGGCTAAAAAGCTAAAAAGCGAAGGAAAGGATGTCTTAAATCTGACGGTTGGGGAGCCAGATTTTGCTACACCGAAAAATATTCAAGAGGCAGCGATTCAGGCAATCACAGATGGCAGAGCGAGCTATTACACTCCGTCAGCTGGAATTCCGGAGCTAAGACAGGCAGTTGTTGAAATGATCCACAGAGAGTATGGCTTGGATTATGATGCAAAACAAGTAATTATCACAGATGGGGCTAAATATTCCTTGTATCTTTTGTTTCAGGCGATGCTTGATGCGGGGGATGAAGTTATTATTCCGGTTCCATATTGGGTCAGCTATGGTGAACAGGTAAAACTTGCTGAGGGAACACCGGTTTTTGTTTCCTGTGAAGAAGAGAATGATTTCAAGGTAACAGTCGATCAACTGGAAGCAGTTCGAACAGACCAGACGAGGGCAATGATTTTGAATTCACCTTCTAATCCAACAGGGATGATTTATACGAAAGAAGAGCTGTTGGCTATTGGAAACTGGGCTGTAGCACATGATATCATGATTGTATCAGATGACATATATGGTCAGCTTGTATACAATGGCAACACTTTTACTCCTCTGGCAACAGTATCAGAAGCAATCCGAAAACAGACCATCATCATTAATGGTGTATCGAAATCTTATGCAATGACAGGCTGGAGAATCGGTTATACGATTGCTGATGAACAGCTTATTGGAGCTATGAACAATATTGCCTCTCATTCAACTAGCAACCCAACAGCTGTCAGTCAATATGCGGCAGTAGAAGCGTTGAATGGCAATCAAGATACAGTAGAAGCAATGAGAAAGTCATTTGAGGAACGGTTGAATACGATTTATCCTAAAGCAGCAGCCCTGCCAGGATTTAAGTTGACCAAGCCTCAAGGTGCATTTTATCTGTTTCCGAATATTCGTGAAACATTGACTTTGTGCGGGTATGATGACGTGACGACTTGGGTAGATGACTTGCTTGAAGAAGCTTATGTTGCCTTGGTAACAGGTGAGGGCTTCGGTTCTTCGGACCACATCCGTATCAGTTATGCGTCGGATCTAGCTGTATTGGAGCAGGCAATTGAACGAATCGCTGGATTTATCGATAAAAAAATCCAGGAAAACAACTAAGAACAACTCAATTCGGGATTGGTAAAAATTGAAGGAACGGGAGAGACAATAGTGGAACAAATTCAAATCATTGATTCAAAAAATCATGTAGGCGAGACAGTAAAAATCGGTGCTTGGGTAGCGAATAAGCGTTCAAGTGGTAAAATTGCTTTTTTACAACTTCGTGATGGTACAGCTTATTTTCAAGGAATTGTCGTGAAAAGTGAAGTAGAGGAAGAGGTCTTCCAGCTTGCGAAAGGACTCAATCAGGAAACAGCAGTGCTGATTACGGGGGAAGTGAGAGAAGATACTCGTTCAAAATTCGGCTATGAAATTGGAATCACCGGCATCGAAGTAGTTGGGGAGAGTCATGATTACCCGATCACACCAAAAGAACATGGAACAGATTTTTTGATGGACCATCGCCACTTATGGTTGCGTTCTTCAAAACAGCATGCTGTAATGCAAGTTCGTAATGAAATCATCCGTGCAACCTATGAATTTTTCAACACGAATGGTTTTGTGAAAATCGATCCGCCTATCCTTACAGGAAGTGCGCCAGAAGGAACAACAGAACTGTTCCATACAAACTATTTTGACGAAGAAGCTTATTTATCACAAAGTGGTCAGTTATATATGGAAGCTGCTGCAATGGCATTCGGAAAAGTATTTTCTTTTGGTCCGACATTCCGTGCTGAAAAGTCTAAAACGCGTCGTCATCTGATTGAATTTTGGATGATAGAGCCTGAAATGGCCTTTATGCATCAAGAAGACAGTCTTGAAGTTCAGGAAAAGTATGTGGCCTTTTTAGTGCAGAACGTATTGGACAACTGTGATTATGCGTTGGATGTACTTGGTCGTGATAAAGAACTTCTTAAGAAGTACACAAACTTGCCATTCCCGCGCATTACTTATGATGATGCAGTAGAATTGCTGAAAAAGAACGGGTTTGAGGATATTGAATGGGGCGATGATTTTGGTTCGCCGCATGAAACCTTTATCGCTAATTCTTTTGAGCAGCCTGTGTTCATTTTGAACTATCCGAAAGCAATCAAACCATTTTACATGAAACCACATCCAACGAGAGAAGATGTCGTGATTTGTGCAGATATGATTGCACCAGAAGGCTATGGAGAAATCATTGGCGGCTCAGAAAGAGCAACCGATTATGAATTCGTATTGGAACAGATTCGCCAACATGGATTGGATGAGAAAGAATACTCATGGTATTTGGATTTGAGAAAATATGGTTCCGTTCCTCATTCTGGATTTGGTCTAGGTCTGGAACGTACAGTTACTTGGTTGACAGGGATCGAGCATGTTCGAGAGTCTATCCCATTCCCTCGTTTGTTAAATAGATTATATCCATAATCAGTAAAGTATTCTGCTACCGCAGTTCAGGCGCACAAGAGCCTGATTGTGGTAGTTTTTTTAGTGGGAAGTGACATCTGCAAGTTCGTTTTACAGTTTTTTTTGAAAATATCCACAATTTTTCCATAAGGGCTATTGATTGAATAAAGCAATCTGGGGTGCTAGACTCAATGTAAGCACTACAATGAACAAGAAGGGGGAATCTGTATGGAGAAAAATTTAATATGGGGGCGACTGTCGGAGCACCAGTCTTTTCTTTTTCAACAGTTGCCTGTAAGGAGGGATGCGCTGTTTTTATAGAGAAATTGAATGAAGTGGAATCATACAGTTCATCATTCCGAAAATTATGAAAGATTCATTCTTCGTTCCTGTTACTTGTTAGATTGGTTGCTTTTCTAAATAGCAGTCATAATGAGAAATGCGACCGTGTAAATTTTATGAAACAGATAAGTGAAAATCAAACGATTTTTTATGAAACAGAAACAATTTTTTTGTAAATCAATTAATGACATTAAAAGGGATCGGTACAAAAGCGAAATCTTCTAAATGGCCTTCAAAGCTACGGCTTTTTAGAGACGGGAATGACGGGTCAGAAAATACCGTTACTTTTGTACCGTCGCTTATTGTATTTTATAGGTAGACAATGCTATATGTCTGATAGGAACGCCTTCATTCCCATTTCTGAAACGAGTACATAATCCAAGCCTAATTGTAAGCTATTCAAAAAAGTGGTGTAAGTTGTTTAGAATTTCAGAATTATATGGTAAAATGAACGGAAAGCAAAGGTAAAGGACTGACGTGAATGGGAAATGCAGCACAAGTAACGAGAAAACATTTTCGATTTCCAGCCTATGATGATCAGGTAGGAGTAAAGCTGTCTACAGGAAATGGACGTAAGCTTTTTCAAAATGAACCGCTTTTGAATGAGCGAGGAAATTTTACTGCTGAAGGCTATCAGGAATTCGAATCTACAAATAAGAATACACCTACAAATGTAGCGACTAATACAGCAACAACAGCACCAAGACAATCTACAACAGTTTCTAAAAAGCAAGCAGCAATCGCTGATTTAAAGCAGCAAGAGCACACAAAGGAACAAGTGGAAGAATTAAAGCGCCACAAATTGAACCTTCCTGATTACTCAACACATCATAGCAGAGTAATGGAACCTCAAAAAAAGCCTAATTTATTTGGATCTATGCATAAGCAGAGCAAAGAAACGTTCGAATCTGCTACATTTGGCAGACGGACGACAGGGAGAAAAATCACTTCTTTCAATGACTCGAAAAAGTCAGAAGCACCTTATTTTGTTCCCACTTACGTTCCGGCTTCAGTGATACCGGATGAGGTCCCTAAGTTTACAGAGATTTCTGATCAGGATCTTTTGGCTGCTATGAAGAAGGATTCAACGTCCTATTTGATTTTGGATAATGAGGACACTTTGTTTAGAGAAAAACGAGTAGAAGAGCCGGCAGTTCAAAAATTCAATGTACCAAATGAAGAACCTGATATCCCATTGACGCGCCGTCAATATCAAAAAATCCGTCCAAATATGCAACGTTTTGGTGGAACAGATACAGAACAAGAATTACCACGTTCTCGTACAGAGCTTAAGTCTGCAAAAAATCAGACCTCTTATGCTCAAAAAGTATCTGAAGCGGAGCAACAACAGAAAAAAGGAATCATGGATAAATCATTGAGTGGTCTTATTGAGGATTCCAGCATGGAAATGACAAATAGCAAGTATTTCAATTAAGAAAAATAAAGAAGCAGTGTGTGAAACACTATAGGCTAAAGCGGACTGAATGATCTGAAGTATAGATTATTCAGTCTCCTTTTTTAAGATATTCTTTTTCAGACAGCAATTTTTACGTCTTATTTGTATTTAATTTCTCTTAAATACCAGAATATTTTTTTTAGTTGATTATTTTACCATTTTATACGATAATGAGAAACGTACAATTTAGGATAATTTTAATAATTATTGTTTACTTACATAGAGATTTAAGAGAAGAGGATCATAATGGAGAATCGTGAAAATCAGTTGTATCATTTTGTAGGGATCAAAGGCTCTGGTATGAGCTCGCTGGCGTTAGTTCTTTTTGAAAAGGGCTATCGTGTTCAAGGATCAGATGTAGAGGAATATTTCTTTACACAAAGAGATTTGGAAAAAGCCGGGATTAAGCTACTACCATTTGATGCTGAAAATATTACAAAGGATATGGTTGTTATTGCAGGGAATGCCTTCCCAGATGCTCATGAAGAGCTGGTGCGTGCAAAAGAGCTGGGAGCAGAGGTTGTTCGTTACCATGACTTTATAGGTCAATTCATTCAACCATATACAAGTATTGCTGTAACAGGGTCTCATGGGAAGACTGGGACTACGGGATTGCTGTCTCATATTCTAAGTGGTATCAAACCAACGAGCTATTTGATTGGTGATGGAACTGGTCACGGGGTACCAGATGCAGAGTTTTTCTCGTTTGAAGCTTGCGAATATCGTCGACACTTTTTGGCTTATTCTCCTGATTATGTGATCATGACAAATATTGATTTTGATCACCCAGACTATTATAAGAGCATTGAGGATGTGTTTTCTGCTTTTCAGGCAATGGCTAGTCAAGTGAAAAAAGGAATTTTTGCTTATGGCGATGATAAATATTTGCGTAAGCTTGAGGTTGATGTACCTATCTACTACTATGGGATGAATGAAAATGATGATATCCAGGCGCGTAATGTCGAACGAACAACGACAGGTTCTGTCTTTGATGTCTATCATAACGAGGATTTTGTTGGGCACTTTGATTTGCCGGCATTTGGTGAACACAATATTATGAATGCTTTAGGTGTGATTGCTGTTGCTTATTTTGAAGAGTTGGACATGAAGAAAGTAGCAGAAGAAATGCTGACTTTCCAAGGAGTAAAACGCCGCTTTACTGAAAAACAAGTCGGTGATGTTGTAATCGTGGATGACTATGCGCATCATCCAACAGAAATCAAAGCGACCATTGACGGCGCACGTCAAAAATATCCGGATAGAGAAATCATCGCAGTTTTCCAACCACATACTTTTACGCGGACAATTGCACTGATGGATGAGTTTGCAGAAGCGTTGGATTTAGCTGATCACGTCTTTTTATGTGATATTTTTGGCTCAGCTCGAGAAACACAAGGCGATGTGAAGATTGAAGATCTTGGCAGCCGTATCAAAAAAGGCGGGCAAGTGATTAAAGAAGATAACGTGTCTCCATTACTTGATTATGAAGATGCAGTAGTTGTCTTCATGGGTGCAGGAGATGTTCAAAAATTCGAACAAGCCTATGAAACATTACTAAGTAACACAACAAGAAATGTACTCTAAATTCAGTTGAGAATCTAGAAGCGTGGGAAGTTATTCTTCTCGCGTTTTTTATTATTTCACTATTTTCATAAAAACAAGTAGTAATTTATTTTTATCATTTCTGATAAGAGTCTACTCGTGTCGGCGTTCTTTTCTACTTGCCTTTTGCAGTGGTTTTGGTACAATTATCTTATCATTAATGGAGGTGTACTAATTTGAACATCGGAAAACCGAGGAAATTAGGCAAAACCATCGAAGATATCGAGGAAGGCGATTCGTTGTCCTTAACGGAATCAATTGAAGACAAGGACTTGCTGCTTTATTTAGGCCTGACGAATGATGCCAACCCCCTCTATATCCAACATGATTATGCCAAGCAAACTGAGTATCAAAAACCGATCGTACCGTCGATCATGTTGATGGGAATCATTACGAGTGCCATTTCAAAGCACTTGCCTGGACCAGGCTCACATGTGGTCAATTTTTCTACGAATTTTTTAGAACCTGTTTTTCATTACGAAACACTGACTTTTCATTTTGAGGTTATTAAAATTGATAAAATGAAGGATGTCGTGACGATTTCTATTGAGGCAGTCAATGAAGAAGAAAACCGTGTATTGGATGCTGTGGTTATCGTACAGCCGCCAAAGCATGTTGTTTTAGATGAACCAACTGAGAAAGAAGGAGTATTCAATGAATCAAATTGAGACAACAAAGGTGCAGGAAGGCTTAAATAGCTTTTATGCGAAAATTTATGGTTTTTTAGCACTAGGGATAGGGATCAGCGCGGTTATTTCTTACCTGATACTGAATGTATTTTATTATGAAATGGTTATGTTTCTATATCAATACCCATATGCGTTTATGGGAATGTGGATCGCTGAGATTGCATTGGTTATTTTTTTAGGGATGAAAGCACAAAAGAATCCATCGCTTGCCATAGGAGGCTTTATTGCTTACTCAGCAATTAACGGAATTACATTGGCAGTCACATTATCAATGTATACGGAAGCGACAGTTGTTTCTGCTTTTGTCAGTGCAGCGTCTACCTTTGGTTGTATGGCGATCGTAGGTGTTTTGACGAAGAAGGACCTATCTGGTATGGGACGTGCGTTATTGACAGCCTTGATAGGGATTATTGTGGCAATGCTGCTTAACCTATTCTTTTTCCAAAGTGGACCAATGGATTACGTGATTTCTATCATCATGGTCTTGATTTTCTCAGGCTTGACTGCTTATGATAATCAACGAATCAGAACTATTTATTTTGCATCAAATGGAACGGCTGGAAATGGAATTGCAGTTTATATGGCGCTACAGCTGTATCTTGACTTCATTAATCTGTTCTTAGCATTTCTGCGCATTTTCGGTAAGGATTAAAAGAAAGCAAGTGACGGGAGTTCCTTCTGATTTGCTGTCTATCCGATTTTAAGGGCTAGGGCATAGTAATGTCCTAGTTCCTTTTTATTATCTAGCTTTACGAGTCTGCTCAGTCGGCAATAAGATAAACTGAGTATAAAAGGAAAGGGCACCTTTCTATCAGTTTCCTATATTGCTCGTGAGCAAAGCGACTCGTCTAGCCTTTATTTTAGTAACTAAAAATAGGAGTGAGTTGAATGGAAAAATTAAAAGAAGCATTGAAAAAGGAAGCTGAAACATTTCCGGGAGCCTCTGTTTATTATCGTGAGAGCTGGGACTGCGACTACTTCGATATCGCAGGGAAATTTTTCGCGATGTTGGGTGAAAACAAAGAGGGCGATGAAATCTTTACATTCAAAGGAGAGCCAGAAGAAAATGAGCTGTTGAGAGAGCAGTACAGCTTCATTGTTCCAGGCTATTACGCGAATAAAACGCATTGGAATTCAATCATTCTCAAGGATAATACATTCAATGAAGCGCAATGTGCAGCCCTACTAAAAAAATCCTATGAGCTAGTTGTTGCGAAGCTACCTAAAAAAGTCCGTGAGACATTAGGCGAATAGCATGTAAAAAACTGATTCTTACAGAAAAATGTGAGGATCAGTATTTTTTTTGTCAGTCACTTTCTATTTGCGAACGTATGTTTTATAATAGGAGGGATTGTGAGGGGACGACAGATGTTTCATTCAGAAAAAATTCCAATTCGCAGACTGGTCGAGTTTATTTTACGTCAAGGGAGTATTGATTCACGCAGAACGAGTAATCATACGGCACAAGAGGGGGCACGAATCCATCGCAAGCTTCAGAAGGAGGCCGGTAAAGGCTATCAAAAAGAAGTGAAAATTGCGAAGGAAGTAGTGTTGAACGACAAGCCCTATTTTGTTGAAGGGCGAATGGACGGTCTATTTACGAATGAGCAGGAACAGTTAGTGATCGATGAAATTAAAACATCTGAATCGGCATTCGAGGATATCTATGACGAACAGTTGGCGATGTACTGGCATCAGATCAAATGTTATGGTGCGATTTATAGTGAGCAAGAAGAGCTTGAAGAGATTACATTACAGCTTACCTATTTTCAGACCACAACGGAAGAAGTCACCAAAACACAAAAAGTATTCAGTCGTATAGAGCTGAAACAGTTTTTAGACGAGTTATTAGAGGAATACGAGAAATGGCTGATTTTTAGCGAGAACTGGCGTACGGTTCGTAATCAGTCATTGAAGGAGCTGCCTTTTCCCTATGGAGAGTATCGCAAGGGCCAACGAGAGCTGGCAGTTTCAGTATACAAAACAATTCTTAGTGAACAACGTCTTTTCGTAGAAGCCCCCACAGGCACCGGAAAAACTATCTCTACTCTTTTTCCCTCGTTAAAAGCTATTGGGGAAGGCAAAGCGGAAAAAATCTTCTACTTGACTGCAAAGACAATCACTAGACAGGTTGCTGAAGATGCTGTCCAAGCAATGAATCAAAAGGAAATGAAAATTAAAAGCTTGACGATTACGGCGAAGGACAAAATTTGTTTTTTAACCGAAAGAAACTGTACACCAGAGCACTGTCCTTTTGCTGCTGGGTATTACGATCGTCTAAATGAAGGGCTTTGGGATATTCTTCATCATGAGAATCAGTTTAGCCGTGAAGTTATTGAAAAATATGCGCAAAAACACCAACTGTGTCCGTATGAACTATCTTTAGACGTCAGTCTGTGGTGTGATTTGATTATTTGTGATTATAATTATGTATTTGATCCAACCGTTTATTTAC
Organism: Enterococcus sp. 9E7_DIV0242; assembly: GCF_002140975.2. Lineage (NCBI taxonomy): Bacteria > Bacillati > Bacillota > Bacilli > Lactobacillales > Enterococcaceae > Enterococcus > Candidatus Enterococcus clewellii. Next base: position 4,521,773 of record NZ_CP147247.1, read on the forward strand.
GACGCTTCTTTGATGAGGGAGTGAAAAAAGACTACTTGTTTTTGATTGATGAGGCACACAACTTGGTTAGCCGTTCCAGAGAAATGTATTCCGCAGAGCTTTCCAAAGGACAGTTGCTCATGATGAAGAAGCTGCTAAAGAAAAAAAGCGCACCATTGACCCGTGCGGTAAATAAAGTAGTTGACGAATTTGATCGATTGGATGAATTATGTATCAGTGAAGAGAAAGAATTCATTTCTCAGCCTGCTTACCTTGATGGGATGGAGAAGAAGGTTTTTCGGTTGACGGAAAAAATCGGTGAGTGGTTGCCGCAGAATCAGGAGTTGCCGGAACTGAATCAATTGTTGGAAATTTATTTTGCTTTGCTGAACTATTTAAAGATCGGTGAGTTTTATGATGATCATTATTGTACGTACATCCAAAAGAAAAATCGTGGATTATCTGTCAAATTGTTCTGTTTGGACCCATCGTATTTATTAGCGCAGAAGCTATCGATGGCGAATGCCAGTATCCTATTTTCTGCAAGCTTTACACCACTGAGCTACTATAAAGACATTCTTGGCGGAGAAGAAGAGAGCTTGACCTATCGGATCCCCAACCCTTTTCCAGAAGAAAATCAGCGCTTGCTGATTGCACGCTATGTTCAAACGACTTATCGAGAACGAGAAAAAAGTCTTGATTACTTAGTTGAAAGCTTGACGACGATGATTAATCAAAAGATGGGTAATTATTTGTTTTTCTTTCCTTCTTACGCCTATTTAGATATGGTTTATGAAGCATTCAAGAAAGCAAATCCACAGGTCAAGACATTGATCCAACAGACAGAAATGAATGAAAAAGAACGGGAACTTTTTTTGGCACAGTTTGTATCTGAACCCCAAGAGACACTAATTGGTTTTTGTGTACTTGGTGGTGTATTTTCTGAAGGAATCGATCTTAAGGGAGATCGTCTAATAGGAACAGCAGTAATAAGTGTGGGACTTCCTCAAATCAATGAGGAGCAGGAGCTGATCAAGAATTATTTTGATGAGCAGGGCTTAGGTTTTCAATACGCCTATCAGATTCCAGGCATGAATAAAGTTCTCCAAGCAGCAGGACGGGTGATTCGAGATGCAGAGGATCACGGGGTTGTTCTACTACTGGATCAGCGCTTTGCCAGTCCGGCTTATCAGCGGCTGGTACCACCACACTGGTATCGGGCGCAAATTCTGCCGACAGTCCACCATTTAGAGAAAAATATTCAAGCATTTTGGAAGGAAATAGATAGTAAATGAAAGGAAATGAGACGATGAAGAAAATTCTGGTGTTGCATACTGGTGGAACGATTTCCATGTCAAAGGATTTAGAAGGCGGTGTGATTCTGAACGAAGAAAACCCGCTGATGAATCAAAATGAGCTGTTTCAAGGGGAGATAGAGATTATCGTTGAAGATATCTTTAATCTTCCTTCGCCTCATATGACATTAGAGCGAATGCTTCAATTGAAGGAACGTATTCTACAAGGGATTACAGAAGGAGTAGATGGAGTTGTCATTACTCATGGGACCGATACATTAGAAGAAACAGCCTATTTTCTTGATTTAACAGTTCCTAAGGAGATTACCGTTGTCGTGACAGGTGCAATGCGATCCAGCAATGAAATCGGTAGTGATGGGCTCTACAATTTTATGAGCGCCGTTTGGACGGCTGCTTCAGAGGATTCGAAAAATAAAGGAGTCCTTGTCGTAATGAATGATGAAATCCATATGGCAAAATATGTGACAAAGACACATACGACTAACGTTGCAACATTTCGAACACCGACATTTGGCCCCATAGGGATGCTAACAAAGGGCAAGACTTTCTTTACAAAAGAGGTTATGCCTGAGGAAGTCTGTGATATTCAAGCGGTACAAGGAAACGTTTTTTTAATTAAGGCCTATGCAGGGATGGATGACCAGATTTTCAATTTAATCAATATAGAAGAGCTTGATGGATTGGTTATTGAAGCTTTGGGAGCTGGAAATCTGCCGCCTGCAGTATTACCTGGCTTACAAAAAATTCTTGAAAAAGGTGTACCAGTTGTCCTTGTTTCAAGATGTTCAAATGGGATTGCAGAAGACATCTACGCTTATGAAGGCGGAGGTGTAGGACTTCGTGAGCATGGCGTGATCTTCATGAAAGGGTTGAATGGTCAGAAGGCACGTATTCGCCTAATTGTTGGAGTAAATACGGATAAATCACCGGAGGATTTACGGTATTATTTGGAAAGCTGATTGGATTTTTGAATACTGTGACTAGAAAAGATAAGGTTAGTAGCTAAGCTGTTTACTGGAACGGCATAACTACTAACCTTATTTGAATAGCAATTTGAAAGGACTTCTTTAAGTTGGTTTTAAGTTCTTCTTGTTATTCTCTGGGTAAGATAACAAGAAAGTAAGGTGAGGATATGTCAGTAATGCTCTTGATTCCTAGCTATGAACCACAGACAAAGGTCATTTCTTTTGTACGGAAGCTGAGTGAACAAACAAGAAAGAACATTCTGATTGTTGATGATGGAAGTGGCTCGGACTATCAATCTACTTTTAAGAAATTGGCCACATCCCCATCGGTCAGTATTCTTTCCTATTCCAAAAACAAAGGAAAAGGAGTTGCTTTGAAGACTGGTTTTCAAAAAATAGTGACAGATTATCCCGAAGTGACAGCTGTTGTTACTGCAGATTCTGATGGTCAACACAGTATTACCGATATTGAACGAATGATTCGTGCTGTGGAGCAAGCAGATGCACGGACGTTGGTACTTGGGACAAGGTCTTTTAAAAGAGCTGAAACACCTGGCAAAAGCTATTGGGGAAACAGGATTTCCTCCATTTTTTTCTATTTTGTTACAGGAACAAAATGTGGAGATACCCAAACTGGTTTGCGAGCAATTCGCCGAGAATTGTTACCGGAGCTTTTGGGTGTTGAAGGTGAGCGCTTTGAGTACGAGATGAATGTATTGCTAAAAAGCAGAGAATTGGCTATCCGATTGGAACAGCTTCCGATCGAAACAATTTATGAAGAAAACAATGCACATTCCCATTTCAGAGCTATCCAAGATTCTTATCGCATCTATAAGCTGCTATTTCGTTACTTGTCTTCAGCGCTGCTATCGCTAAGTGTAGATTTTCTCGTGTTTCTATTCTTGCTATCTTGGCTCGGCGAGTCAAATGAAATGACCGCTCTTGCGACAATCATTGCTCGTCTCCTATCAGGAATAGTAAATTATACGTTGGCTCGCAGTTGGGTATTTGAAAATAAGGATTGGGTGTACACGACACTCTGGAAGTATAGTCTCCTATTTCTCGTTCAAATGGGACTAAGCTCTCTCGGTGTTCTATTGTTGCTTAGTATTTTGCCTAGTGCTTTACTTAGCAAACTGATAGTAGACAGTATATTATTTGTTTTAAGTTTTATTGTTCAAAATCGAGTGATTTTTCAAAAGGATAAGGTGAGCCGATGAGGTATGTTGCGAAGATTCTGTCAAAAAAATATCTTTGGGCCATTAGTGTTGGTGTTTGTCTAACAGGTGCAGCTACTGCGGTATTACTGGATACATTCGTTCTTTCACGCAGAATAAGTGTTGAAGCTGTACAAGCTGTCATTATTGATTCTGAGGATTCAACCAATGAGGAGTTAGACTCTTCCGTTGAGAGCGCAGTAAATACAACAGAAACAGCAGTGCTTACTGAGCCTGTAATCACAGATACAAGCTATAAAGATGACCAGCTGGACATCTCGATAACGACAGTTCGAGAATATGAAACGGAAATCTATCTTGTTGATATTCAAGTCAGCGATGCAAATGCATTAAAAGCAGCTTTTGCTGAAAATTCTTATGGAAGGAATATCAAAGAGACGACCTCACAAATGGCGGAAGAAAATCAGGCAGTCCTGGCAATCAACGGAGACTATTATGGTTTTAGAAACAAGGGATTTGTCGTGAGGAATGGGGTTCTTTATCGTGATACTGTAAATGAGAGAACAGAGGCACTGGTCATTGATAGTAATGGTGATTTCACTATCGTCGAAGAGGAACAGTCCTCGGCTCAGGAATTAGTAGAAAACGGCGCACAGCAAATTTTATCTTTTGGTCCTGCACTGATTCAAAATGGCGAGATTTCAGTTACCGAAGAAGAAGAAGTTGGTCAAGCAATGCAAAGCAATCCACGAACAGCGATCGGTCAAATTGGCGAGAATCATTATATGATTATTGTAGCCGATGGTCGAACCGAAGAAAGTGAAGGGCTCTCTCTTTATGAACTGGCAGAAGTTTTTCAAAACGCCGGTACTTCTGTTGCTTATAACTTGGATGGGGGCGGTTCATCAACCTTATGGTTTAATGGACAGGTCATTAACCAGCCAACGGAAAAAGGGACTGGTGAACGTTCAGTCAGTGATATTCTATATTTCAATTAGGAGGAGAGCGAATGAACAGAAAAAAACTAGTGAGCAGTTATTTAGTAATCGCTCTGTTGCTCTTTCTTTTTCAAAAAGTGTATCACTTTTATGGGCATGGTGTGATTTCCTTTGCTTTGTCGTCCATTTGGATTGCGCCGCTTATTGTGGGTTTGTTATTCACTGTTTTTCTTTTTGGAAAACCGAATAAAAGGGATTCATCTGTGTTTCGTTTGAGTGTCAATTTGATGAATACAAGTCTCGCTATTTTTACAGTAGGACTCATATTGACAGGAGTGACTGAAATTGCAGGTACAGACTCGCCTTATATTCTCTATTTTTACGTTGTGAGTTTTTTATTTCTCGTTCCTGCATCTATAGTTACGATGGTTGCATATATAAAATGAGGTGATCTGGATGTGGCTCTTTTTGATTATTCTTTTCACAGCAGTGTTGGGTCTGATTTGGCTGATTATTCCGAAGGAGTAAGGGCTGATTTTTACAGATGACATTGATTTCCCAAAGAATCACAAAAACCCCTATAATCAATTCCGGTTTATGGCAGAGTTGATTATAGGGGTTATTAATTATCTGTAGTTATTAAATTGAAGTTCTATCGGTAAATCTAACTCTCTTAACAGTGCAATGATTTTTTGCAAATCATCTCTATTTTTTCCAGTAACGCGGATCTGATCATCTTGGATTTGCGATTTAACCTTCACACCAGAATTTTTGATGGCAACATTGATTTTCTTTGCATTCTCTTTATCGATACCACTGACTAAATCGCCATATTGACGAGCAGCACCACCAAGAGCTTTTTCACTCGTCGAAAATTGAATATTTTTTATTGGAACACCTCGCTTGACCAATTTGCCAAACAGGACATCTTTTACTTGCTCCACTTTGTAGTCATCATCTGCAATAACAACCAAACGATTATTATCCAATTTGATATCGGCAAGAGAATCCTTAAAATCAAATCGATTTTTGATTTCCTTTAAAGCGATCTGCATCGCATTCTTTACTTCCTCCATATCCATTTCAGAAACAACATCAAAACTTGCATCCTTTGCGGCCATATGCCAACCTCCTAAATTTTGCTATATCCATAGTAACAATGAAAGCGCAATACGACAAGTGATTTATCAAAACCATACGTGACAATAACTAGTCTTTGCGGAGCGCATACATCTGAAGATAATTATAGGAAATTCAAAATCAGGATGTATCGCTTCGAAAAAGAAAAATTTGATGATAAAACCTATCGAAAATCTTGCGTAATTCTTTATAAAACATATAATGAGAAAGGACATGTTTTACGCAGAGAATATCTGAAGGAAACAGCTGCCGATACAGTAGAAAAAGAGCATGTAGTCAGACCTTGAATAGCGCAAGAAAGAATTGCTTTTATACAAGGTGAACGAAAAACAGCGTCGCGTAATCCTAGACCATCAAAAATAGAAAAACAGGACAATTACTTAACTGTTTTTCTAGCAATAAAAACAGGGCTCATTCCCTTTTACCAAGAATGCTAGGGAAGGGGACATCGGACCATCGAATGAAGAAACTAGACAATGACTTGGCTAGTCTCCACGACAAATCAAAGGAGGGCTCATTCCCTTTTATCAGGAATACTAGGGAAAGGGACATCGGACCACGAAAATGAAGAAACTTGGCAATTACTTGACAAGGTTCCTCAATAAATCAAAGGAGAGCGAAAATGGGGAAAAGTCTTACACTACATAAACGTTCGGAGCTGATCAAAAAGATTTTAGTTATTATTTTGACTGGCTTTACGGGGGCAATGGGGTTGAATATGTTTTTGATTCCTGCACAGGTTTTTTCAGCAGGGATGAACGGAATGGCACAAATTTTAGCGACATTATTATACAATCATTTATCTATTACTATCGATACCGGGTTATTCATTTTTCTATTGAACTTACCGGTTTTTGCATTGGGTTTTTGGAAATTAGGGAAAGAAGCAACAATTTTCAGCTTTGTCAACGTGGCGGTTGCCTCAGCAATTACGATGATTTTGCCCGTCTATACGGTGACGGATAATCCTCTGATGAACGCGATTGTTGGTGGCGTATTAATTGGTATTGGTGCCGGACTTTCTTTGAAGATGGGATTTACCACAGGGGGAATGGATATCGTCTCTTTGGTTTTGTCTAGAACAACAGGCAACACGGTTGGAAAATATATATTTGCTTTGAATAGTATCATCGTAGCGATTGCGGGCTTTTTATTTAACTGGGAGAGTGCGCTATATACAATCATTTCGATTTACTGCATGACTCAGGTCATCGATGCACTGCATACGAGTCATCAAAAGGTTACGGCGATGATCATTACTACGAATCCAGACAGAGTCGTTCAAGGAATCTCAGAGCAGATGGTACGCGGAATGACACTGCTGCCATCGATCGGGGGCTATTCTAAAGCGGAAGGACGTATGATCATGATGGTTATTACACGCTATGAGCTATATGACTTAGAACAGATCGTCCATTCGATCGATGAAAATGCGTTTATGAATATTGTTCCTACTCAGACTGTTTTAGGTCGCTTTGCTAATGAGGATGAGCAGCGATTTTTCAAAAATAATGGCAGTTTCCCAGAGATGAAAAGACATCGGATCAAATAATGTAAATGGCTGCGTCTCCCTTTTATGCTATGATAAATAGAGCATAATTAAAGGGGCGATTTGATGACTATGGATCAAAAAGAACTATTTAAGAATGAATTGATTTGCTGTATGCCCAAACTCGTTGAGGAAATCTTGTTGTATCTTCCTGAACAGCAGGTATATGGCATTTCTTTTTTAACGACAGATGATTTTTATGGAATGTATGTGGGCTTCAATACAAAAGAATTTATGGAAGAGCAGATCAAGAAGGAGTCAGCGAATGAGTATCAACGTTGGATGCCGACAGAATGGCCATTTTCCGATGAAGAGCTGCCCACAGATTTTAATAAGGAACTGTACAAGAATTTAGTGGAAATCATTGATCACAATAAGGAAACCGATTTCATGCGGCCTTCTGATGGGAAATGGGCATTTGCTTTGTTCTTGATCGAGGCGATAAATGAGGCCGTTCGTGCGATTCCTAAAGAGACATTTACAGAGCATGGGTATGAACAGAACAGCATCGTTTTTTCTGTTACGATGTCAGATGGCGACTATATGGATGAAATGTTTCTTGACTCGCTCAAAAAAATGAACAAGGATAGTCTGATAATGGAGTTGCTTGAAACGCTGGAAAATTAGTATCTCACCGACAATTTAAACGTTTCTATTGGTGACTTTGTGAAAAGATGAATAAAATTTTCTGAAAAAAGCAATTTTAGTAGAAAAGTACCTAAAGTTCTGATAAAATAGAACTGTTGGTTAAGGGATAGCCTTAACAAATATGGTTTTTAAAACTTAGGAGGAATTTTTTATGCCATTAGTATCAGGAACAGAATTTCTTAAAGCAGCTCGCAAAGATGGTTACGGTGTTGGCGGATTCAACACAAACAACCTGGAGTGGACAAAAGCAATCCTTGAAGCTGCAGAAGCAAAAAAAGCACCAGTATTGATCCAAACTTCTATGGGAGCGGCTAAATACATGGGCGGCTATCAAGTATGTTACGACTTGGTAAAAGACTTAGTAGATTCAATGGGCATTACTGTACCTGTAGCGCTTCACTTAGACCATGGTGAATACGAAGATGCATTGGAATGTATCGAAGTTGGTTACACTTCTGTTATGTTCGACGGTTCTCACTTACCATTCGAAGAAAACATCGAGAAAGCAAAAGACGTTGTTGCTAAAGCTCACGCAAAAGGTGTTTCTGTAGAATGTGAAGTTGGTTCTATCGGTGGAGAAGAAGACGGAATCATCGGTTCCGGCGAATTAGCTGACATTGAAGAATGTAAACAAATGGTTGCAACTGGTATTGACTACTTAGCTTGCGGAATCGGTAACATCCACGGTTCATACCCAGACAACTGGGCTGGTCTTGCTTTCGATCATTTACAAGCAATTGCAGACGCTGTTGGCGATATTCCATTGGTACTACATGGTGGATCTGGTATTCCTTTGGATCAAATCCAAAAAGCAATCTCAATGGGTGTTTCTAAAATCAACGTAAATACTGAAGCGCAAGAAGTATTTGCTGCTGCAACTCGTAAATACATTGAAGAAGGAAAAGACCTTGAAGGAAAAGGCTTTGACCCTCGTAAATTATTAGCACCTGGTACGAAAGCAATCACTGATTTGGTTGAACAACGTATCGAATGGTTCGGTTCAGATAACAAAGCATAATTTTTTAATAGATCGATTACCGCTGGCATAGCTTTTGTCGGCGGTTTTTTGTTTTTACAGATCGATGGTGCATGTACATAAGTTAAAGAACTTGTTCAGTATGGATTATTTATACAATGATACAATGGATGCATAAATCTATCGAACTATCTGTGAAAGAAATGGATTGAGAATAAAAGCTGTTAGCAGTAGGAACCTTATGAAATCCCTGTGACATGAGATGAAACCAAACAGTTCCTTGGGAATAGTTACTGACGTAGCATGGGGGATAAGGACGGTGAAGGATAGAAACTTGAGTCTCTAGTTGATTGAAGTGAGTAGCTAGTTAAAGCTACTGCATATGACAGTATAATATTTGAGTATTTATCTGATTTTTTGTCATAATTAATTATTGTCTACATCGTTTCAGATAACAACTGAGGTCGTCCTGTCGGTATCTGTTTTGGATTTCTTGAAAATCCTGTCTTTTGTATTATAGATTCTTGTGTTAGAATGGTTTGGGTATGGATAAAAACAGCAATAAATTCTGACATAGTTAGGTGAGATAAAATAGATGAAAAAAATAGTAATAAATGGTAATCGTCCCTTATCAGGAGAAGTATGTATCAGTGGTGCAAAAAACAGTGCAGTTGCGTTGATTCCAGCTGCAATCTTAGCTGATTCACCGGTTACTTTAGATGGTGTTCCTGATATTCAGGATGTTCACTCTCTTATTGAGATTTTAGAAATCATGGGTGCAAAAACCACATTTGAAAATAATACATTAGTAATCGATCCAACAGAGATTGTCTCTGTGCCGATGCCTACTGGAAAAATAAATAGTTTACGAGCTTCTTATTATTTCATGGGTTCTTTATTAGGTAAATTTGGAGAAGGAGTTGTCGGGTTGCCAGGCGGATGTTATCTGGGCCCGCGTCCAATCGATTTGCATATCAAAGGATTTGAAGCACTAGGTGCTACAGTGAACAATGAGCATGGTGCGATGTACTTACGAACAGATCATGGCTTGACAGGTACCAGAATCTTTATGGATATGGTTTCTATTGGGGCAACAATCAATGTGATGCTAGCTGCAGTAAAAGCAGAAGGCAAAACAATTATTGAAAATGCCGCACGTGAGCCTGAAATCATCGATGTTGCCACTCTATTGAATAATATGGGTGCGAAAATCAGAGGTGCAGGCACAGATATCATCCGAATCGAAGGCGTTACAGAATTACATGGTTGCCGTCATTCCATTATTCCAGATCGAATTGAAGCTGGAACGTATTTGTCTATTGCTGCGGCAATGGGACAAGGTGTTAAGGTTCGCAACGTGATTTATGAGCATCTGGAAAGCTTTATTGCTAAATTACAGGAGTTAGGTGTGAAAATGACGATTGAGGAAGATATGATCGAGGTTCATCCTTCTGAAGATCTAAAGATGATCAATGTCAAAACTTACCCTTATCCGGGATTTGCAACAGATTTGCAACAGCCGTTGACACCATTACTTTTGAAAGCAACCGGAACGGGTCAAGTAATGGACACTATTTATGCACAACGGACGAAGCATATACCTGAGCTTGTCAGAATGGGTGCCAGTGCATCTGTAGAAGGAAATATGATTGTATTGAATGGTCCAGCTAAACTCCATGGAGCAGAGGTTGTTGCATCTGATTTACGCGCTGGTGCTTGTTTAGTGATTGCGGGCTTGATGGCTGAAGGGACAACAACCATTTATAATGTAGAATATATTTTGCGTGGATATGACCATATTATTGAAAAATTGACTGCTTTAGGAGCAGATATTCAAATGATAGAAACAGAAAATGAACTTGAGGTGAACCAATGAGCGACTATTTGACGATGGCCGAGCTTGAAAACAGCACATTAAAAGATATCTACGCCTATGCAAAGCAATTTAAGATACCTTATTACAGTCAAATGAATAAAAAAGAGCTTTCTTTGGCAGTGATTCGTGCTCAGGCAGAAAAGCAAGGCTTCTTCTTCATGGAAGGGATTTTGGATATCGTTTCTCAGGATGGCTATGGCTTTTTGCGTCCTATCAACTATGGACCAAGTGCTGAAGATATCTATATTTCTACGTCTCAGATTCGTCGTTTTGGATTAAGAAATGGCGATAAGGTGGCAGGGAAAGCCAGACCACCGAAGGAATCAGAACGTTATTACGGCTTAATGCATGTAGAGAGTGTCAATGGAAAAGATCCGGAAGAAGCAAAGCAACGTCCACATTTTCCCGCGTTAACTCCGTTATATCCGGAAAAGCAAATAGTTTTAGAAACAACGCCTGGGAGAGTATCCACTCGGATGATCGACATCTTTTCACCAGTAGGATTCGGTCAACGTGGGTTAATTGTTGCGCCTCCGAAAGCTGGTAAGACAAGTGTTCTGAAGGAAATCGCTAATGGGATTACGGAAAATCATCCAGAGGTTGAGTTGATCCTATTGCTAATCGATGAACGACCGGAAGAGGTGACCGATTTAGAGCGTAGTGTAAAAGGGGATGTTGTATCGTCTACCTTTGATCAACAGCCGCAAAACCATACGCGTGTTGCTGAACTTGTTTTAGATCGTGCCATGCGTCTTGTCGAAGACAAACGAGATGTTGTTATTCTGATGGACAGCATTACTCGATTGGCGAGAGCGTATAACCTTGTTATACCACCAAGTGGGCGAACATTGAGTGGTGGGATCGATCCTGCTGCATTTTATAAACCAAAACGTTTCTTTGGAGCTGCTCGTAATATTGAAGAGGGCGGAAGCTTAACGATCCTTGCAACGGCACTTGTAGATACAGGAAGCCGAATGGACGATATGATCTATGAAGAGTTCAAGGGGACAGGGAATATGGAGCTTCATCTATCAAGAGAGCTGGCCGAGCGTCGTATTTTCCCTGCAATCGACATCAAGAAATCAGGTACGAGAAAAGAAGATTTGCTGATGAACAGCGAACAGCTTGAAGAAATCTGGAAGCTGAGAAAAAATATGAAAGGCGACTCTTTGGAATACACAGAGCAGCTGATCAAGTTCCTGCGAAAAACAAAGAACAACCAGGATTTTTTCACAGCATTTCATGATGTATCCTTCAATAAGGCAGCACCTAAAAGAAATTTAAAAAGATGATTGCAACGAAAAATAAAACATGCTATTATTGTACTGTTGTATATCGACAAAATAACTCTGATTCAGCAAATGACTCAGGGCAAAGGAGCGAAAGAAAGTATGAAACAAGAAATTCATCCAGATTACCATCCAGTAGTATTTATGGATTCAACTACTGGTTTCAAATTCTTGTCAGGTTCTACAAAGAACACACAAGAAACAGTTGAATGGGAAGACGGAAACACTTACCCACTGATTCGTGTGGAGGTTACCTCTGACTCTCATCCATTCTATACTGGACGTCAAAAATTCACTCAAGCAGACGGACGTGTGGACCGCTTCAACAAGAAATACGGTCTCAAAGACGCAAACGCTGGCGAGTAATCAAACGATTGTCACAAATAAAGAGTTTCTCTTGTATAAGAGAGATTCTTTTTTTCTTATATTTATGAAGACTTTGTCATTCGTTATAGGTGATATATAGTTGTTTTGACTTAACACAAGAGATAATCGAATAAAAAGGAGGAAACAGATGGATTTTGTTGCATTTGATTTTAGTTATTACAAGCGAACGATGGAGGGGATGTACCACAGCTATTATCTAAAGCGAATTGTTGTCATGGCTGTTGGGTTACTGATTACAATCCTGTATACAATATTTTTCCCTGAAAGTATTTGGATTAATCTATTATTGATTTTGTTATTTGGTGCAGGAGGGATCTTTTTCATTCGTCAGAGAATGCAGTTTCATGTATTGTATGATGATTTTTTGAAAGCAAATGAGCGGGAGCCTAAAATTGAAAAGCTTGAAGAAGATGAGTTCACCTACAATGTCTTACTTGAAAATGGAGAGAAGCTGAGGATCAATAAAAATGGTGTTCGTAACTTACCCTCTAACAATAAGGAGTTGACGTTACTCGTCGGGTTCACGAAAGCATTTTTTAGTAAGCAGCCCTTCCATGTGGTTTATTATAATATGTTTGACCTAACCTATGAAGAAAAATACCGATTAAGCAAGAATAGGGTATCTAGAGTGCCGCGTTTTTTACGACCATTTACTTGGCGAAATCTTAAATCAAGCTCAACTAATTTATTTCGCTTAATTATCGGCAATCTGCTTACCTTGTATCTGCTGTATCGTTTGATTCGTTATGTGATCAGCATCGTTCAAACCATTTTGTAGTCAAGAAAAATAAACGGCAATAAAGGACTGAGTTGTTGGCTATACGCGGACAGCTCGAGCCTTTTCTTTTTAATATATAGAAGGAAAAATGGGGCAATAAGACCCCGCAAAGGAGAAAAATGATGATAGAAAAAAGAAATCCACAAACGATCCATCCACCTTTAGGAGCCTATGTTCATCAAGTTGAATTAGTAGGGAATATTCGTTGGCTGACGCTATCAGGACAGGTTGGCATGACTAAATCAAAAGAGTTGCCGGAGAACCCAGAGGAACAATTTAAAGAAGCCTTAGAAAATATTAGAAAAAATCTGGAAGCTGGAAACATGGGGGTTCAGGATTTAACGAAGCTAGTCTTATATCTTGTTGAGCCGATTGATTTTGACCGAAGAACGCAGATGCTTAATGATTTTCTTCAAGGTACGGAGGTGTGTATGACTCTGTTGTATGTCAAGGCATTGGCGACACCTAAAATAATGGTAGAGATCGATGCATGGGCAGCCTGCGAAGCAATAGATTAGCCAACCATCGGAACTGTCGAAATTTGAAAAAATAGCTATGAGTTCGCCAAAACAGTTACCTAGATTGTTTGTATTTATCAGAGGTATCACATGGGCGGAATACATGCGTAACTGCCGATTGAGTGTAGTAGCAGCCTAAGTTTGTAGAGAGCTATTACCACTTGCTTTTTTTACAAGCAAAAACCTGAATCAGTTCACGATTATCGTGTCATTGATTCAGGTTTTTTTCTTTAGTTCAAGCTCAAATAGTTTGCCAGATAATCAGCTAATCCATCTTCGTCATTGGTTTGGTCTGTAATATCATTGGCGACACTTTTAATATGGTCTGTGGCATTTTGCATGGCAACACCCCAACCAGCATATTCCAGCATCTCCTCATCATTATGCTCATCTCCAAAAGCGATGATATCTTTTTGTTTGATATTCAGGTAGTCAGCAACTTCAGCAACGCCCTTGGCTTTTTGGATTCCTTTTGAAACAACCTCAAGAATTGGCATAGCACCGCCCCATGTACGAATATCTAAGTGATCACCATATTGATTCATTAATGTATCTGAAATTCCTCCAACCAGTTCTCGTGGTGCACAAAGCATCAGAGAGGTTGGGTCGGTTGTCAGATTTTGAGCATTCAGCAGATTTTTCTCAGTAGCCTCTGCCGCAAAGAATTTTTCATCAAAGTGATCAAACGTGTCGATAAAGAATGTTTCTTTGTTTTCAGCAGCAACGAAATCAAGATTTAAGGCCTTTTTCTGTGAGATGATATCGAAAACGATCTCTCGGTCTACACTCGAAGCACGCTCATTTTCCCAAGTTTTTTCAGGGATGTGTACAAGTCCACCATTAAAATTGACCATAGGTGTATCCAACTTTAGTTGGCGGTAAAACTGGTGGCTCAAACGATAAGGGCGACCAGTGGCAATACTCACATAATGCCCTTGGGCAATGGCTTTTTGTAGTGTCTTTTCAGTTTTTTCGCTAATCAAGGATTGGACATTTAAGGTTGTTCCATCCAAATCGATCGCAATTAGTTTTTTCAAAGCATTTCCTCCTAGGACAAATTTCTTTTTCACTAGTCTAGCACAAAGAACAAAAATGACAAGTCAAAATGAAGAAAAAAGCAGGAAAAGCAGAGGATTTTAGCGAAAAGAATGTCAATTGATATTGACACTCATTTGAATAATTGTTAGTCTGAAAGATGAGAACAATAAGGAGGAACAAGTAGATGAAGAAGAGAAATAGGGGGCTGGGTCTTTTACTGACATCAGTAACAGTCTTTGGGGCAAGCAGCTTCTTGTTTAATAATGAACAAACCGTGTACGCGGAAGAAACTGGAAGTGTTCCTGTTCAGCTTTTAGGAATCAATGACTTCCATGGGGCTTTGAGTACAACTGGAACGTTTAAGGACGATGCCGGCAATAGCGTGAGTAATACAGGAACGGCTGCTTTACTGGCAGGCTATTTAAATCAGGCTGAGAAGGCATTTGCGGATGCCAACGAGGGAGCCCAGACCTTACGTGTTCAATCAGGCGACATGGTAGGGGCAAGCCCGGCAAATTCTGGATTGCTTCAAGATGAACCAACTATCAAGGTATTGAATGAAATGAATTTTTCTGTAGGTACACTTGGAAATCACGAGTTTGATGAAGGGTTGGCAGAATTCAACCGAATCATGACTGGCGGCAATCCAACAAGTGATCCTTATGGAATCTTAAAAGACTATCCTAGAGAAGCATCTAAGACAGAACTAGTTGTAGGGAATGTTGTTAAAAAGGGAACCGAAGAAATACCTTATGGCTGGCAACCGTATACAATCAAAGAAGTCGGTACAGACAAAAAGGTCAAAATTGGTTTTATTGGCGTAGTGACGACAGAAATACCAAATTTAGTATTGAAGGATCATTATCAAGACTATGATTTCCTAGATGAGGCAGAAACGATTGCTTATTATGCAGATGAATTACAAGAACAAGGCGTAAATGCAATTGTTGTTCTTGCTCATGTTCCTTCAACAAGTAAAGCAAATGTAGTTTCCGGTGAAGCAGCGGAAATTTTAGAAAAGGTAAATACAATCGATCCTCAAAACAGTGTAGATGTTCTTTTGGCAGGCCATAACCATCAGTATACAAATGGCTTAGTTGGAAAGACACGTGTGGTTCAATCGACATCTCAAGGAAAAGGATACGCAGATGTACGCGGACACATAGATGTTGAAACACAAGATTTTACAGAGGCACCTTCTGCTGAAATCGTACCTGTCGTTCCGGAAGGGGACAATGTACCAGCTGCCGATGAGAAAACTGCGGCAATTGTTGCGGATGCAGATAGTCGGGTAGAAGCTGTGACGAGTAAAAAAATTGGGACAGCTAAGACAGCAGAAGCGATTACTCGAGAAACTAATGAGTATAAAGAGTCACCTGTTGGTAATCTGATTACCGATGGTCAAGTTGCCATGGCTCAAGCTAAAGGGATCGATGCAGACTTTGCTATGACTAATAATGGCGGGATTCGTGCAGACCTAGCTGTTGGTAGTAACGGAGAAATCACATGGGGCGCTGCTCAGGCAGTTCAGCCATTTGGGAATATTATGCAGATCGTAGAAATGACTGGGGCACAGATTGAACAGGTGCTAAATGAACAATACGATGATCAAGAAAAATACTTCCTGCAGGTTTCTGGATTGTCCTATACATTTGTGAAGAATGATAATGAGGATCAACCCTTCAAGGTCCATGAAATCAAGGATTCAGAAGGAAATCTTGTTAAAGCTGATCAAACCTATAAAGTAGTCATTAATGACTTCTTATATGGTGGTGGCGATGGTTTCGCAGGTTTCACTCAGGCGAAACTAGTGGATGCTATGCAGCCGGATACAGAAACCTTCATTGGTTATATTGAGTCAAAAGAAGCTGCTGGTGAGCTGATCGAAGCAGGGATTCAGGAACGAAAGAAACTGATTGAAGAACCTTCTATCTTACCAGAGGATAAGG
Source organism: Enterococcus sp. 9E7_DIV0242 (assembly GCF_002140975.2). Classification (NCBI taxonomy): domain Bacteria; kingdom Bacillati; phylum Bacillota; class Bacilli; order Lactobacillales; family Enterococcaceae; genus Enterococcus; species Candidatus Enterococcus clewellii. The sequence goes on from NZ_CP147247.1 coordinate 4,538,297, forward strand.
AAGTAGCTATTCGGGCCGCGACCTTCTTTGATCCACTTCATGAGACAGATCAGTATCTTCAAGGTGTGACATTGCCAAATGCAACAGTCGTTCTATTTGACGGAGAGATTCCTCAAAGTAAAATTGCTGGAAACGTTCTTCCGGAAGGTGATATTACCGCAAAAGCGGACAGTGAAGGACGAGTAAGAATCGATGTTACTGAGCTGAACCTGAAAGGCAAGAAACGCGTGACTGCGGTTGTTATTGATGAAGAGAAAAATAGTGCAGTTTTCCCTCTGGACGTATTGAGTGAAGTACCTGCAACTACAGACTCTTCAAGCTCTTCTGTTGAAGAATCTGTTACAAAACAAAGCGGAGGCACTACAACTTCTTCTGATAAACCAACAGGATCTTTACCAGATACGGGTGAAGCGATCACAAACATTAGCCTGATTTCCGGTTTAGTTCTTTTAGCCGGTGGTTCATTCTTGATTCTCAAGAAAAAATCAAAAGTATAGATCGATTAAGAGTCTAGGATTTTAATATCCTAGGCTTTTTTTTGTGTTTACAAAGATAATTACTTGATCTGAAAACGATTGAAATACGAACATTAAAAATAATTAATGATATAATAGTTAGTAATTTGTTGAAAAATGATTGAATGTCTCCTATAATTTAATAGTATTTGTTGGGAATTGCTAATTGCTCTTATTTTTATTTTTCCGGCAAACAATTAGGAACAACTTTGAGGGAGAGAGAAAAATTCATGGAAAAGTTTTTCAAATTAAAAGAAAACCGAACAACGGTTTCAACAGAAATGATGGCAGGAATCACAACATTCTTTGCTATGAGCTATATCTTGTTTGTTAATCCATCTATTTTATCAGAAACAGGAATGCCATTTCAGGCGGTCTTTCTAGCAACGATCATCGCATCGATCATTGGAACACTCGTGATGGGATTGTTTGCAAACGTACCGTACGCACAGGCACCGGGTATGGGCTTGAATGCCTTTTTCACATTTACAGTTGTGTTTGGTCTTGGCTATACGTGGCAGCAAGCGTTGGCGATGGTATTTATTTGTGGGTTAGTCAATATTTTGATCACCGTAACAAAAATTCGTAAATTGGTTATTCGCGCAATTCCGGAAAGCTTGCAACATGCAATTGGTGGTGGAATAGGTATTTTTGTGGCTTATGTAGGGATCAAAAATGCGGGACTTCTTGATTTTACTGTTCAGGCTGAGCCTATCAATGGTGCTGTGAATGGTGATAGCATAGTACCTGCTTTGGGGAACTTCAATAATCCGGGAATCATTCTTGCAGTAATCGGTTTGGTGATTATGACAATTCTTGTTGTCATGAATGTACGGGGAGCAATTCTTATCGGAATAGTCCTTACTACTTTATTGGCAATTCCAATGGGAGTCGTTGATCTGTCTGCTATTGATTGGCAAGAGAATTCTTTGGGGAGCTCAATTTCTGCTTTAGGTACGACTTTTGGTGCAGCCTTTGGACCGGATGGAATGCAGTCGCTATTTAGTGATACATCTAAAATCCCTCAGGTATTGATGACGGTCATTGCGTTTAGTCTATCGGACACATTTGATACTATTGGTACATTTATCGGGACAGGCCGACGTACAGGTATTTTTTCTAAAGAAGATGAGGCAGCGCTTGAGAACAGTAAAGGACTTGCGACTAAGATGGACCGGGCGTTGTTTGCCGATGCTGTTGCTACCTCAGTAGGAGCAGTTGTGGGGACATCGAATGTGACGACATATGTGGAAAGTGCTGCTGGTATTGGTGCTGGTGGTCGTACAGGTTTGACTTCTGTTGTCGTGGCAGCACTATTTGCATTAAGCAGCTTGTTCTCGCCATTGATTTCTGTTGTTCCAGCACAGGCAACGGCACCTGCATTGATCTTAGTGGGTGTCATGATGTTGGCTTCGTTCAAAGATATCGAATGGACTGACCTTGAAGAAGCCGTACCTGCTTTCTTCGCCTCTATTTTCATGGGCTTATGCTACAGTATTTCTTACGGAATTGCAGCAGGTTTCATTTTCTTCGCAGTTGTTAAGGTTGCGAAAGGAAAAATCAATGAGGTATCGCCAATCATTTGGATTGTCAATCTATTGTTCATTCTTAATTTTGTCATTTTGGCAATATTGTAAAAATGAAGGAAGTAATGAAAAATTTTTCGGGACAACGATAGAATTTTGACAGAGCTGATAGGGAATCAGCTCTGTTTTTTTGCGAAGATATCATAGAAACAATCAAAAGTGTGAAAAACAGAAATAAAAATTTTGTGCGTTTTCTGAAAATGGAGTATAGTTAAAGAGAACCTTTATAGGCGGTGATAGAAAGATGAAGATAGACTGGAAGAAGAATTTGATGGTTGCTTGGCTAGGCAGTTTTTTTACAGGTGCCAGCATTAGTTTGGTCATGCCCTTCATTCCTGTATATATTGAACAATTAGGAACACCTAAGAGCCAGGTAGAGCTTTTCTCTGGATTGGCAATTTCAGTGACGGCCTTTGCTGCGGCGATCGTTGCACCGATTTGGGGAAACCTGGCCGATCGGAAAGGTCGAAAAATCATGATGATTCGGGCAGCAGCGGGAATGACCTTCACGATGGGCTCTTTGGCCTTTGTTCCTAACGTATACTGGTTGCTGATTATGCGTTTTCTTAACGGAATTCTGTCTGGTTATATTCCAAATGCCACAGCGATGATTGCCTCTCAGGCACCTAAATCAAAAAGTGGTTGGGCTTTGGGAACATTATCCACGGGAGCGGTCGCAGGAAATTTGATTGGTCCATCGATTGGCGGTGCATTGGCCCAATGGTTCGGAATGGAAAACGTCTTTATCATTACTGGTTTCATGTTATTGATTACTACTCTACTGACAATCTTTATGGTCAAAGAGGATTTCGAGCCAGTCGAGAAAAAGGATTTGCTATCGACCAAGGAGATATTCTCAAAAATCGATCATCTATCGATTTTGATTGGGTTGTTCGTAACAACTCTGATTTTGCAGGTTGGTGTGACAAGTATCAGTCCTATTCTAACTTTGTATATTCGTTCATTGAGTGGTGAGCAAGGCAACATTCTATTTGTCAGCGGACTGATTGTATCTGTTGCGGGTGTTTCTGCGATTATCTCCTCCCCATCGTTAGGAAAACTAGGGGATAGGATAGGAAATCATAAAGTTCTTTTAGGAGGTCTGGTCCTCTCATTTCTTTGCTACATACCAATGGCTTTTGTAACAACACCTTTCCAATTAGGTGTGCTTCGTTTCATGCTTGGTTTCTCTACGGGCGCCCTGATGCCGTCGATCAATACTCTGATCGGGAAGCTGACGCCACCAGAAGGAGTTAGTCGGATTTACAGCTATAATCAGATGTTCAGTAATTTCGGTCAAGTTCTTGGACCTATGATTGGCTCAACCGTTGCCCATGGTATGGGATACAGCGCAGTGTTTATCACTACTGCCTGCTTTGTTCTAGGGAATATCGGGCTGTCTGTCTTCAACTTTAGAAAAATTTTGACGAAACGATTATAAACAGTTGAAAACAAAAAAAAACCAGTTACAATTAATGTAACTGGTTTTTTTGAGTGTAATAGGACTTTCGTTTTTTCATAAAAGAAAAAGCAGTTGCTACACTTGAGAGGTCTTTTTCTTTGGAACGGCAAGTTGGCCAATCAACAAGATAAGTACACCGGCGGCCAGTGAAATGATGGATGTCCACATAAAGTCATAACTGCCACTGTTCAAGGCACCGCCAATATATCCTACCACTTGTCCTAAAACAAAGGACCAGAATAATACAATAATGTAACGCATGGATAGCACCTCTTTTCTAGCTTTAGTTTAGCACAATTTTTTTTATTGTAAAGAAATGAGGAAATTTTGTCATAAAGGAGGGATTCATGATGTTTCCACAATTATATACGATTACTTCCTACTCTTTACTTTCCAGCACGATTAGGATACCAGAATTCGTGAAAAAAGCAAAGGAGTATGGGTATCAATATCTGGGAATTGCTGATATTAATGTTTTACATGGTGCCGTGGAATTTTATGAAGCCTGTAAAGCGGAGGGAATAAAACCTCTCATCGGGATGACCTTAGAGTACACATCTTCTATCAGCGACCGCCATGTTCAGCTGTTGCTGTATGCGAAGAATCAAATTGGGTATCAAAATTTAATGCGAATATCCAGCTTGAAAATGACAAAAAATGATGTGTTTCAATTGGAAGATTTTGCTGATTATTTAACTGAATTATTTGTTGTCATGCCTGCTGATAACGGAGTGGTCAATTTTTTGAAGGAAAGAGATAAAGAGGATGTCCAACAGGTAATGACTGCGTTAGCTTCTAAAATAGACTCAGATTCCTTCTTCGTTGGTGCTTCTTTCATGTGTAATCCCTCAACAGATCCATTGCTGTTTGATTTCATACATAGTGCTCAATATCCTTTGGCAGCTTTGCAGGAAACAAGATATCTCGTTAGAGAAGATGGTTTTGCCCTACGGGTATTGGAACACATTGAGTCCGGAACTCCGATGAAAGTCGATCTTAAAGAGACTGAAATCGACGGTCCGTACTATTTACGAAAACCAGAGGAAGCTCAAAAACAATTGATGGAGATTCTTGGTGCAGACAGTATCGAAAATGCAGTGAAAATTGCAGAAAATTGTCAGTTTGAGCTACCCTTGCATCAAAAGCTGTTACCGCATTACCCTGTTCCCGAAGGAAAAGAAGCAGGAGTCTATTTGAGAGAACTTTGTATGTCGCTATTGCCACAGCGAATCACTGAAGTGACATCTGTTTATGAAGAACGTCTTGAAAAAGAATTATCGATTATTCACGATATGGGCTTCGACGATTACTTCTTGATTGTCTGGGATGTGATCGCCTTTGCGCATCAGCAGAAGATTGTCACCGGTGCTGGACGAGGCTCGGCTGCAGGTTCATTAGTGTCTTATGTACTGTCGATCACAGATGTTGATCCAATCAAATACGATCTATTGTTTGAACGTTTTCTTAATCCCGAGCGCTTTTCAATGCCGGATATCGATTTGGATATTCCAGACAATCGTAGAGAGCAGGTACTGGCTTATGTACAGAAGAAATATGGTCATTATCATATGGCACAAATTGCGACCTTTGGCACAATGGCCGCTAAAATGGTTTTACGAGATGCTGCCAGAGTATTTGGGCTGTCACAAAGTGAATCCAATCGCTGGTCGCAAGCTGTACCCAGCACTCTGAAAATTACGTTAAAGCAAGCGTGGAAAGAATCGAAAAAGTTGGTGGAGCTAGTCGAGAGTTCTGAAACGAATCGGCTATTGTTTGACACCGCTGTTCGATTAGAAGGATTACCGAGACATGTTTCGACCCATGCTGCTGGAGTGGTGATCAGTGACAGAAATTTATTGGAACTGGCGCCATTGCAAACCGGCACCAATGATATATTACTAACCCAGTTCACGATGAATGATGTAGAGAAAATTGGTTTGTTGAAAATGGATTTTCTAGGCTTGCGAAACCTTTCCATCATCGATGATGCATTGAAATCAGTCAAACGAGTGTATAAAAAAGAACTGTTGCTAAATGAAATACCGCTTGATGATGAGGAAACACTGGCGTTGTTCCGTAGAGGCGAGACAAGCGGTGTCTTCCAATTTGAATCGGCGGGGATAAGGAATGTTCTGAGAAAGCTGGGTCCTACCAGTATAGAGGATATAGCTGCAGTTAACGCATTGTATCGTCCGGGTCCTATGCAAAACATTGATCTATTTGTTCGACGAAAAAAAGGTCTCGAGCCCATTGAATACCCGGACCCATCACTACAACCTATTTTGGAAAATACCTATGGCGTTATTGTCTACCAAGAGCAAATCATGCAGGTGGCAGCAAAGATGGCTGGCTTTAGTTTGGGGCAAGCCGATATTTTAAGACGGGCAATAAGCAAAAAGAAAAAAGATGTCTTGGATCAGGAGCGAAAACATTTTGTGGATGGTGGAATGGCGCAGGGCTACTCTAAGGAAACAGCTAATATGATTTATGATTATATCGAGCGTTTTGCCAATTATGGATTTAACCGATCTCATGCGTTTGCGTATTCCTTTATTGGTTTTCAAATGGCGTATTTGAAAGTTCATTATCCCGCGGCTTTTTATGCGGCGTTACTGCATTCTGTTCGACATAATCCAAACAAAATCAAGGAATATATCAGTGAAGCGCGAAAAAATGGACTCACCATTATCCAACCTTCAATTAATCACAGTAATTATAGCTTTCTTTTAAAAGATACAGAGCAAATCATGTTTGGCTTTAGCTCGCTGAAAGGTATCAGAAGAGATTTCATTCAAGATATGTTGAATGAACGGAAAGATAGCGGACATTATAAAAGCTTTGATCAATTTTTGTTTCGAATTCCTGCAAAATGGCGGAAGCAAGAAAATATTTTACCTTTGATTGCAATCGGAGCCTTCGATGAACTGACAGCTAATCGCAGACAACTGGCAAATCAGTTGGAAAGTAAAATCCAAAATATCATATACAGTGGTGGCAGTGCGGATTTATTCGAGACGTTGGAGTTGAAAGAAGAAGAAATTCAAGATTATTCATTGGAAGAACGGCTGGCCCAAGAAGAGCAATACCTTGGCGTATATCTTTCTGGTCATCCAGCTGAAGAATTTAAGAAGCTGGCGAAGTTGAAACAAGTGATGACAATCAATGATATTGTTGAAAATCAAGCGGTTCGCCTATTGATTTATGTGAAGGACGTTCGAACCATTCGCACAAAAAAAGGAGAGCAGATGGCATTTGTTGAGGGCGATGACAGTACAGGCACGATTTCTCTAACTCTTTTTCCTGGTGTCTTTCGTTCCGTGAGACAATCAGTTGATGTGGGCAAGGTTTATTATGTGGATGGTAAAGTTGAAAGAAGCAAATACAATCAAGAGCTGCAAGTCTTGGTCAATACGATTTCAGAAGCTGCTCCGATGGAAGCCTCAATCAGTGATAAAACTTGCTATTTGAGAATTGAAGGAACAATAGGTTCTCAGGATATTCTTCAGCAAGTGAAAGCTATCATTCAACAAGCGCCTGGGCATGTTCCTGTCGTACTATTTTACGCGGATCAAAAGAAGAAAGTTGTACTGGATAAAAACTATTGGATTGTTGAAAATGAAACCGTTCTGAAGTCATTTTCAGAGCTGCTTGGAGCGGAAAACGTGGTTTTCAAATGAGTTTCAGTAAAATGTACTGAACGCTTTCAACTTTTTTCAAAATTTTTAACGCTAACTCAAGACTTTTTGCACTATTAATGGTAAAATGGGTGACGTGGTAATTTTAAGTCAATCATGGTGAAGCAAGACTGTTTTATCAAAAGTATATTATTATTATGAGGTGAAAGAGCGAATGAAACGTATCGGTATTTTAACCAGTGGAGGAGACGCTCCAGGAATGAACGCTGCAATTCGTGCAGTGGTACGTAAAGCAATTTATGATGGAATTGAAGTATATGGGATCAATTACGGATTTGCCGGCTTGGTAGCTGGAGATATTCGTCGTTTGGATATTGCTGACGTGGGTGACAAAATCCAACGCGGAGGTACATTCTTATATTCAGCGCGTTATCCTGAGTTTGCCACTGAAGAAGGGCAACTGAAAGGCATCGAGCAATTGAAGAAATTCGGTATTGAAGGGTTGGTAGTTATCGGAGGAGACGGTTCTTATCATGGGGCAATGGCGTTAACAAAACGTGGTTATCCAGCTGTAGGAATTCCCGGTACAATTGATAATGATATTCCTGGAACAGATTTCACGATCGGTTTTGACACTGCAATCAACACTGTATTAGAATCAGTTGACCGCATCCGTGATACTGCGACTTCCCATGTACGTACATTCGTTATTGAAGTAATGGGACGTGATGCGGGTGATATCGCTCTTTGGTCTGGTGTTGCGGGCGGTGCAGATGAAATCATCATCCCAGAACATGAATTTGATATGGCATTAGTAGCTAAACGAATTAGAGAAGGCCGCGATCGTGGGAAAAAACATTGTCTGATCATCCTTGCTGAAGGTGTGATGGGCGGAAATGAATTTGCTGAAAAGTTGTCAGAATACGGCGACTTCCATACGCGTGTATCTATCTTGGGTCACGTAGTACGTGGAGGTTCTCCAAGCGCCAGAGACCGTGTATTGGCAAGTAAATTCGGAGGATATGCAGTCGAATTATTGAAAGAAAACAAAGGTGGATTATGTATCGGTATGCTTGACAACAAAGTCGTAGCAGCAGATATCGTTGATACTTTGGAAAATAACAAGCATAAACCAGATCTTTCTCTTTACGATCTGAATAAAGAAATCTCATTTTAGACACTGGCTTACTGTATATAGGCTTTAATGCTTTTGTATAAAAAAATCGAATAGGAGCGTTTAGTAATGAAAAAAACAAAAATCGTATGTACGATTGGACCAGCAAGTGAAACCGTTGAAATGCTGGTTGACTTAATGAATGCCGGAATGAATGTTTGTCGTTTGAACTTCTCACATGGAGACTTCGAAGAACATGGCAACCGCATCAAGAACATTCGTGAGGCAATGAAGATCTCAGGAAAAAGAGTAGCGATTTTACTAGATACAAAAGGTCCTGAAATTCGTACGAACGATATGGAAAACGGCGCGATCACACTTAAAACTGGAAGCACTGCCCGTATCTCTATGGAAGAAGTATTGGGAACAACTGAAAAATTCTCTATTACGTATCCTCAATTAATCGATGATGTAAACATTGGTTCTCATATCTTACTGGACGACGGTTTGATTGATTTAGAAGTGACTGACATTGATCGCGATGCAAACGAAATCGTGACAACAGTTAAAAACGAAGGCGTTCTTAAGAATAAAAAAGGTGTAAACGTTCCTGGGGTTTCTGTAAACCTTCCTGGTATTACTGAAAAAGATGAAGCAGATATCCGTTTCGGTATCGGTCAAGGAATTGATTTCATCGCAGCAAGCTTCGTTCGTCGTGCAACTGACGTAATGGAAATCACTAAGATTTTGGAAGAAGAAGATGCAACACATATTCAAATCATTCCTAAAATTGAAAATCAAGAAGGAATCGATAATATCGATGAAATTCTGAAAGTTTCTGATGGTTTGATGGTAGCACGTGGAGATCTTGGGGTTGAAATTCCAACTGAAGATGTTCCAGTTGCACAAAAAGAATTAATCAAGAAATGTAACGCTTTGGGTAAACCAGTTATTACAGCTACTCAAATGCTTGATTCTATGCAACGTAACCCACGTCCAACACGTGCGGAAGCAAATGACGTTGCCAATGCAATCTATGATGGTACAGATGCAGTAATGCTTTCTGGTGAAACTGCTGCTGGGGATTATCCATTAGAATCTGTACAAACAATGGCTCGTATTGCTGTTCGTACAGAAGAAGCATTAGTCGATCAAGATGCATTTGCATTGAAACTATACAGCAAAACAGACATGACAGAAGCTATTGGTCAATCTGTTGGGCATACAGCTCGTAACTTGGGCATTCAAACAATCGTTGCTGCGACTGAATCAGGTCATACAGCTCGTATGATTGCTAAATACCGTCCAAGAGCACACATCGTTGCGATTACTTTCTCTGAGCAAAAAGCACGTAGCTTATCTCTTTCTTGGGGTGTCTATGCAACAGTTGCTGAAAAACCATCAAACACTGATGAAGTATTCACTCTTGCATCTGACATTTCACAAAAGAATGGCTTCGCTAGCGAAGGCGATCTGATTATTATCACTGCTGGTGTACCAGTAGGTGAAAAGGGTACAACAAACTTGATGAAGATCCAATTGATCGGTTCAAAACTTGTTCAAGGTCAAGGTATTGGAGAAGATTCAGTGATTGCCAAAGCTGTAGTTGCTAAAACTGCTGCAGAAGCAAATGAAAAAGCAGTAGAAGGCTCTATCTTAGTTGTTAAGACAACAGATAAAGACTATATGCCTGCTATCGATAAAGCAGTTGCGTTGGTTGTAGAAGAAGGTGGATTAACTTCTCATGCAGCAGTTGTAGCGATTGCAAAAGATATTCCAGTAATCGTTGGTGCAGCTGATGCTACTGAACTTGTATCTAACGACGAGTTGATCACTGTTGACCCTAGACGTGGTATTGTTTACCGCGGCGCGACAACAGCTATCTAAGTCTAATTTAAAAAGCATTCTGATATTCCTATTAACTGGAAGTGTCAGAATGCTTTTTTTATTTGATTACACTAGAGAAGAGAAATATTCTAGAAAAATGGTGAAGAAGTATATCTATGCTCCTTTTCGTTAACAGGTTAATCTACTGAGTGGGCATATCCGGACTTGAATAGACACATTGAAAAGTGTTGAATCAGCAGAGTTAGGTTGTGCCTCGTAGGACCAGAATAGCCTGTCATTAGCTATAGAGGATAGGCTGCAAGTCGATCTTTCCCCAAAGAGAGCAATTGGATTGGTTCGCTGTAAAAAGCTGTTAGGACTTCTTCGTTGAACAAATCTTTTCGTAAGCCTTGTTGGACGATCTGCCCCTCTTTTAATAAAAGAAGATGCTGGAAACAAGGGAGGATTTCTTCTGTATGATGACTGACATAGAGAATCGTTGGACTATTCTGAGACTCAGCAATGCGTTGGATTTGCTCCAGTAGCTTTTCTCGGGCAAAAAGATCCAATCCGTTACACGGCTCATCAAGAATAAGCAGTTCTGGTTCAGCCATCAAAGCACGACAAATCAATATCAATTGACGTTCTCCTTGCGATAGGACCTGATAACTTTTTCCTAAAAGAGCAGCTCCGCCGGCCTCAATTAAAATTTGTTTTGCTTTTTTCATATCTTCTTGGGAAAAAGCTTCATAGATTCCGATGCTTGCAAATTTTCCGGATAGAATGACTCTCTCGCTGGATTCATTTCCGCGAATCCGCTGTTGAAGAGCGGTACTTACCCAACCAATTCGCCTTTGCAGCTCTGGAATAGAGCTTGAACCAAATCGTTGATTCAACACAGTAACTTCTCCTTCAGAAGGCCAAAGATATCCTGTAATGATTTGGAGCAATAATGTTTTTCCCGCACCGTTCAGTCCTAAAATGGCCCAATGTTCTTGTTCTTCAACTGTCCAATTAATGTGATTCAGGAGTGTTTTACTTTCTTTTGTTAATGAAACGTTCTGGCAATGAATAATGGACATGAGTAGACCTCCTATTTTTTCATGATTTGAGTTCTGTTCAATTGTTTTGCTCACAAGGAATACTTGTTATTAGTGGATGGATAATAGCACGTATATTCCATGCTGTGTTTTTATTTTATCTTTATCTAGTGTAACATTAAAAATGGATGAGATAACAAAAAATATAAATATGTATGAAAGAAAATGGGAGAGAAAATTTCATTGACAAAGCATGCATAGCCCTGTATAATAGCTTTTGTTGTGTAGAGGTGAGAGAGATGAAATGGTCATTATTAGAATTAAACAAACATCGAGAAATTCCTCTTGAATTTTCAGAAGAGCTTGATGTAAAACAAACACTGATGGCTAGGGATAATCAACTACTTGATGTTTCCCCTGCAAAAGTAAACGGCATACTTTCAGTCGAAAAAAAGGGTTACTTATTACATTATAAGCTTTCTGTAATAGTAACAATACCTTCTTCTCGTTCGTTAACACCAGTTGCAGTTCCTATGGAGCTAAGTGTTGATGAGATGTTTATGACAGAAGAGCAGTTTCGCGGTAAGGATGAGCTGATTTCAGATGAAGAAATCATTGTTCTTGATAAGCCGACGATCGATCTAACTGAGTCAGTAGAAGATAATATTTTACTGGCAATCCCATTACAAGTATTATCTGAGGAAGAACAGCAGAATAGTGAGTTACCAAAAGGGACTGACTGGGAAGTAATCTCTGAAGATGATTACTATGAGAAAAGGGAAAAAGAAGCAGCAGAAACTTTGGATCCTCGTCTTGCCAAGTTATCTGAATTATTGAAAGATGATACAGAGTGATTTGTTTGGTTAAGATTGGAATATATGGTGTATGATTCATACACTGATTTTTACAAGGAGGTGGAACAACAATGGCAGTACCAGCTAGAAAAACTTCTAAAGCGAAAAAGGCAAAGCGCCGTACACATTACAAGTTGACAATCAAAGGTTTGAACGCATGTTCAAACTGTGGAGAAATGAGAAAAAGCCATCACGTATGTCCAGCATGTGGTCATTACGATGGAAAAGATGTAATGTCTAAAGAAGCGTAAAACATTTTTTGAAAATGTTTAAAATCCCTCAGGCTAACCATGGAGCCTGAGGGATTTTTGCTATGTACTTTTATTAAATCAGAATTTCTACAATTGCTTCATAAGTTTTTGCGAGTTTCCTGCTTATTGTCGAAGTCATAGCTATGTGAACACCATCTATTTGGCTTCGAATTGCTGGTGCATTCTAGGCAAGTTGGTAGGAAGAGTAGCGGTAACACGAAAGGCTAATTGCTAATCATACAGAAGAAATAGAATCGATAATGAGCTATTTTTTCGTCGATTTTGTTCTGGTCGCAGTTCAGATCATGAAGAAGCAAGTAGGAAGTGGTTGAGATAATCTTGGAAAACAAGCGCTATCAAGGGTTCTTCTGTTTGGTTGTTACTAAAGAAAGCTGTGATATATCGAACGATTTTGTTTTCAATACTATTAAACTAGGCTATAATGAAATAGATTATAAAGAATTATTAGGTTTTTTAGTAATTGGGAGGATGTATGATGACAAAACAACAATTTGGTGTAGTAGGAATGGCTGTTATGGGGAAAAACCTTGCATTGAACATTGAGAGTAGAGGGTACTCTGTAGCGCTGTTCAATCGGACTGGTTCAAAAACTACGGAGGTAGTAGAAGAACATCCGGATAAGAATTTCAAAGCGACTTATACGATTGAAGAGTTCGTTGATTCAATCGAGAAACCACGTCGTATCATGTTGATGGTCAAAGCGGGATTTGCGACAGACGCAACAATCCAAGAATTACTGCCACATTTAGATAAAGGAGATATCCTTATCGATGGCGGAAATACATTCTTCAAAGATACTATGCGTAGGAATGAAGAACTGGCTAACTCTGGTATTAACTTTATCGGTACGGGTGTTTCCGGTGGTGAAGAAGGAGCACTTAAGGGGCCTTCAATCATGCCTGGTGGACAGAAAGAAGCGTATGAATTAGTTGCGCCTGTACTTGAAAAGATTTCTGCTAAAGCAGAAGATGGTGAACCATGCGTCACATACATTGGTCCTAATGGAGCTGGACACTATGTGAAAATGGTGCACAACGGTATTGAATATGGAGATATGCAGCTGATTGCGGAGTCTTATGACTTGATGCAAAATATCTTGGGTCTTTCAGTAGATGAAATGGCTGAGATATTCAAAGAATGGAACGACGGAGAATTAGACAGCTATTTAGTAGAAATAACTGCTGATATTCTGACGCGCAAAGATGATGAAGGAACCGGTCAACCAATCGTTGATGTGATTATGGATGCTGCTGGAAACAAAGGAACAGGTAAATGGACAAGCCAAAGTTCACTTGATCTAGGTGTGCCGTTACCATTAATTACGGAGTCTGTTTTTGCTCGATTCATTTCTGCTTATAAAGAAGAACGCGTGAAAGCTGCTGGAGTTTTAGCTAAACCGGTACCATACCAATATGATGGAGATAAAAAAGAATTGGTTGAAAAAATCCGCGAAGCGTTGTATTTCAGTAAAATCATGAGCTATGCACAAGGTTTTGCTCAATTGCGTGTTGCTTCAAAAGAGTACGATTGGGACTTGCCATTTGGTGATATAGCTAAAATTTGGAGAGCAGGTTGTATTATCAGAGCTCAATTCCTACAAAAAATCACAGATGCGTATGAAAAAGATTCAGATATTGAAAATCTATTGCTAGATGATTACTTTGTAGAAATCACGAAAAAATACCAACAATCTGTTAGAGATGTTGTTGCAATGGCTGTTCAAGCTGGCGTACCAGTTCCAACATTTGCTTCTGCGATTGCGTATTATGATTCTTATCGTTCAGAACGCTTACCTGCGAACCTGATTCAAGCACAACGTGATTACTTTGGTGCTCATACCTATGAGCGTACAGATAAAGAAGGAATTTATCATTATAGCTGGTATACAGAAGAATAATTATGCTGTAATCGACATACCTACCAGTATCGTCAGCTCGAAATTTATGTCAAGTTAGTGAAGCAACAAATGACTTTGATAGTTAATCTATTCAAAATATGTGAACATAGTGAGCTAAATAGTTGGAAAAATGAATACTAAAATTGTTCTAACTGCCGGCTACGTTTTAGGTAAAACCTAGATGTTTTTGTTATTCATAGAAGAGCATATTTCGAGAGAGCTGTAGCGTTATTCTGCTGATAAAAAGCCGATGCTTATTGAAACTGAGAATGGGACAGTAGTATCATAGTCCATGCAACAAGAAGATGCGACCACTGTCCCATTGTTCACTCAGTTTTGAGTGCAAGAGGAGTCTGAGTTTTTAATGATGTGTCATACTCATTTAAAATAGATTTACTAGCTTTTTATTAAAAAAGTAGGTATAATGAAAAAGCTGAAAAAAGGCTGTTATGAGAGAAAGGATAGCAAATCAATGAGCAATATTCTGATTATTGAAGATGAAAAAAACTTAGCGCGCTTCGTTGAGCTGGAATTAAAACACGAAGGTTATAGAACTGAGGTTCATTACAACGGACGAACTGGGCTGGAAGCTGCTTTGAATAATGATTGGGATGCGATTCTGCTGGATCTAATGTTGCCCGAACTGAACGGACTGGAAGTATGTCGACGTGTACGACAAGTAAAAAATACACCGATTATTATGATGACTGCGCGTGACTCAGTGATCGATCGCGTATCTGGTCTTGATCATGGTGCCGATGATTATATCGTGAAGCCTTTTGCTATTGAAGAATTGCTCGCACGATTACGTGCATTACTTCGCCGAATTGATATCGAAGGCGATAAGAACATTGCCAAACAAACAACGATTACCTATCGTGATTTAACGATTGAAAAGGAAAATCGTGTGGTTCGTCGGAACTCAGAAATGATCGAGCTAACAAAACGTGAGTATGAACTGTTGCTGACACTTATGGAAAACGTCAATGTTGTTTTAGCCAGAGATGTTCTATTAAATAAAGTCTGGGGATATGAAACAGAAGTAGAAACAAACGTCGTTGATGTATATATTCGTTATCTACGTAACAAGATTGATGTTCCAGGAGAAGAAAGCTATATTCAAACAGTTCGCGGAACAGGGTACGTGATGCGCTCGTGAAAAAGAACAAGCTAAAAGAGATAGTGAAACGAGAACTGAGAGGGCCCTCACTTACTGTAAAGTGGGCCCTTGCAAGTTCTTTCTTTATATTCGTTGTTTTTACCATATTTGCAGTAATCACCTATAAAACATCTGTAAATTTGCTAGTGAAGAAGGAACGGGAGAATGTGGAACGAATAGTAGCTGAAGTGACTAATCGTCTGGCAAATGCAGAAGAAGAGCTGACAGTTACTGAAGTATATACTTCGCTAAAAAATCCTTCTCCGGAAAGTACAGATGACTTCAACCAAAGATCGGCTGTTGGG
The DNA here is from genome assembly GCF_002140975.2 of Enterococcus sp. 9E7_DIV0242. Lineage (NCBI taxonomy): Bacteria > Bacillati > Bacillota > Bacilli > Lactobacillales > Enterococcaceae > Enterococcus > Candidatus Enterococcus clewellii. The sequence continues at coordinate 4,553,963 of NZ_CP147247.1, forward strand.
AATCTTCTTGAAATGGACAGTGTCATTGCCGAACTTGGGACTCCAGCATTATATTTATCTGTTTATGATACAAATGGAAAATTACTTTTTGAAACACAGAAGAAGCATTTTAAGCTACTTCAAGAAGGGAAGCAAGAAGCGGAGATAAGGACAATAGAAGAAGAAACAGGTTTTTTGATTGTTCAACCTGTGCATTCAAAAAGTGCGAGAGAACAAGTAGGGTATGTGCAAGCTTTCTACGAGCTATCATCCTTTTATGCTATTAGGAATCGTTTGCTTTTCACACTTATATTTTTGGAAATCGTTTCACTTATTTTAAGCAGTATTTTAGGTTTCCTACTATCTTCTTATTTCTTAAAACCTTTGAAACTACTCAGAGATACGATGGAAATCGTCAGAAAGAACCCACAATCTGATGCTCACGTACCTGCAATTGGATCGAAGGATGAATTGGCAGATCTGGCAGGAATATTCAATGAAATGCTGGATCGAATGAGAAGATATATTGAGCAGCAGGAACAGTTTGTTGAAGATGTCTCTCATGAGCTTAGAACGCCAGTAGCAATTATTGAGGGACATTTGAATCTGCTGAATAGATGGGGAAAAGAAGATCCGGAAATCTTGGATGAATCACTAAAGGCGAGTTTACAGGAAATCGTCCGAATGAAAAGCTTGGTACAAGAGATGCTTGATCTTTCTCGTGCAGAACAGGTAGACGTTCAGTATTCTGACCGTACATCGAATGCAAAAGAAGTGGTTTATCAAGTATTCAACAATTTCAAACTACTCTATCCGGATTTTCAAATGACTCTGGATGATGATTTAAGTGAAGAAGTAATATTAGGGATTTATCGAAACCATTTCGAACAGCTGTTGATCATCATCTTAGATAACGCAGTCAAGTACTCAACCAATAGAAAAGAAGTCCATGTTTCTATTTCTCGTACCTTTGGGGAATTTGAAATTGCTATTCAAGATTTCGGTGAAGGAATCTCAGAAGAGGAGATCAATAAAATATTTGATCGATTCTACCGTGTTGATAAGGCAAGAGCCAGAACGAAAGGCGGCAATGGGCTTGGACTATCCATTGCAAAAAAATTGATTGAAAGTTATAAAGGAAGAATAGATGCTGAAAGTGTTATCGGTCAAGGAACTATTTTCAGAATTTATATTCCTATAATTAAAAATGCAGAGATGGATCTAAAAACTTCGGAACAGCAGTAACGCTGTTCCGAAGTTTTTTTGGTTCTATGTCAATTTGTGTTGGTAGGACAAAAAACTGAATAAAATCGTAGAACTTGGAATAAAAATCAGAGACATTCTGGTTTTGTTTCAAGTTCTTTTTTAGAAATAGGAGGACTTCTGCCAATTATCTGGGCAGCTGGCCGGAAGCGACTTGGCAAAAAGCGCCAATTCCATTCCTAAATCGAGTCAAAGTAGCTGTACATGTACTTGGATAACAGCTACTAATTCCCGATTTACCTTTATAGCTGCAGAGATATTGGTTGTGAGCCTCCTTTTAATCTTGAGAAAAAACAAGACTTTGAACAATGTAAATACGTGAACGAAAATGATAGAAATTGCGGTAGCCATAAGCCACTCGTTTGATTACCTTAATCTTGTTGTTCAACCCTTCTGTAATGCCATTAGAAAAAGAAAAACTGAAAGCATTGGTAATTCCTTGTCTGTGCTTCTTGAAGAATCTCAATTTCTTTTTGAACCAGAAAGGCAGTCGGGGATCTAGTGTATCAAGTTCTTCAAAGAAACGCTTGGCGTCTCGATGAGTAAAGGTATATTTGAGAAATTGAACAGTATCGTAAGCAATGCGCAAGGTTGAATCATAGCTGAGTAATTCATCGACAATATCTGTTTGAGTTAATGGACGTTTGAACAGTGAATGATAGGGACGATGTTGACTATCAAGTTCAGAGGAATCTTTTAAGAGTAACTTCCAATACCGTTTGAGTCGACGATATTGCTTCTGTTCTTGCGGTGAGGAATGCCGAAAGGCATTCATTGTCTTTATCCGCAGTTGATTTAACGCTCGATTTATCTGTTGGACAATGTGGAATCGGTCAGTGACGAGTTGGGCATTTGGAAACACAGACTTGAGTAATTGATCATAGCTCGCATTCATGTCCATGACCAGGTACTTTACGTTTTCTCGCGCTTCTTTTGTGTAACGCATAAAGTGTCGGGTTAAGTGTGTTAACCGTCGGTCTTCAAGGACTTCAAGAATCTTGTTGGTTTCTCCATTAACACAAATAAAACTCATTGCTCCTTCACAAGATTTCATTGATTTGAATTCATCAATACATAAAATTTTTGGAAGAAATCGCCAGTTTGGAGAATAAGAAGTAGCTAGCTCTTCCATTAAGCGAAGAACCGTCACGTCTGAAACGAAATGTTTTTGGGCAATCTCTTTCCTAGAAACATTTTTCTTTAAATCAAGCATGATTTGGAGGCAGAGCTGCTTCGATAAATGATGATGCTCTTCAACTAACTCTGTTTGAGCGTGAAAAGTAGCGTGACACTCATGACAACGAAAGCGTGAACGTTTCAGCTCCAATAATGTCAAGCGACCATTAAAAACAGGTAATTGAGTATATGTCCGATGGTAACCGTTTTTGATAATCTGTCCTTGATTTTTAATGCCACAGTTTCTACAATGTGTAGGTATATACGTAAGTGTTGCTTTGATGACCTGAGCCTTAACACCTTTTGAATGACTGTATTCAAGCCAATCCTCTCCAAAGGAGAGATGTTTATCTGTTAGTCCAAGCAATAATCTGGTATTCTTATCCATAGAGGAACAACCTTTCTGATGATTTGTGGTTTTTGTCGATTTCATTTTATCAGTTTGTTGTTCCTTTTTTGTGTTTGAACACTCAAAAAAATGCTGGTGACTTTTCCTTTAGGAATTTCCACCAACACAATATATTGTAGAACCGTTTTTTTGAAAGATCTGCCTCATATATGATAAAGCAGTAGTTATTCTATTTATATAGAAAGAACACATCACTTTATTGAGGATACTTCTTGAAATGTATGGCGAATATTGGCAGAAATATAAGAATAAACGTGAGAGAAAAGACGAATGCTTCACTATGGATACTAGCGTTTGTTCGGTATCGAAAAAAAGCTGGAAAAAGTACGAATTAATAGTTGCATTTTTAGATAAGAATTGATATATTTATACATGTTCTGATTGCTGTCTAACAGCACAGAAAAAAAGCTTTAAAATTTATCTTGACGAAGATCATTCTTCATGATAATATAACAAAGCGTTGAAAAAATAATAACAAAAAAACTTGTTTTATCAATAAAAAAGTTGTTGACAAATAACAAAAAAGTTGATAAGATATAAAAGTTGTTATGAAACAAAACGACAACAGCCAAGCAGAAAAAAACTTCAACTTCTTCAAAAAAAGAGTTGACATCAAATCAGAACTTTGATATGATATAAAAGTTGCTGCGAGGCAATCAAGTAGACCTTTGAAAACTGAACAAAGTAAGACAAACCAAATGTGTAGTATGTCTTGATTCGATCAAGACAACAACATGATTTAACAAGCAAGCAATATGCTAGCAAACAAATTGAGCGTAACAGTCGCAAGACTGTCAAGTTTAAACTTTTTATGAGAGTTTGATCCTGGCTCAGGACGAACGCTGGCGGCGTGCCTAATACATGCAAGTCGAACGCTTCTTTCCCACCGAGTGCTTGCACTCACCGGGAAAGAGGAGTGGCGGACGGGTGAGTAACACGTGGGTAACCTGCCCATCAGAAGGGGATAACACTTGGAAACAGGTGCTAATACCGTATAACAATCGGAACCGCATGGTTCTGATTTGAAAGGCGCTTTCGGGTGTCGCTGATGGATGGACCCGCGGTGCATTAGCTAGTTGGTGAGGTAACGGCTCACCAAGGCAACGATGCATAGCCGACCTGAGAGGGTGATCGGCCACACTGGGACTGAGACACGGCCCAGACTCCTACGGGAGGCAGCAGTAGGGAATCTTCGGCAATGGACGAAAGTCTGACCGAGCAACGCCGCGTGAGTGAAGAAGGTTTTCGGATCGTAAAACTCTGTTGTTAGAGAAGAACAAGGATGAGAGTAACTGTTCATCCCTTGACGGTATCTAACCAGAAAGCCACGGCTAACTACGTGCCAGCAGCCGCGGTAATACGTAGGTGGCAAGCGTTGTCCGGATTTATTGGGCGTAAAGCGAGCGCAGGCGGTTTCTTAAGTCTGATGTGAAAGCCCCCGGCTCAACCGGGGAGGGTCATTGGAAACTGGGAGACTTGAGTGCAGAAGAGGAGAGTGGAATTCCATGTGTAGCGGTGAAATGCGTAGATATATGGAGGAACACCAGTGGCGAAGGCGGCTCTCTGGTCTGTAACTGACGCTGAGGCTCGAAAGCGTGGGGAGCAAACAGGATTAGATACCCTGGTAGTCCACGCCGTAAACGATGAGTGCTAAGTGTTGGAGGGTTTCCGCCCTTCAGTGCTGCAGCAAACGCATTAAGCACTCCGCCTGGGGAGTACGACCGCAAGGTTGAAACTCAAAGGAATTGACGGGGGCCCGCACAAGCGGTGGAGCATGTGGTTTAATTCGAAGCAACGCGAAGAACCTTACCAGGTCTTGACATCCTTTGACCACTCTAGAGATAGAGCTTTCCCTTCGGGGACAAAGTGACAGGTGGTGCATGGTTGTCGTCAGCTCGTGTCGTGAGATGTTGGGTTAAGTCCCGCAACGAGCGCAACCCTTATTGTTAGTTGCCATCATTCAGTTGGGCACTCTAGCGAGACTGCCGGTGACAAACCGGAGGAAGGTGGGGATGACGTCAAATCATCATGCCCCTTATGACCTGGGCTACACACGTGCTACAATGGGAAGTACAACGAGTCGCGAAGTCGCGAGGCTAAGCAAATCTCTTAAAGCTTCTCTCAGTTCGGATTGTAGGCTGCAACTCGCCTACATGAAGCCGGAATCGCTAGTAATCGCGGATCAGCACGCCGCGGTGAATACGTTCCCGGGCCTTGTACACACCGCCCGTCACACCACGAGAGTTTGTAACACCCGAAGTCGGTGAGGTAACCTTTTGGAGCCAGCCGCCTAAGGTGGGATAGATGATTGGGGTGAAGTCGTAACAAGGTAGCCGTATCGGAAGGTGCGGCTGGATCACCTCCTTTCTAAGGAATATTACGGAAACTACACGGTTTAACTTCACTTTGTTCAGTTTTGAGAGGTTTACCTCGACAATTGAAACACGGGGCCTTAGCTCAGCTGGGAGAGCGCCTGCTTTGCACGCAGGAGGTCAGCGGTTCGATCCCGCTAGGCTCCATATAGTAACCAATGGTTACTATTTAATTTGTTCATTGAAAACTGGATAGAAAGAAAATCAACAACACAAACAAACCGAGAACACCGCGTTGAAGAGTTTTTTAAAATTGTTCGATAGCTTATTTTTCTTGATGACGCCTCTATCGCTAGAGAAACGAGTCAAAACCCAACCGTAAGGTTGATAAGGTTAAGTGAATAAGGGCGCACGGTGGATGCCTTGGCACTAGGAGCCGATGAAGGACGGGACTAACACCGATATGCTTTGGGGAGCTGTAAGTAAGCTATGATCCAGAGATTTCCGAATGGGGAAACCCAGCATCTTTTATAGGATGTTACATTTACGTGAATACATAGCGTAATTGAGGTAGACGCAGAGAACTGAAACATCTAAGTACCTGCAGGAAGAGAAAGAAAATTCGATTCCCTGAGTAGCGGCGAGCGAAACGGGAAGAGCCCAAACCAATGAGCTTGCTCATTGGGGTTGTAGGACTCCGATATGGTAGTCTGTCAGGATAGTCAAAGGACTTGGAAAAGTCCGCCAGAGAGGGTGAAAGCCCCGTAGACGAAATTTTGGCAACACCTAGGAGGATCCTGAGTACGGCGGAACACGTGAAATTCCGTCGGAATCCGCGGGGACCATCCCGCAAGGCTAAATACTCCCTAGTGACCGATAGTGAACCAGTACCGTGAGGG